>JAZKBJ010000001.1:0-264 GCA_040388685.1 Pseudomonadota bacterium
GCGCAGAGGCGATCCGCAACACATGGGACAAGGCCACCCACGCCAAGGCCACTGCCGGTGAAGTGCCCAGCCCCGCGCCCTTCGCCTACACCCGGTTCGGCACCCCCGGAACCGTCGTTTCCGACACCACCGAGCCGCTCTACACCATCCGTACCATCCGCTTCGCCAACAACGTCCGCCTGAACCTCAAGCGCACGGACCTCGCCAAGGACCGTGTCGAAGTCCGCCTCAACCTCGATGGCGGCGAAATGCTGGATACAAAGA
>JAZKBJ010000001.1:274-3600 GCA_040388685.1 Pseudomonadota bacterium
TGCAAACCCTGCTCGCGGGTCGTTCGGTGGCCATGGGCCTCGGTGCCAGCGGCGATACGTTCGACAGCGGCGTCACCACCACCCCGCGCGATCTTGCCCTGCAATTGCAACTGATGACCGCGCTCCTCACCGACCCCGGCTACCGGCCCGAGGGCGAAGTGCTCTACCGCCAGAACATCGCCAACTTCTTCGCCCGGCTGCGCTCCAGCCCCGGTGCGGCGCTATCCAACACCATCGGCGGCATCCTGTCCGATAATGACCCGCGCTTCACGCTGCAGGATCAGGACGCCTACACGGCGCTGACCTACGCCCGGCTGCGCAACGCCATCACCGACCGCCTTGCCCACGGCGCGCTCGAAATCGCCATCGTCGGAGACATCGACGAGGCCGCCGCCATCGCCGCCGTCGCGCAAACCTTCGGCGCGCTCCGCGCCCGCGAACCCGACTTCCGCGCCTGGACCGCCGAGCGCCAGCGCGCCTTCACCGCGAAGCGCGGCCTGCAAGTGGTCCGCCACACCGGTGAGGCCAATCAGGCCATCGTCCGCATGGTCTGGCTCACCCGCGACGACCGCGATCCGCGCGAAGCGATGGCGCTTTCGCTGCTGGCCGAAGTCGCCCAGATCGAAGTGCTCGATACGGTGCGTGAAAAGCTCGGCAAGGCCTACTCGCCCGGCGCGTCGAGCAGCCTCAGCCGCGTATGGCCCGGCTACGGCACCTTCGCGGTGGCCGCCTCGGTCGATCTGGCAGACGTCGCGCCCACGCGCGGGGCCCTGACCGAAACCCTGCGCAGCCTCGCCGCTGCCCCCGTCGATGCCGACACCCTCCAGCGCGCCCGCGCCCCGATGCTCGAACGCATCGACAATGCCCTCAAGTCCAACGGCGGCTGGATGAACCTTGCCGAACGCGCCCAGACCGAACCCGACCGTCTGACGCGCGCCAGATCAGCCCGCGCGCGGCTCGAAAGCGTCACCGCGGCAGACCTGCAAGCGATGGCGAAGCGCTACCTTGCGCCAGAAAAGGCCGTGGAAGTGCTGGTCCTGCCGGAAGGGGCGGCAGTGCCCGCAAACTGACCCGTTCGTGCGGATAAAGCCCGTTCGTATCGAACAGGATGTGGCCAATCGCCCCCCTAAACCCGCTTCAACCCCGCCAGAATAACCTCCGCATGGCATTCCGCCATCCAGTCCACGTCCATCGGCTCGGCGCCCACCGGTTCGAACACGCCGCGCCACAGCGCCGCAAAGATGATCCCGCTCGCCACCGTGCGCGATGCCATCTTCGGATCGGCACAGGTGAACTCTCCCCGCCCGAGTCCGTGGATGATCAACCGTTCGACCGCGCCGAGCACGCAGATCAACGCCGTTTCGTGATAAAACCGGGCAAGTTCGGGAAAGTTGCGCCCCTCGCCCACGATCAGGCGCGGCAGGAAGGCGGTTTCCGGGCTGGCCATGCGCGTCATCGCAATGCGGATGAACCCGCGCAGCAACGCCGCCGCCGGCAGCGTGCCGTAATTGTCGGGGAGGAGCTTGGGCATCACCTCGGTAATCACTTCGGACACCAGCGCGCGGAACAGCGCCTCCTTGCTGTCGAACGCCAGATAAAGCGCGGCGCGACTTATGCCCACCCGCCGCGCCATGTCCTCCATCCGGCTGGCAGC
The DNA here is from genome assembly GCA_040388685.1 of Pseudomonadota bacterium. Taxonomy (GTDB): domain Bacteria; phylum Pseudomonadota; class Alphaproteobacteria; order Sphingomonadales; family Sphingomonadaceae; genus Novosphingobium. The sequence goes on from JAZKBJ010000001.1 coordinate 1,929, forward strand.
GAACCCACGCGCGGCAAATTCCTCACGCGCGGCTTCAAGAATGCGGGTGCGGCGGTCGGCTGGGGTCACTCTCGGCATACGCCGATAATAACTGACGCATGCGTCATGTAAAGAGACGGCGACGGGCGGCTTGTGTCGCGTGGGGTGCGATGGTGAAACTGGCCAAGACCCGTCGCCGCAAGGACGAAATCCTGTCCTCCGGTATCACGGATCATAGCGCGCGAACCGCCCGGCGCAGCGCCGTTTTCCTACTTACGCATTTGGCGCTATGACCCGAATCATGCACCGCCCGCTCCCCTCCCTGCCTGCCTCCGGTTTTGGGCGGAAAGGGGGGCCGAGTTTTGCCCCTGGACACTGTAAACCGTGTCAACTTGTGCACTCGCACCTTGCCCTTCGGCCCGTCCGGTTGCATAGGCGCGCCGAAGAATCTCCCAACCCAAGTGTCCGAAAGGCCCACCGATGAAGGTCCGCGTCATTGTCACCCTCAAGAACGGTGTGCTCGATCCGCAGGGCCGCGCCATTCATCACGCGCTCGAAGGCCTTGGCTTTGCAGGCGTCAACGATGTTCGCGCGGGCCGGGTGATCGAACTCGACGTGGCCGACACCACGACCGACGAGGCGCTCGACGAGATGTGCAGGAAGCTCCTCGCCAACATGGTGATCGAGAACTTCCGCATCGAAAAGGCCGCCTGAGCAGGAGCGCAAGACATGGCCTTCACCTCCGCCGTCATCACTTTCCCCGGCTCGAACTGCGACCGCGATATGGCGGTCGCCATCGAGCAGGTCTGCGGCGGCACCGTCCACCGCATCTGGCACGGCGATGCCGACTTGCCCGAAGGCCTCGATTTCATCGCCCTGCCCGGCGGCTTCTCCTATGGCGATTACTTGCGCTCGGGCGCGATGGCGGCACGTTCGCCGGTCCGCGCGGCAGAGCGCGGCGTGACCGTGCTCGGCGTATGCAACGGTTTCCAGGTGCTGACCGAAGCGGGCCTGCTTCCCGGCGCGCTGATGCGCAATGCCGGCATCCGCTTTGTCTGCCGCGATGTCGCGCTGACGGTTGAAAACAACCAGGCGCTATTCACCGCAGGCTACTACGCGGGCCAGCAGATCACCATCCCGGTTGCGCACCATGACGGCAACTACTTCGCCGATGACGCCACGCTCGACCGCCTCGAAGGCGAAGGCCGCGTCGCGTTCCGCTATACTGAAACCGTCAACGGCTCGGCCCGAAACATCGCAGGCGTACTGAACGATCGCGGCAACGTGCTCGGCATGATGCCGCACCCCGAACGCATGATCGAAGCTGCGCACGGCGGCACCGATGGCCGCGCCTTGTTCGAAAGCATCGTGCGCGGGCTGGTCGCGGCCTGACTGTAGGGTCTTAACCGACCGCGCGTTCGCGGAAGCTGGTCTGGCCAAACAGCGCCATTGCATCGACCGCATTCATCGGGCGGCCGAAGTAGTAACCCTGGATCTTCTTGCAGCCAAGCTTGCGGATCATGTCCAGTTCGGCCTCGGTCTCGACACCCTCTGCGGTGGTCGACATCTCGAGGCTGTCGGCCATGGCCACGACGGCGCGCACGATGGCAAGGCTTTCGGGATTGTCCTTGGCCGCGCCCTGGACGAAGCTGCGATCGACCTTGATCGTCGAGAAGCGCATGCGGCGCAGATA
>JAZKBJ010000001.1:3610-4572 GCA_040388685.1 Pseudomonadota bacterium
CGAGCGACGAGTAACCCGTGCCGAAGTCGTCGAGCGCCACGCCGCACCCGATGCCCATCAGGTTTTCGAGCGTGTGCTGCGCGGTGGTGCCATCGCGCACGAAGATGCTCTCGGTCACCTCGATCTCGAGCCGGTGCGGCGGCAGGCCGGTGAACGACAATGCGCCGACAACGGCTTCGGGGAAGTATGGGTCGAGCAACTGTTCACCCGAGACATTGACCGCGATCTTGACATGCGGCGGCCAGTTCATCGCCTCAAGGCACGCGGTGCGCAGCACCCACTCGCCGATCGGCACGATCAGGCGCGTGTCCTCAGCGAGCGGAATGAACTTCACCGGACTGACAAAGCCATGCTCGGTGCTGTTCCAGCGGATCAGCGCCTCGAAGCTGACGACCTCCTCGGTCATCGCATCGACGACGGGCTGGTACATCAACGCGAACTCGTTGCGTTCCAGCGCGTGGCGCAGCGAAAATTCCAGCTTGCGGCGCTCTTCGGCGTGGGCGTGGAGCGATGGTTCGTAGAGGCAATGCCGCCCGCCGCCTTCATCCTTCGCCCGGTAGAGCGCGAGATCGGCGTTGCGCAGCAGTGTCTCCACCGTCGAGCCATCGCGCGGGCCAACCGCCGAGCCGACGCTGGCGCCGACATAGAGCGTGTGGTGATCGACCTCGTAAGGGCGCGACAGCGTGGAGATGACCGCCTGGGCCAGTTCGTCGATGCGGGCGGTGTCTGCCGCATCACGCATGACCACGCCGAATTCGTCGCCGCCCAACCGGCCACAGACTTCACCGTCGCGGGTGATCAGCCGCAGCCGCTCGGAGACCATTGCCAGCAACTGGTCGCCAACGAGATGGCCGAGCGTATCGTTGACCGCCTTGAACCTGTCGAGGTCGATCATCAGGAACGCGCAGTGCGTGCGCCACTTCTCGGCATAGCCCATCGCATCGCCGACCGCCTCGGTCAGC
>JAZKBJ010000002.1:0-1456 GCA_040388685.1 Pseudomonadota bacterium
TGATCTTGCCCTCCTGCCGCAACGGGAGTCGCTTTGTGCGGCATGGGACCAGATTGGCAAAGCTTGGTTAATTTAGCGTAACCATCTCGCGCGGATAAGGCTGCGGAACAAGCCTCATCCGCCGGCAAGAATTCAGGAAAAGGCCTTGTAGGCGCCGTAAGCGCTCGTCAGCGTGAGCACCACGCCGACCATGATCAGCATGGCCTTGGCCGGGATGTGCTTCGCTGCCCAAGCACCGAATGGCGCGGCCGCGATGCCGCCGATGAGGAAACCCAGTGTGGCGCCCGCAACATCGGCAAAGCCCAGATGCCAGACGAACGCGGCGGAAACGGTCAGCGTCAGGAAGAACTCGACGGTGTTGACCGTGCCCACGACCTTGCGCGGGTCCGCGCCCTGAATCAGTAGGTTGGACGTGACCACTGGTCCCCAGCCACCGCCGCCTGCAGCATCCAGGAAGCCGCCAAGCAGGCCGAGCGGTGCGACCCAGCCAGCTTCCCTGATCTTGGGCGGATAGAAGATACCGCGCACCAGCAGATAAATGCCGATCCCTGCGAGGTAGAGCAGCACCCACGGCTTCACCAGCGAAGCGTCGAGCGAGGACAGCACATAGGCCCCGAGAATGCCGCCCGCCATGCCCGGCAGAAGCAGGCGGAAGAACAGCTTCTTGTCGACGTTGCCATGGATCAGATGGCTGATGCCCGACGTGGCCGTGGTGAAGCATTCGACGATGTGTACGCGCTGCGAAGCAAGCGCGGGCGGAATGCCCAGAACACCGACCATCAGCGTGTTGGAGATGACGCCGAACGCCATGCCCAGTGCCCCATCGACCATTTGCGCGGCGAAACCCACGGCGATGAACGGCAGCAACGCCGTCCAATCGAGCCCGGCCAGAAATTCCATGCGATTCCACCCCTGTTTTAGCGTGGCTGCGCTACAGGGGATCGATGATAGCCAGAACAGAGAAATTATACTCTACCATAAAGGGAGAGTTTTTTGCGACGAACCGAATGATTCAGCGCCTGCGGTAACGGAAGTACCAGACTTCGTGACCGTAGACGGTGCGGGCCTTGTGCTCGTAGCGCGTCTCGGGCCAGCCGCTTGGACGATTCTGGAAATCGGTGCAATCCTTGGCCAGCCAGTCGAACTGGTGCTTGTGGCGGCGCATGACCATGAGCGCGTGACGCAGATAGACGTCATGATCGGTGCCGAAACGGAATTCACCGCCGGGCCGCAGCTTGGCGGCAATCATGTCCAGAGGCCCATCGTTCATCATGCGCCGCTTGGCATGGCGGGCCTTGGGCCAGGGATCGGGATGGAGCAGATAGAGGAACGACAGTGCGCCGTCCGGAATCCGGTCAAGCACTTCCAGTGCGTCGCCGTGGTGGATGCGGACATTGCCGAGCGGGGGGTGAGCGCCGTTGTCGCCCGCTACGTGAGTCAGCGCCTGCGCCACCCC
>JAZKBJ010000002.1:1466-6612 GCA_040388685.1 Pseudomonadota bacterium
ACCGATAAAACCGTGATCGGGCAGCATGTCGGCACGAAACGCCATGTGCTCGCCCCCGCCAAAGCCGATCTCGAAATGCATCTGGCGATCATCGCCAAACAGCACTTCGGATGTGATCGGCCCTTCGGCAGGCATGGCGATCCGTGGCAGCAGCGTATCGACCAGCCCTTGCTGGCCCTGCCGCAAGGGCTTGCCCTTGGCGCGGCCATAGAGTCGGTTGAGCGTGGTCGGATCGCCGGATTTGTGCGCAGTCATGGGAGGCGCGATTGGCAGGGAGAGGTCAAAGGGTCAACCAGGCGCGGCGCCTCAATGCAAAACGGCCCGCCCTTGGGGCGAGCCGCTTCGAGGGATGGCGTGAGATGATCCGGCGATCAGGCCGCTTCGGTTTCCGCAATCTCATCGGGATCGCGCAGCACGTAGCCGCGGCCCCAGACGGTTTCGATATAATTGTCACCGCCGCAGGCATGCGCGAGCTTCTTGCGCAGCTTGCAGATGAACACGTCGATGATCTTGAGTTCGGGTTCGTCCATCCCGCCATAAAGGTGGTTGAGGAACATTTCCTTGGTCAGCGTGGTGCCCTTGCGCAGCGAAAGCAGCTCGAGCATCGCGTATTCCTTGCCGGTCAGGTGCACACGGGCACCATCGACCTCGACGGTCTTGGCGTCGAGGTTGACCGAAAGCTTGCCGGTGCGAATGACCGACTGCGAATGCCCCTTGGAACGGCGCACGACCGCATGAATACGGGCAATCAGTTCTTCGCGATGGAACGGCTTGGTCACGTAATCGTCGGCACCGAAACCGAACGAACGGACCTTGCTGTCCATTTCCGAAATGCCCGAAAGGATCAGGACCGGGGTCTGCACCTTGGCGACGCGCAGCTTCTTGAGCACATCGTAGCCGTGCATGTCCGGCAGGTTCAGGTCGAGCAGGATGATGTCGTAATCGTAGAGCTTGCCAAGATCGAGGCCCTCTTCGCCGAGATCGGTCGAATAGACATTGAAGCCCTCAGTGGTCAGCATCAGTTCGATCGCCTTGGCGGTCGTCGGTTCGTCTTCGATCAGCAGTACGCGCATTGATCCGCCCCTTACTTGCCATGTCCCCGTGGCAATTAACCCGGACTAAACCCGTGTTGATCGCCATTAACCATAGGAGGAATGAACATGAAAGGTTAATTTGCTGTAAACGAAGGCCATGAGAATCATCGCGTTAACCACCGATGGGCGCGGTAATGACTCACTCCCTAACCAACCTGATTCAGATCGGGACGGTTTTGCCCGGAAATTCGGGTGTCCCAGAATGAATCACGCACTTGCGACATAATGCGGCCATAACGGATCAAGGTTAATACAACTGGCCTGCGCGGGGCCTTCTGGTTCTGCGACGCCGCGAATCAGGCCCCGGCTATACCAAGGCTCGAGGCGGCCTCGCGCAATTTCCGGGCCGCTGCGCCATCGTTGCGGAACGCGGCCAGACCCTTCTGCAAGGCTTCGGCGGCCTTCTTCGGCTCGCCCAGTTGCATCCGGCTGCGCATCAGCATGATCCAGCCGTCGGCATTGATCGGATCCTTGACCAGCTTGGCCTCCAGCCCGTCGACCATGCCCCGGATCATCGCTTCCTGCTGGCCCTTGGGCATGCCGGCGGCGGCTTTCATTTCCTCGGACGTAGGCCCCGGAATGCCAGCGGCAGCCTTGTGTGGCCCGTCGGTGATCACGCCGTTCGCAGGCGCTGCGAACCGCGCTTCGGCCAGACGCTTTTCCACGTCGATCTTGCGGCGCTCGCCCACATTGCGGATTACTGCGCGGATATCCTCGGCATAAGGCGCGTCTGCCGGAGTGTCCTCAAGCAGATCGAACCATGCGTTGATCGCCTGGCGGTGACGTCCGCCCAGATCCATCGCCACGGCCTGGAAATAGCGGGCGCGTGCGTCTTTCGGATCGAGCTTGATTGCCTTGTCGAACGCCGCCTTGGCATCGCGCGGCATCCGGCCTTCTTCCTTGCTGGCAAGAACCAGTGCCTCACCCAGGAACGACCACGTCTCGGCATGTTCGGGATCGAGTTTCGTCGCCTTCTTGAGCGCTGTCGCCGCTTCAGCATAGCGTTCGGTCTGGAAATAGGACCAGCCGAGCATGCGCCAGCCCTCGGCATCCTCCGGATTTTCCGCAAGCTTCTTTTCCAGCTTGGCGATCACATCGTCCACCGATGGCTGCTGGCTGGGCAGCGCTGCGGGAGGCTGCGCTTGCGGCGGCGGATTTTCCGGTCCGCGCATCATCGCCACGCCGCCCGCGCCAAGCGCGATCACGCCTGCCGCAATCAGCGCCACCCTGCCGAATCGCGAGCTTCCCTGCGCTTCTTCGCTTTTCGCTGGCACGGGATCGGGCTCGGTCATCGATTACTCCCTGTCGGACACCTCATGCGGCACCCGTCACTCTGTCCTTGCGCATATCGCGCCGGGCGGGCTCTGCGCAAGCGGTTGAGGCACACCACGGCAGCGCCACGCAAATTGCGGCTGGCTTTGCGCGAAGCATAGGGTAAAGTCGGCGCAGACAGGGGTCGCAATCGGTTTTCGGATAAGGGCAGGCGCAGGCACAGGCGCCGTCCTTGCGCGTGGTGCGGGGGACGCATACCGGTGGGCGAGGTTTTCAAGGTTGCGATTATCGGGTCCGGCCCTGCAGGCATGAGCGCTGCGGGACGCGCGGCGCAGCTTGGCCTGAGCCACGTGTTGCTCGAAAAAACCGATCACCTTTCGGACACGATCTACAAATACCAGAAGGGCAAGCATGTGATGGCCACGCCATCGCAGCTAATCCTGCGCTCGGATCAGGAATTCGACGCCGGGAAGAAAGAAGATATCCTCGACAAGTGGAACCGGCGCACCGCCGAACTTGCCGTCAACGTGATGTACAATGCCGAGGTCAAGTCGATCAAGGGCACCGGCCCCGCGATCGAAGGTTCGGTCCAGAAGATCGTCGCCCGCGCGCGTGACGGGTCGAGCACGACGACCGAACTCCAGCGCCATGCCGCACCTTATGCGATCGAACTGACCAATGGCGAGACCGTCATCGCCGAGAACGTCGTGCTGGCCATCGGCACGCAGGGCAATCCCAACCTGATGCGCTGCCCCGGCGGTGATCTGCCGCATGTGACCTATCAGCTGGACGATCCCTATGCCGTGCTCGACCAGCACATCATCGTAGTCGGAACGGGCGACGCCGGGATCGAGAACGCGCGCGGTCTGGTCGAGGATTCGGCGCAGGGCAATGTCGTCACCGTGCTGAACCGCGCGCCGAAATCGACCAACGTCCGCGAAAGCTTCGCCACCGCCAAGGAACCCAACGCCAAGGCGCTGGTCGAAGACGATGCGGCGGGCAAGCTGACCATCCGCTACGAAACCGAGACGAAATCGGTCGAACCGGGCTGGATCACGCTGGCCACCCGCGACGGCGAGGAGCGCATCCGTTGCGACCGGATCATCGCGCGCATCGGCTCGGCCCCGCCGCGGGCCTTCGTTGAAGGCTGCGGGATCGAGTTCGCCAGCGCCGACCGTCTCGCCTTCCCGACACTGTCACCGCAATTCGAATCGACCGCACCGGGCATCTTCGTGATCGGCGCGCTGGCGGGCTATCCGCTGATCAAGCACTGCATGAACCAGGGCTACGATGTCGTCGAGTTCATCAACGGCAACAGCGCCCTGAAACCGGCCGACGAGCCGCTGCTCGAAGCCAAGTTCGCGGGCCTTCCCGGCAATCGTTCGGTCAATGAATGGCTGGAATTCCTGCGCACGAATGTCTCCATCCTTGATGGCATGACCACGCTGCAGTTGCGCGAATTCATGCTCGATTCGTCTGCCCGCGCCTATGCCAAGGGTCAGACGGTGTTCGAGAAGAACGATCCGGGATCGTCGCTGTTCGCGATCGCGTCCGGCTCGGTCAATGTCAGGCTCGATGCCAAGGACCCGTCCAAGGTCATCCCGATTCCGTCGGGCACGATCTTCGGCGAAGTCGGCCTCATTTCGGGGCGGCGGCGCGGCGCGACCATCGTGGCGGCGGAAGACACGATCTGCGTCGAGATCAGCCGCAACGCCGCGCTCAAGCTGCAAAGCCAGGTGCCGACCGCCCGCCGCGCTATCGAACGCATCTCGACCGAGCGCCAGATCTTGCAGATGTTCGGTTCGGGCCTGACCAGCACAGACATCGCCGAAGTGGTCGGGACCGCCAAGATCGTCCAGGTGCGCGCGGGCGAGGCGGTGATCACCGAGGGCGGCGAGGACAAGGACATCTATGTCATCCGCGTCGGATCGATGATCGTGGAGAAGGAAGTCGGCGGGAAGCCGGTGTTCCTGTCATACCTTCCTGCAGGCTCCTACGTCGGCGAAATGGCGCTGATCGACGGCGGCCGTCGCACCGCCACGGTGCGCGCCGCGATCAAGAGCGAGGTCATCAAGATCGATGGCGAGGCGTTCGGGCGCGTACTCGCGGCCAAGCCCGCGCTGCTCGAACGCGCGCGCAAGGACATGGAAGTCCGCCGTGCCACCAATGCCTTCATCGAATCGAAGAAGGACAGTTTCTCGGGCGTCGTCGATCTCTATTCCGAACAGGCCAAGTTCCTCGTGTCCCAAGGGTTGGGCGAGGCGACCGACGTCCTGCTGATTGACGAACGGCTCTGCGTTGGCTGCGACAACTGCGAAAAGGCCTGCGCCGACAGCCATGACGGCCTCTCGCGGCTCGACCGTGAGGCAGGCAAGAGCTTCGCCCACCTCCACGTCCCCACATCGTGCCGCCACTGCGAACACCCGCACTGCATGGCCGATTGCCCGCCCAACGCAATCCATCGCGGGCCGGACGGCGAAGTCTTCATCAATGATACCTGCATCGGCTGCGGCAATTGCCAGCGCAACTGCCCTTACGGTGTGATCCGCATGGACAAGGTGCCACCAAAGAAGCCGTCGCTGCTGAACTGGCTGTTCTTTGGTTCCGGGCCGGGACCGGGCGAGCCGCCCTACAAGTGGTCGAAGAAGAACACCAAATACACCGGCGACCCGGCGGTCGACGAACTGCTCGACCGCAAGAAGGCGATCAAGTGCGACATGTGCGCCGGGATCGAAGGCGGGCCGAGCTGCGTGCGCGCCTGCCCGACGGGGGCCGCGATC
>JAZKBJ010000002.1:6622-12442 GCA_040388685.1 Pseudomonadota bacterium
TCTCGCCCGACGAGTTCCTGACCGTCGCCCGCCTCGAAAACGAGGGAGCCTGAGCCGATGGCGACAATAGCCCCCAAGAAGCGCACCGGCACCAGCCGCGAACGCACCGCCACGCACGAAGGATTCCTGCGGCATAACAACCTGTTTTGGGGCAAGCTCTCGGCCGCGCTCGCGCTCGGCCTGCTGGCGCTCTACATCTGGGTTCCGCTGCCGGGGCAGCACTTCGGATCAAGCTGGCTCGGCTATACCCTCGGCACGATCGGCGCGCTGCTGATCCTGTGGCTGACCATGCTGGGCATGCGCAAGCGCGCGATCACGCCGGGGCGGTGGAGCCTCAAGGCCTGGACCAGCGCCCACGTCTATCTCGGCCTGTGCCTGACCGTGATCGGCACGCTTCATTCGGGCTTCCACTTCGGCTGGAATGTCCACACGCTGGCCTGGGGCCTGATGCTGCTGGTCATCGCCTCGGGCATTTTCGGCATCTGGATCTATGCCACCGCACCGCGCGCGCTTTCGGCCAACCGCTATGACGATGAAGGCGCAATCACCGAAAAGCAGATGATCGAGGCGCTGCGCTCGCTCGACCGGCAGATCCACGATGCGGCCCAGCCGCTCGATCCGCAAAGCGCGGCGCTGGTCAACATGAGCCTTGAGCAGGACCCCTTCGCCGGGTCGTTCTGGAACCGTATGACCGGCAGCTATCCCAAGTGCGCGACGCGCCATGCCGCTGCGGAACTTCGCCGCATGCGCGCCTACAAGCCGCGCGTGGCCGACGATCCGGTCGACAAGGTCGATGCCCTGCTGACGCGCAAGGAGGCCATGCTTGGCCGAATGCGACGGCACCTGAAGATCAAATCCTGGTTGCAGGCCTGGCTCTATGTCCACGTGCCCGTGACCTTTGCGCTGATTGCGGCGCTTTCCGCCCATATCGTCAGCGTCTTCTTCTACTGGTGAGCGAACGATGAGCTTTCTTGTCCGCCAGATCGCGCTCAAATCCAGTGGTGAGGAGATCGTGCGTCCCTCGACTGTCGAGGGCGACGAACTGAGCATTGGCCGCGATGCTGCCAACGGCATCCACCTGCCCGACCTCGCGGTCGACCCCCGCCATGCCAAGGTGGTGCAGACGGCCGAGGGCAACCTGACGATCAGTTCGGTCGGCACCCAGCCGTTCGAGGTCAACGGACGTTCGGTCACCGACGCCGTCCTCGATCCTGCGGTCGGCGCGGAACTGATGTTCGGCGGCCACCGGATCGCGATCTCCCGCGATGCTGACAGTGGCATGCTCGCTTTCACTGTGCGCCGGGTGGAAGCGGTCTCGGATTCCGCCGAGGACAAGGACATCACCACGGTCTACACGCTCAAGGGCCTGCTGCCCGGCAAGCGGATGTCGGCTTGGACTTTCGCCGTGCTGGTGCTGATCTCGTTCCTCGCCTTCCCGATCTACAGCTACATCACCTACAAGCCGCTGGCGATGCAGGAAAAAGCGCGCAGGCCCGACAGTTTCCATGCCGACCAGACGTGGTCGTCCGGCCCCTTGAGCCTTGCCCACAAGAATCTCGGTGGCGATTGCCAGGCCTGCCATACCGAGGCGTTCGTCGCCGTCACCGACAAGGCCTGTCTGACCTGCCACACCAAGGATGCGCACGACCATATCGCCGACAAGTCACGCCTGCTCAAAGCGCGCGGCGAGCCGACCGGCATGGCCGCGCTGCAGCGCGCTGTGGCCACTGCGTTCAATCGTCCGGCGGGCAGGTGTGTCGATTGTCACACCGAACATGAGGGGGCAGGCGCTATGCCAGCCACCCAGCAGAAGTTCTGCGCCGATTGCCACAACGGGATGAAGGGTCGCTTGACCGATACCAAACTCGCCGATGCCGCCGATTTCGGGACGGCCCATCCCCAGTTCAAGCCGATGGTGATCAGCGGCATGGACGGGGACAAGCCACTGTTCCAGCGGGCGACGTGGACTCCGGCGCTGCAAGAAAACAACGGGTTGAAGTTCACCCACGGCCAGCATCTGTCGAAGACCAACGGCATCGCGCAGATGGTCCGGCGCATGCCGGGGCGCTTTACTGAAACCGATGGGCTGGATTGCAAGGATTGCCACAAGGCCGATTCCACCGGCACACGGTTCAAGCCGGTGGTGATGGAAGATTCCTGCCAGGCCTGCCACTCGCTCAGCTTCGATCAGGTCGGCGGCACCTTCCGCACGCTGCGCCACGGCAAGCCCGAACAGGTGGTGGCCGATTTGCGCGCGTTCTATCGCGGTGGCGCTCCCGCCCGCTCGGCCAACCTTTCGGGTCTTGCGCGGCGCGTGCCAGGTGACGCTGCCTTGCGCTCTACCGCTGCCGACTACGCCCGCGCGGTGCGCTTCTACCCCACCCGGGCCGAACAGGCAGTAGCGCAAGTCTTCTCGAACGGCGGCATGTGCTACGATTGCCATACGGTGACACGTGGCGGCACGATGGCCAGCGCCGGTTTCACCGTCCAGCCAGTCGCCCAGAACGATCGCTATTACCAGAAGGGCTGGTTCGATCATAAGGCGCACGACAAGACCGATTGCGCCGATTGCCATACCGAAACAGGAACCTCGAACAAGGCCACCGACCTGCTCGTACCGGGCATCGACGGCAAGGGCGGCTGCCGCACCTGCCACGTCGGCGGCGAGGGCGCCAAACTTGCGTCGATTTCGGTGAAAGACCCGGTCGATTCCTCCTGCGCGATGTGCCACTCCTATCATATGGATGCGGGCGCTCCCTGGGCACCGGCGAAGGACAGAAAGAAGGACGTCGGGCAGACCGTGGCCGTGGCTGAAAGGCCGCGTTTCCCGGTAAAGCTGCACTAGAACGTCGCGGCGGGGAACGATGCTGATAGCGCAGGTCACCGATATTCATCTGGGGTTCGAACCCGATTCCCCCGGTGAATTCAACCGGCAGCGGCTAGACCGCGTGCTGGAGGAACTGGCCGCGATGGAGCCGCGCCCCGACCTGCTGCTCGCCACCGGTGACCTGATCGACCGGAGTGACCGCGAAAGCTACGAACGCCTGCGCGAGGCTTTCGCTGAAATGCCCTTCCCGGTGCACTATGCACTCGGCAACCATGACGACCGCGCAACATTCGCCGAAGTCTTCCCCGAAGCCCGGTTCGACGGTGGCTTCCTGCAATACGTGCTGGATACGGACCCGCTGCGGCTGATCGTGCTCGATACGCTCGAAGAAGGCCGCCACGGCGGTGCCTTCTGCGAAGCGCGGGCTGCCTGGCTCAACGCCCGGCTGGACGAAGCGCCCGATGCGCGGACCCTGATCGTCCAGCATCACCCGCCGGTCGAAGTCGGCATCCCATGGATGAACACCGATCCGACCGAGCCATGGGTCGAACGCCTTGGCGCATGCCTGCGCGGACGGACCAATGTCGTCGGCATCGTCTGCGGCCATATCCACCGCGCGATCACCACGGTGTGGGAAAGCACGATTGTCATCACCTGCCCGTCAACCGCGCCGCAAGTCGCGCTCGATCTGCGCCCGATCGATCCCGACGTGCCCGACCAGCGCAGCCTGATCATCGCCGATCCGCCAGGCTATGCGCTGCACTGGTTCAACGGGCGCGAACTGATCACGCACTGGGATACGGCCGAAGACCATCAGGTTCTCGCCCGCTACGATGCCGACCTTCAGGGCATGATCCAGCACATGCTGGCCGAGCGCCCCGGCGCGGACTGAGCCGGGCTACTTCGCCAATTCAAGCTTGGGCGACGGCGTGAACGGGCGGATGCCCAGCTTCGGGTAGATTTCCGCCGGGAAATAGAACGCGCCGTCCTTCACCACCATGGCAATCGCCTTGATCGCCTTGAGATCCTTCACCGGATCACCCGGCACAAGGAAGAAGTCCGCCAGCTTGCCGCGCTCCAATGACCCCAATTGCTGATCCTGATGGAGGTATTGCGCCATCTCCAGCGTGGCGCGCGACAGCACTTGCGCAGGCGTCATGCCCACCTTGGTGAACAGCTCCAGTTCGCGGTGATAGGTGAACGCGCCGCCCAGATCGGTGCCGGGAATCAGCAGGATGCCCTTGGCGTTCATCGCGGTCAGCGTTTCCAGCACTTTGGCATAGGCCGCGACATACTCCGCGCGCTGCTGCGGCGTATCGGTGCCGAACAGGGCCTGCTTCAACTGGCGCTGCTCTGCAGGCGGCATGTGGTCGATGTAGTCGACAGCGCCCGGATTGGGGCGTCCATCAAGGGCGGTGAGACCCAGTTCGTGGATGCCGATGGTCGGCTCATGCGCAACATGGCGCGCGACCATCGAATCCAGCGTCGCCTGCACTTTGGCCGATTTCACGTCGAGCGAAGGAAACCGCCGCATCGCGGTGAAGCGGAACAGCGTGCGCGTATCCTCATCGGGATTGAGCACCCAGCCGAGCATCAGCTGGTTGACGTGGGTGATCTCGTCAAAGCCTGCCGCGATCATCGCATCGGCATTGGAAAAGGCAGGCACATGCCCCGCCACGCGCATCCCCAGCCGGTGCGCCTCGCCCACCACTGCCGGCGCCCACGCCGGGTTCATCGAGTTGTAGAGCTTGGCCTGCCAGAAACCACGCGCGGCATATTTGCGCACGGCTGCAATCGCCTCGTCCTGCGTAGCCACGACCGTGCCGTTGCGCGCGGAGAACTTGCTTTCGCCTTCGATGAAGCCCGACCGCGTCACGCGCGGCCCGGCAAGCTCGCCCGCATCGATCCGCGCGACCAGCTTGTCCAGAACATCGTCGTTGTTACCCATGTCGCGGACCGAGGTGATTCCGGCCAGCACATTGAGCAGCGCCCCGTCCAGCCCGAGATGGGCATGCATTTCATAGAGGCCGGGCACCAGCGTGCCGCCCGCCCCCTCGATCATCGTCTCTCCCGGCGTCGCAGCGCTGCCGGCGGGCGTGACCTCCGTTATACGATTGCCGAACACGACCACATCGCGCGGCGCAGTCAGGGCCTTGGCCACAGGATCGAACAGCCGCACGTTGCGGATACGCACCGGCCCAGCAAAGTGCTTCGCGTTCTCCTTCTGCAGCGTAGTGAAACGCGCCGCCCCCAGCCGTTCGGCGAGCAAGCGCAGGGGTTCGGCCGCGACCTTCTCGTATCCCTTGCGCACCAGAACGGAATCGGCAGAGGCCACCGCGAAAAGATCGCCCGAGGCATCGAGCGCGATGTAATTGGGGTCGAGCGCCAGCCCGCTCAATTCGTAGGTCGTGACGTCCAACTTGCCGTCAGGCCCGTCAAACGCCTGCGAACCCTTGGCCGCCATCGTGGCCGTACCTCCCGGCGCGACGGGCATCGCCATGCCGGGCGCCTTGAGCAGGGCCTTGGCCAGCAGCGAAATGTCGATCACAGACCCGTTCTGCGCGATGTAGTAGCGCGGCGCGTCCTTGCCCTTGATCGCGCCCTTGCCCGCCAGATCCGTCCAGCTTACCCCGCCAGCATTGCGCGCAAAACGCTCGTCCACCGCATTGCCGAAGGTGGTGCGCCCGGTGATCTTCCAGTCCGCAGGCGCACCGTCATTGCCCAGCGTAACCGTCTCGCGGATGGTCGGCCCGCGGCCGTTCTGCTTGATGTCGTAATCGACCGAGATCGTCCTGCCCTGCTGGTCGACGATGTAATGGCCAATGTCCGCCTCGTCCGAGATCATGCGGTATTCGACCGGCTTTGCCCAAAGCGGTGTGGCGGCGGAGGCAAGCGCCGCCGCGGCGATCAGCCGGAATCTCATGAAAGCATTTCCCCGAGGCAGTTGCATTTGCGACCACCCTAGCGCGGTCAGCGTACCCCTGCGAGCGTCT
>JAZKBJ010000002.1:12452-22012 GCA_040388685.1 Pseudomonadota bacterium
CTCTTATTGCCGCCCTTGGGCACAATACTGAGGCGGCGATGTTGATGACCGCAACCTATCAAGATACTTTCAAATGAAAATGTTTTTATACTAAGCAATGCAAGTACAAAACTGCCAAGCATGTAGTATGCTTGCTTAGTACTTGCTAAGGGCGCTTAGGAGATTGGCGATTGGTTGTTAATTCGGTGAACGAACATACCACGCCAGCGCTAACGGACCGCCGCGAGCGCCTTTTGCCGGCGCCGCTGCACCGAGCTGCCAAGGCCGATCGCCTCGCGGTATTTCGCCACGGTGCGCCGCGCCAAATCGAAGCCGCGGCCCTTGAGCAGGTCGACCAGCGCATCGTCCGAGAGGATCGCCTTTGGCTCCTCGGCATCGATCAACTGGCGGATCGCCGCCTTCACGGCTTCGGCAGAAGCACCCTCGCCGTCGGACGAGCCTACGCCCGAGGTGAAGAAGAACTTCAGCTCGAACGTGCCCCGATCGCAGTGCAGGTACTTGTTCGAGGTAACCCGGCTGACGGTCGATTCATGCATAGAAATCGCCTCGGCCACGGTCTTGAGCGTCAGCGGACGCAAGTGGGCGACGCCGTGGCGGAAGAAGCCATCCTGCTGCTTCACGATTTCGGCGGCAACTTTCAGGATCGTCTTTTGCCGCTGGTCGAGCGCCTTGAGCAGCCAGTTGGCATCGGCCAGCCGCTCGCCCAGCCACGCCTTGGCATCCTTGGTCATGCAGGCACCGCGCATCTCGACGTAATAGCTGCGATTGACGATCAGGCGTGGCAGCGTTGCCTGATTGAGCGCGATGTTCCAGCCACCATCGCTGGCGGCGCGGATCAGGATATCGGGCACCACGGCCTCGGTCACCCCGCCGCCGAAGCGCAGTCCGGGGCGCGGGTCGTAGCTGCGCAGTTCCGCGAGCATCTCGGCAAAGTCTTCGTCATCGACCTGGCACAGCCGCTTGAGCCGGGCCACTTCGCCCCGCGCCACAAGGTCCAGATTATCGATCAGCCGCGCCATGCACGGATCGTAGCGGTCCGCCTCCCTGGCCTGCAGCGCGATGCATTCGGCCAGGTTGCGCGCGCCGACGCCGGTCGGATCGAGCGACTGGATCAGCCCGAGCGCCCGTTCGACGACCATGGCCGAAAGCCCCAGCGCATCGCACGCTTCGCCCAGCGGGATCGTCAGGTAGCCCGCCTCGTCGAGTTGATCGATCAGCCAGCGCGCCACGAACAGCAGTTGCTGGTCCGAGGTGGTCGCCCCGATCTGGGCGTGCAAGTGCGCGGCAAGCGTTTCCTCCGCCTCGCCGCGCTCGTCGATATCGGGGCCTTCTCCGCCGCCGCTCCCCCGGTCGTCCCGCGCGGACGCAAGTTCGAGCCTGCCCGCGCCGTCTCCGGTATCGCGGTCGCTGTCTAGCGCGCTGGCGTCGATGTCGAGTGGGCGGTCCTCTGCCACCCGGCCCTCGGCAACGAGCTGGTCAACCGGCGAACTTTCCAGATGGGTGCGGCGCAGCTCCTCGGGCAGCGCCTCCAGCGCCTCGGGCGCCGTGCTGTCACCGATTTCCAGCAGTGGATTGGCCTCCACCGCCTCCCCGATGAAAGTCTCGACCTCAAGGTTCGACAACGCCAGCAGCTTGATCGCCTGCTGCAACTGCGGCGCCATCACCAGCGACTGGGACTGCCGAAGATCGAGCCTCGGGCCGAGCGCCATGGGTTAGATTCCCCCCGATCCAGCCATCAGAGCGTGAAGCCCTCGCCAAGGTAAAGCCGCCGCACGTTGGCATCGGCGACCAGCGCCTCGGGACTGCCCGAGAACAGCACCTGACCGCCGTAAATGATGCAGGCGCGGTCAACGATGTCGAGCGTTTCTCGCACGTTATGGTCGGTAATCAACACGCCGATGCCCCGGCCGCTGAGGTCTTTCACCAAGTGGCGGATGTCGCTGATAGAAAGCGGATCGATGCCCGCGAACGGTTCGTCGAGCAGGATGATCGACGGGCGCGCCGCCAGCGCACGCGCGATTTCGCAGCGGCGGCGTTCACCGCCCGAAAGCGCCATCGCCGGGCTGCTGCGCAGGCGCGCCAGGCCGAATTCGTCGAGCAGACGCTCCAGTTCCACCTCACGGGTGGCCTTGTCGGGCTCAATCAGTTCGAGCACCGTGGCGATGTTCTGTTCGACCGTCATGCCCCGGAAGATCGAGGTTTCCTGCGGCAGGTAGCCAAGTCCGAGGACCGAGCGCCGGTACATTGGCAGCTTGGTGATATCGACCCCGTCAAGCAGGATGCGCCCCGAATCCGGGCGGACGAGGCCCATGATCGAATAGAAGCACGTCGTCTTGCCTGCGCCATTGGGTCCGAGCAGGCCGAGCACTTCGCCCTTGCCGACCGAAAGCGAAATGTCGGTCAGGACCGCGCGCTTGTCATAGGATTTGGCGATCGACACCACTTCAAGCCCGCCTTGCGGGATGGGCGGTGATGCGTTGGCAAGCGGGGCAGTCTCGTCGATCACAGTCATTGCTATGGCTCTGTCCAATATCTGGGTCCAAATATCTGGCACATCGAAATTCAGGCACTTGGCCCCTCAATAGCGGCTCGTTCGGGTCCGGCAAACCCTCCGCCTGCAATCTGGCAGGATTTATGCATGCCCATCTGTGCGCCGTGATCCTGTGCTGATCCGGGATGGTCAGTACCAAATTAGCCTTGCAGTCGTTTGCGGCGCGTGATCTATTCATTTCGGAGCAGGATCAAACAGGGGAAGTGCCGTGAACAAGGCCCTCCAACCACCGGGTGCAAAGGCAAGGTCGGCCACCGACTGGCGCAAGAAGATGAGCGACAATGTCGCCTATGGGCTGCTGGTCTATACCGGCCTGCAGATCTTCGTCACCATGCATGAAATTCAGGGGGCGAGCACGTCGCTCCTGCCCGTTTTCGTGCTTGTCGTGCTGGTCGCCGCAATCATCCCGCTGTTCCGCAACTTCGAACGCAGGTGGGAACATCTCGACGATGAGCAGGCTGCAAACCCGGCCTTCAAGGCGGCTTTCCGGCGCGATCAGGTCAAGATCTGGGCGCTGGCGGCACTGCTGCCGTTCCTGATCACCGGCGGCTTCAAGGTGCTCAACGCCGTCTTCTGACGACCATCGCGTTCTGAACTGGCCGATTGCCCCGGCGGGATGCGCCCGCTAGACCCCGCAGCCTTGCTGCTGCGAAAGGCCGTCCCCGATGCTTTCCCCCGCCGATGCCCGTGAACGCTGCGAAGCGCTGGTAGAGCGCGCGCGCCGCGCCGGTGCGGATGCGAGCGACGCGGTCTATGTCGCCAATGCTTCCGAATCGGTGCAAGTGCGCCTGGGCGCGCTGGAAGACGTCGAGCGTTCCGAATCCGAGCATGTCGGCCTGCGCGTTTTCGTCGGGGGCGCATCGGCATCGATCGGGTCGACCGATCTTGGCGACGAGGCCCTGGATGAACTGGCCAGCCGCGCCGTGGCGATGGCCCGGCTTGCACCTGCCGACAAGTTTGCCGGGCTTGCGCCGGAGGAATTGCTCCTGCGCGACAGCGCGCCCGATCTCGACCTCCATGATCTGGCGGAACGCAGCCCGCTCGACTTGCGCCGCCTGGCCGAAGAGGCCGAAGACGCTGCCCGCAGCGTAAACGGCGTGACCAACAGCGAAGGCGCAGGCGCCAGCGCGGGGCTTGGCCTGTTCGCACTGGCCACCAGCCATGGCTTTGCGGGCGCCTACGCTGCGTCCAGCCACAGCCTCTCGGCCAGCGTCGTCGCAGGCGAAGGCGGCGCGATGCAGCGCGACTATTCTTGGCGCAGCACCCGCCATGCCGCCGACCTCATGGCACCCGCCGACATCGGCCGCGAGGCAGGCGAACGGGCCGTTTCCCGCCTCAATCCCGGCCGCGTCAAGAGCGGACAAGTCCCGGTCGTGTTCGATCCGCGCGTCGGCAATTCGCTGATCGGCCACCTGCTTGGCGCGATGTCGGGCGCGAGCATCGCAAGGCGCGCAAGCTTCCTGCTTGACCGGGACGGCGCGCAACTGTTCGGCACGGGCATCACCATTACCGACGATCCGCACACGCGGCGCGGCATGCGCTCGCGCCCGTTCGATGGCGAAGGCCTGCCAACTTCCGCGCGCAACCTGGTTGAGGACGGGCGTATCACCGGCTGGCTGATGGACGCCGCTGCTGCGCGCCAGCTTGGCCACCAGCCCACCGGCCACGCCTCGCGCGGATCATCCGGCCCGCCCCATGTCACCGCCAGCAACGTCATACTGCAGGCAGGAACGCTCACGCCTGCCGAACTGATGGCCGACATTGCCGATGGCGTCTACGTGACCGAACTGATCGGCCACGGCGTCAACGGCGTAACCGGCGATTACAGCCGCGGCGCATCGGGCTTCCGCATCGTGAACGGCGAGATTGCCGGGCCGATTGCCGAATTTACCGTGGCGGGCAACCTGATCGACATGTTCGCCGCGCTGGTCGCCGCCAACGATCTTGAGGTCTATCGCGGGATCGACGTGCCGACCTTGCGCGTGGACGGGATGAGCATCGCCGGGGACTGATCGGGAACCCCGCCTATGGGCGGGGCATTCCTGCTGCATGCAATCGATCCAGCGCGCTGCCCGTTCCGTTCTTGCACTGATGGCGGCAATCGCCCTGCTGGTGCCCGCTGCGCTCTATGCACAGGCCAGTCCCGCACCTTCGGCAACGCCCGCGAAAATCGAAGCCGCTGCCGGCGATGACGCCATCATCGCGGCCCGGATCAAGGGCATTTTCTCCGAGATCGGCAACCTGCAGGGCGTCAACGTCCGGGTCGCATCGGGCGTCGTCACGCTCAGCGGCGAAGTGCCCAGCCAGACCGCGATCGATCAGGCCGTGGCCGTGGCCGGGCGCGTTTCGGGTGTGGTCACCGTGCAGGACAAGCTGAAGCGCAGCCTGAACGTCGACAACAATCTCAACCCCGCCATCGGGGGTCTGGCAGGCAAGGCCGATGCCATCGTCGCGGCCATACCGCTGATCCTCGTGGCGATTGCAGTGGCCGCGCTGGTCGGTTTCGCGGGCTATTGGCTGGCTGCGCGCAAGGCCCTGTGGCACCGCATTGCGCCCAACCCGTTCCTTGGCGACCTGATGAGCACGTTCATCCGCTTTGCCTTCGTGGTCGGCGGGATCGTGCTCGGCCTTGAGATCATCGGCGCAACCGCTTTGCTCGGTGCGGTGCTGGGCGGTGCGGGCGTGATCGGCATCGCCATCGGCTTTGCCGTGCGCGATTCGATCGACAACTACGTCTCGTCGCTGATGCTATCGATCCGCCAGCCGTTCCGCGGCAACGACCATATCAAGATCGACGAATTCGAGGGCCGCGTGGTGCGCCTGACCAGCCGCGCGACCGTGCTGATGACGCTCGACGGCAACCACTTGCGCATTCCCAACTCGACCGTGTTCAAGGCAGTGATCCTCAACTTCACCACCAACCCGCATCGCCGCTTCACCATCGATTTCACGCTCGATCACGCGGACGAGCCTTGCCTCGCGCGGGCCAGAGGCCTTGAGGCGCTGAGCGCTCTCGACTTCGTGCTGGACAAGCCCGAACCCTCTGCGGAGATCACGGACATGCCAGGCACTACCCAGATCCTGCGCTTTACCGGCTGGGTGGACCAGACGAAGACGGGTTTCGGCAAGGCCCGCACGCTCGCCTACGAAGCCGTGCGCTCCGCCTTGCGCGAGGCCAGCTTTGTCCTGCCCGACGCCACCTATCATGTGAAGCTCGAACAGGTTGAGGCCGAGGCGGCCCATCCCCCAGAGCCCCAGCCCGCGCCTGCCATGGCCGCCGCCACGGTGGACACCGCGCCCGACAGCGCCTCGCCCGAATTGCAGATCCGCAAGATGGTGGCGAACGAACGGGCCAGTGATGACGGCAACGATCTGCTCGATTCCAGCCGTCCGGTGGAATAGAAAAAAGCCGCTCCGCGCTGGCGGAACGGCCTTTTCTGTTTCAACCGATCGGAAGGATCAGGCAGATTTATCGGCGTCGTGGCGCTCGATCGCCTCGATCGTGATGCGGCGGGCTTCGTCAGCGCCGCCCCATTTGCCGACGCGGACCCACTTGTCCTTTTCGAGGTCTTTGTAGTGGGTGAAGAAGTGCTCGATCTGCTGCAGCACGATCTCGGGGATGTCTTCTTTTTCCTTCACGTCCGAATAGTACGGGAAGGTAGAATCGACCGGCACGCAGACCAACTTTTCGTCGCCGCCATGTTCGTCTTCAAGGTTCAGCACCGCAATCGGACGCGCGCGCACGACCGAGCCGGGGACGAACGGCGAGCGCGCGATGACCAGCGCGTCGAGCGGATCGCCATCGGGCGAAAGCGTGTGCGGCACGAAACCATAGTTCGCCGGGTAGCGCATCGGCGTGTGCAGGATGCGGTCAACGAACAGCGCGCCCGAGGCCTTGTCGAATTCGTACTTCACCGGCTCACCGCCGACAGGAACTTCGATGATGACGTTGAGGCTTTCCGGCGGATTGTCGCCAGTGGGAATCATGTCGATACGCATGGGTTTGCCCTGTTCATTGCGGGTGGAGAAGATCGCCTGCCCCTAGCGAAGCGGCTTGTGCACCGCAACAAGACTTATGGCCGAATCACTTCCCACCAAGGGCGTTGATGGTGAAGGCGATCACCCCGATGTTGAAAATGAACGCAGCAAACGAATGCAGGGTGGCGATCCGGCGAATCGGCCGGGCGCTGATCTGGGCATCGGACGTCTGGAACGTCATCCCCAGCGTGAAGCTGAAATAGATGAAATCGAGATAGTCCGGATCGTCGTCGCCGGGAAAATCGAGACCCCTGGAATCTCCACCCCCCGCTTCCGAATAATAGAGATGCGCGTAGTGCAGGGCGTAGACGGTGTTCGCGAACAGCCACGTTAGCACCAGCGTGCCGACCAGCTTGGCCATGGCGATCCTGTCCCCGCCTGTCGCCTTGGGCAGTTCGCCCGCGATGGCCGCCATCACGACCATCGTCACCACCGTGGTGATGACCAGCACCAACAGGCGGTTGGCGTCATTGTCCGCCGCGTGCTGGCGGATCGCCGGGACGGAGGTGTCGCGCAGGACCGGGAGCAGCGACAGCAGGAACACGAAGGCCGCCAGATCGAACGCCATTGCCACGGCGTCGGTCGGGCTGGATGCGCCCAACACCCGCCAATCCACGAAGAAACCGGCGATGAGCAATACGAGGAACAGCACAAAGCGCGGCGGGGCGATCCTTTTGCCAAGCCCCGCCACGCTTCCTGCCATGGTCCTTACTTCTTCTTCGCAGCAGCGGCCAAGGCTGCAGCACCGCCAGGACGCTTGGGCGTAAGCAGCAGTTCAAGCCCGGTCGGCGCCTTGCCAGTGGCGACGCGTTCCAGCCAAGGATAGCGCAGACCGTCCCTGTAATCGATCTTCACCGTCTCGAACCGGCTGCCGCGCTTGACCAGCAGTTCGAGCGGAACACCCTTTTCGCCCTTGGCCGCCGTGATCGCTTTCTTGAGGTCGTCGGCGCTATAGGCCGTGCCGTTCACCGCCATGACCTGCATGCCGGTGACGATCCCCGCATTGAACGCCGCGCTGTCCCAGCGCGTGCCGGTGACCTTGCCGTCCTTGTCGAGCGATATGCCGATGGAATTGCCAAGCGCGAGGCCCTTGCCGAAGTCCATTGCCGCCTTGGTGTAGGGGTTGGGCTCTTCCTTCCAGACGAGCTTGTAGCCGCCCTTCTCGATCCCGCCCAGCGGCACCGGCTGGCCCGGCTGGTTGATGCGCGTATCGATCAGCTTCGCCCAGTCGTAGGGATAGAGCGCGTTCAGCTTGGTGACGATCTCGTCCACCTCGAACGGCAACTGGCCCCAGTCACCCGGATTCATCCCGAAGAACGATTTGGCGAAATCGTCGATCGACTTCTTGCCGCCGGTGCCTTCGCGCAGGATCTGGTCGATCTCCAGCCAGACCAGCGCGCCTTCGGTGTAATAGTCCTCGTTGCGCGCCAGCGAGGAGTAGGGCTTGGGCTTGCGCGAGGCGAAGACCGGATCGAACCCGGTATCCTCGACCGAACGCCATTCGCGCCCCGGTGCCTGCGTGAAGCCGCCCGCCCATGCCGCCAGCATGCCCAGCACCATGTCCGTGCCCTGCAAGCCCGAACGCGCGCCCAGCACGGCACCCCAGAACTGATCCTGCCCTTCATACGTCCACAGCAGGTCGCCCTGCATCGGCTGACGATAGTCGGGCGTCCACAGCCGCGCCGGGCGGCGGAACTTGCCCGACCATGAGTGCGAATATTCATGCGGCAGCAGGTTGCGGTCCCACTCCTGCTTGTCCCACTCGGTGAAGGCTTCCGGCTCAAGCTGGTTCTCGCTCGACCGGTGATGCTCCAGCCCGATGCCGCCGATCTTGTCGGACAGCGCCAGCAGCAGGTCGTAATGGTCGAAGTGGTTCGCACCGAACGCCAGCCGCGCTTCTTCGACCAGCGCCTTGTGCGCGGCGATATGCTCGGGCTTGGCGGCAAGCTGCTCGGGCTTGTCGGCCACCACGTTCAGCGTGACGTTCTGGCCGAGATCCCACTTCTTGAAATTCTTGCCCGCAAAAATCGGCGAATCGACCAGCGTTTCGTAATCGGTCTCGGCCCAGGTGGCGCGGTTGCCCGCCATCGTCATGCCGTCGAGCGCGGTGGCGGCGGTCCAGCCTTGGGGGAAGGTAACGCTGGGCTTCACCCTGATCCGGCGCACGTAATGGCCTGCGGGATAAAGGCTCATCTTCTCCCACTGCAGGTTGAGCATTTCAGGCGTCATCGTGATGCGGCCCTCGGCCGATTGCAGTGGCGAGGTGTGGATGAACTTGGCGACCACTTCCTTGGCGCCAGCGGGCAGCATCACGTGAAATGCGAAGACCTCGGTGCGGTCCCGCTTCCATTCCACCGGCTTGCCATCGACGAAAAACTGCAGCGCGACCAGTTCGGACAGCGTGCCGCGCGGGCCGTGATTGCCGGGCAACCACTGCGGAAGCTGCACGATCAGCTCTTTGGCGCCAGCCGACACCGGGATCGTCTGGGTCACGCGGTAATCGCCGCGCGTGATGTCGGAAGCATCGATGTCGAGCGTCATCGTGCCGGGATAGGCGACGTCCTGCGCGTCGGGCACCGTCTGGCTGATCGGCACGGCCATCGGCGCGGAGCGGTTCGCGGTGCCTTGGGCAAGGGCCTGGGTGGATACGGAAAGGGCGAGAAGGAGCGGTGCGGCCGCGAGTTTCTTGATCATGGGGCAATTCATGGCCCGAAGCAGTCGCAATCGCAACCATCTGCGCGCACCTTTTTGCAGCCCTTTCCGTTTGCGTCCATTCCGGCTAATCGCGCAGCCATCATGAGCAGCCAAACCCCACAAGCCATTCGCGGCACCCAGGACATCTTCGGTGCGGATGCCGAGGCTTTCGCCTTCGTCGTCGAGACCTTCGAACGCGTGCGCAAGCTCTACCGCTTTCGCCGCGTGGAAATGCCGGTGTTCGAGCGCACCGAGGTGTTCAGCCGCGCCATCGGCG
>JAZKBJ010000003.1:0-4484 GCA_040388685.1 Pseudomonadota bacterium
GGCACAGCGCTGCTGGCGCTGTTCGGCAGAGGCCGTTGCGGCAGCGGAAACGCCCGCATCCGCCACTTCCGTGCGCGAGACAGCAAACGCCACCTCAGGCAGGGTAAGGCCCGTAATCATGGCCAGCAGAGCGAGCAGAATACGCATTACCGCGACAGATAGGCACTCCATCGCGTTTCGTCCATCGGGAAAGCGCGGTTACTGCGCGACATCCTCGATTTCGAGCGAGGACTTCATGATGACCCGCTTTGCAATAGGCTGACCATTTGGGCCACGAAACGGCTCGCGCAACGCCGGATTGGAATTGCAGAGATTTTTGGTCTTCATAATCGCTTCTGCACCGGCGCCCCTGACATCGAACTTGCAGTCCTTGATCGAGCCATCCTCGTCGAGAATGAAGCTGAGCGTCTCGGATTTAGGTTCCAGCACATTTGCGGCCTCTGACGGCAGAGACCAGCGGATGGCGTTTGTGTAAGAACTCGCGACGGACCTGCCGTCGGCATCCTGCGCCGGATAGAATTTCGCTCGCTTGATAATGAGTGAGCAGGTTTTCTCATCCAAACTCGGAACACCGCTCGATTCAATAACATTGCATTCAACTGGAGTGCCATCCGCGGCGATCCGGACCAGGAAGCGCAATGCACCTCCACGCTTCTCCCTGAGCGCCTCCGGTGGATAGTCTGCGGGCGTGACCCAACCGCCAGGGTTATTCATAGGCGCCGCCGGTCGCGGTTCCTTCGCCGAAGCGCTGAACGGAACGGCCAAAAACGGCAGAAGAACGAGCGCAAACCATCGACCACTGATCATTTTGTAATCATTGCACATAGTGCATACGTTGAAAAGGCAGCTTGCCCACAACTTGAACCCCGCCCTCACCCGCGCTAGGCGCTCAGGCCATGTCCGATGCCATCTCCCCCCTCGCCTCGCCCTTCCCCGCCATGCCCGCCATCGCGGGCGTCACGCCGCATATCGTGCGCGCAGGCTACAAGGACTGGGGTCGCTGCGACCTGACCTATGTAGAGTTGGACGAAGGCACGGCGGTTGCGGGCGTGTTCACGCGCAACGTGTGCTGTTCGTCCGAGGTGGAACTGGGTCGCAAGAACATCGTGCAAGGCCATGCGCGGGCACTGGTGGTCAACGCAGGCAATTCCAACGCCTTCACCGGATATCGCGGGCGCGAGGCGGTGGAGCAGATCATGGAGCAGGTCGCCGCGCATCTCGGCTGCGCGAAGGAGCAGGTCTTCGTATCGTCCACCGGCGTGTACCGATCCGCGCGCAGGCGTCGAGGCGGCGCTGCTGGCGGAGCCATGCTCATGGGAAGACGCCGCGAGCACAATCGGCACGACCGACACTTTCGCAAAGGGCGCGACCGCCAGCGCGATGATCGGTGACGTCCTCGTCAACTTCAGCGCGGTCATCAAGGGCAGCGGCATGATCGCGCCCGACATGGCGACGATGCTCGGCTATGTGTTCACCGACGCGGCGGTCAGCCCCGCGTTCCTGCAGGAGTGCCTCTCGGCCTCCAATCGCCGCACGTTCTCGTGCATCACGGTGGATAGCGATACCTCGACCAGCGACACCGTGCTGGCCTTCGCCACGGGCAAGGCGGGCAATGCGCCGATCACCGGATATGACAGTCCCGGCGCCGACGCCTTTGCCGCCGCGCTTGAGGACGTGTGCCGCCAACTCTCGCACCTTGTCGTGCGCGATGGCGAAGGCGCGCAGAAGTTCATTGCGGTCAGCGTCTCGGGCGCGGTTTCAGACGATAGCGCGCGCAAGGTAGGGCTTGCCATCGCCAATTCGCCGCTGGTCAAGACCGCCATCGCCGGCGAGGACGCCAACTGGGGCCGCGTGGTCATGGCGGTGGGCAAGGCGGGCGAACCTGCCGACCGTGATCGCCTGTCCATAGGCTTTGGCGGCACCTGGGCAGCGCGCGATGGGCAACCCGTTGCCGATTATGACGAAGCTCCCGTGGCTGCTCATCTCAAGGGCCGCGAAATTTCGGTCGAGGTCGATCTTGGTCTGGGTGACGGCAGGGCTACCGTGTGGACCTGCGACCTGACGCACGGCTACATCTCGATCAACGCCGACTACCGTAGCTAAGGGAACTGGCGATGATCACGCTCTGGGGCCGCCTCAATTCGCACAACGTCAAGAAGGTGGCCTGGGCGCTGATCGAGATGGACCTCGCGTTCGAGCGCAAGGACATCGGCGGCCAGTTTGGATACACGCCAGAATATCTGGCGATGAACCCCAACCGCATGGTCCCTGCCATCCAGGACGGCGACTTCGCGCTGTGGGAATCGAACGCAATCCTGCGCTATCTTGCCGACCGTCATGCCCCGGCCTTCCGCAGCGACGACGCTGCCGTGCGCGCCAATGGCGACAAGTGGATGGACCGGCAGTTCCACTTTGCCGATGCCCAGCGCGAGGCTTTCCTAGGCTGCGTGCGCCACGGTAAGAATGGGAGCGATCCGGTGGTCGCCAAATCGGCCGCTGACCCCGCTGCGATGATGGCCATTCTCGATGCCGAACTTGCCCGCCGCGCGTGGCTATCAGGCGAACGCTTCGGCATCGCGGATGTGCCAATGGGCGTCTATGCCCACACCTTCTTCTCGATTCCCGTCGAGCGCCCAGACCTGCCGCATCTCGCCGAATGGTATGCGCGCCTGCGCGAGCGGCCGGGCTATGCCAGCCAGGTCATGATCCCGCTGACCTGAGGATTCCCATGACCGAAACCAACTTGGACCAAGCCGTCGCCGCATTGATGCGCGATACGGCGCAGCGCACGCTGCTCAAGCATTACCAGCATCTCACCGCGGGCGATGTCGTGTCGAAAGCGGCGAATGACGTGGTGACAATTGCCGATACCGAAAGCGAGGCCATGCTGGCCGAAGGATTGGCAAAAATCCTGCCCGAAGCGGCGATTGTCGGCGAGGAAGCGGCGCACGCCGACCCCGCGATCTTCGAGCGCCTGTCGGACCGCCTGTGCTGGATCATAGATCCGCTCGACGGCACCAACAATTACGCCGAGGGCAAGCCGCCCTTCGGTATCCTGCTGGCTTTGGCAGAAGCGGGCGAGACGGTAGCCGGGTGGATTTACGATCCGCTTTCCGGCCGGCTGTGCACCGCGCATCGCGGCAACGGCGCGTGGCTGAATGGTGAGCGCTTCACCGCACGCCCGAGCGGAGAGACGCCGCCCATTGCCGCCATTTCGCTGGTCTTCGCCGAAAAGGAGCGCCGCGCCGCACTGCTGGAGCATATCGCGCCGCACTATACGCTGGTGGACATCCCGCGCTGCGCCGCCGAGCAATATCCCCGCATCGGCCTTGGCACCAACGACGTCTCGCTGTTCGAGCGCACGCTGGCATGGGATCACGCGGCAGGCGTGCTGTTCCTCAATGAATCCGGAGGCAAGGCGGCGCGGGCTGACGGTTCGCCTTACCGCGTGGACCGGCATCTTGAGCCGGGCCTGATCGGCGCGGCCAGCCCTGCGCTGTTCGATCAGATGGCCGAGCGTCTGGCGCGCATGCCGGGTTGATACAAGAACCCCCGCTTTCGCGGGGGGGTGCTGTTCACAGGTCAGAGAACGCTTTCCAGCCAGCTCTTCAGCTGGCTTTTCGGCGCTGCGCCGAGCTTCTGGGCGACCGGCTTTCCGTCCTTGAACAGAATCATCAGCGGGATCGACTGCACGCCGAACTGGCTGGCGATGTCGGTGTTTTCCATGATGTCGACCTTGGCGATTTCCACCTGATCGGCCAGTTCTTCGGAAATCTCCTCAAGCGCAGGCGCGATCATCTTGCACGGACCGCACCAGTCGGCCCAGAAGTCCACCAGCACAGGCTTGCTGCTGCCCAGCACTTCGGTGGCGAAATTGGCGTCGGTTACGGCTTTGGTCGGCATCGAATGAACTCCTGTTATCTTTGGAACCAATCTAGGGCGCGCGGTGCGAGGCGCAACCGATCAGAGCGAAAAGGATTCCTGCTCCCCGCCAAGGCGCAGCTTGTGCGCCGCGATAACCTCTTGTGGCACCACGAAAAGCTGGGGGGTGTGGGTGTAGAGCAACGCCGTCTTGAAATCGACGATGCGGATACGGTCCTCGCCAATCACCAGTCGGTCGACAGTCCCGCTGACGACGCGCCCGCCGACGACCGCGGCGAGCGGCACTTCCGCCAGCGAATCCGGGCCAAACACGTCAGCCCAATCAGGGTGATCCAGCACGGCGAGCGCGGACCGAACCATTTCCTCGTGATCGCGCTCGGAAAATTCCGGAGCGACGCGGGCGAGCCACGTACGCCCGGCGCTTTCACGCCCTGCACCCGCCACTTCAGGCAAGCGTTCGATCAGGCGGTGCAGCAACGTGCCGCGCCGCGCTGCCAGCATCGCGCCCGGTCCCGGCGGTGCCGGCGGGTCGGGCGCATCGTCCTCTCCCAGCGAAGACGGCGCGAGCGGACGCGGCGGGCGCGGCTCGGCACTGACCGGGG
>JAZKBJ010000003.1:4494-6612 GCA_040388685.1 Pseudomonadota bacterium
GCAGGACAATCCGTTCAATCGTCTGTTCCGCCGCCTTCTTCAGCGGGAATGGAAGCGGCGCACCGATAGTCCTGCGCGCACCCCACAGCGGGCAATTCTCGCTGTCCCGATCATCGAACAGCGGGGCAAGCTGGGCATACCAGCTGTCCTCGGGCAGCTCTCCGCCACCCTTCTTGCGCTTCTTACCCATTGCACCAGCGATGAACAGCGCTTCCTCGGCACGGGTCATGGCAACATAAAGCAGCCGCCAGTGCTCCTCGCGCTCGGCACGCTTGGCCTGGGCCTCGGCCTCCAGCACGGCGGGAGCCTTCTCCTCCTTGCGCAAGGGCGGCAGCGGCAGCTTGCGCAGGCTTCCGAGAATATCTTCGACCAGTTCAAGTCCACGCGGCGGTGATGCATCGGGGTCGTCAGCGGAATCGGCCAGAATCACGATGGGCGCCTGCAGGCCCTTCGATCCGTGGACGGTCATCACGCGGACAAGCCCATCGCTCTTGCCCGCCTCACGCTTCAGCTCGCCCTCACCCGCATCGAACCACTGCAGGAAGCCGACGAGGCTGGGCACGTTGGCGCTGGCATAGGCCATGGCCGCGTTGAGCAGCTCGTCGATCGGGTCGTTCGCCTCGCGCCCCAGACGCGCGACGAGCTTGCGGCGTCCATCCCAGGGACCAACCAGTAGCCAGTGCAGCAGGACTTGCGGCGGATCGTAATCTGCCCGCGCCAGTAGCGCGCGCAACCGTTCCATCGCCGCGAAGGTGGCCGGGCCTTCCTTGCGCCGCAGCCAGTTCCACAAGCGTTCGCCGTGCGGGCGATAGCCATGCTCCAGCAGCTCTTCCTGGCTCCACCCGATCAGCGGCGAAACCAGCAGGCTGGCCAGATTGAGATCGTCGAGCGGCTGTGCGGCAAAGCGCAAGGCGGCGACCAGATCCTTAACCGCCAGCGGTGCGCCGAGCCGCAGCCGGTCTACGCCCGCAACCGGCACGCCGCGCGCGTGAAGCCGCGCTACGATCAGCCCGGCGAGTTCCTTGCGCTTGCGCACAAGGATCATCACGTCACCCGCATTCGCCAGCCTCGGCCCGCCCTTGGCGAGCGGGAAGCCGGTGTCGATCCATGCGCTGACCTGCCGGGCAATCCTGTCGGCAAGCTCCCGGTCCGGCCGTGAAAGCCAGCCCTCCTCACCCTCGTCGCCGTCATCCGCGTCGTCGCCCGGCGCGTCCTCACCGACGACCTGCCACAGCCCGACCGTGCCCGGAATATCCAGCCCGCGGTGCTTCTCAGGCGGCTCGCTCAGGCCGAAGCGATCCCACCCGATCCGCCCCATCGACGAAATCGAGAATCGGATTGGCGGTGCGGTAGGACTGGCCGAGGCCAAGTTCGAGCAACTTGCGGTCAGGATCGCGCAGGACTGCTGCGACTTCTTCAAGCTGGCTGCGCACCTGCAAGCTGGCGCGAGCGAAATTCTCGGGGCTGGTGCCCTGGAATCCGAAAATGGCCTGCTTGTAATCGCCGACCACGAACAGCGTGCGCATCTTTGGCCCGCGCTGGCCTTCGCCGGTGAAGAAGTCGGACACCAGCCCTTCCAGCACGATTTCCCACTGCGACGCGTTGGTATCCTGCGCCTCATCGACCAGAATATGGTCAAAGCGCCGGTCGAGCTTGAATCGGATCCAGTCAGCAGTGGTGCGCTTGGTCAGCAAATCCGCAGCGGCGCGGATCTGGTCGTCGAAGTCGATGAAGCCTTCGCGAGTCTTGGCCTCGTCCCACGCCAGCGCGAACCGCCGCCCGACAGTGAACGCGATCTCAAGCAAAGCGGCCAGATCGATGCGGGCCTTATGCTCCTTTAGCGCCTCAAGCGCCGCGATAACGCGCGCCGCATACCCCGGATACTCCGGCTGCTTCTTCTCGATATTCGTCGTCGAGCGCGGCTCGCCCTTCGCGGTCAGGAAACAGCCTTCAAAAGCAGGCAGCATCGTCAACCGCTGGGCCGGTTTGCTCGCCAGCCAGTCACCCAACTGGTTCGCGGCTTCCATTCCGCCCTTGGTCCCCCAAGCGGCGTTCATCTCCATGCAGCGGCGCACCGATTGCACATCGAACGCGTCGTCACTGCACATCGCGGCAAGG
>JAZKBJ010000003.1:6622-15044 GCA_040388685.1 Pseudomonadota bacterium
AGAAGGCGCAAATCCTCGCCGAGAACGAACGGCGACTCGCCGAGATCAACGCGCAGGAAAGCCGTATCCGTGAGGAACAGGCCGCTCTTGCACGAATCGAGGAGGAGAAGCGCAAGGCTGAACTGCTCGCCTTCACCATGACGCTGACCGAGCGCTACGGCGTTCACCGCTTCACTGAGGTCCACCGCAAAATCGACGAGGTACTGCTCTCTGTCGTTCCACCGGCCAAACCCGCTGTGAAACGCGCTCCTGCGAAGAGCCGCGCCAGAGCTGCGACGAAGGCCGCTGTGAAAACGGCGAAGGCGAAACCCGCGAAACCGGCAGTCAACAAGGCTGGCCGCGCCATCATTCTCGCCCAGCCCCAGCACGCGGTTGATGCGCGGACGCAGCGGCGGCGTCCACGATCCCGCTCCCCACCACAACTCGCGCGCTCCGGCGCAGCGCAGCAGGAAGGATTCCACCTGATCCTCGCTCATGCGCAGCGACAGATCCGCCAGTGACTCCAGCAAATCCTCGTCGCCCTGCGCTTCGGCCTCGACCAGCATTTCGGCCAGCACCTGCCGCACCAGCAGCGCGCGGTCACGGTCCTCCATCGCGCGCGTGCCGGGACGCAGGCCCGCCTCGACCGGAAACGACGCGAGCAGCCACTGGCAAAAGGCGTGGATCGTCTCGATCCGCAGGCCCCCGCCGGGGCAATCCAGCACGGCGGCAAATCGGCTGCGTGCCCGCGCCACCGTAGCCGGATCGAACGGCGCGCCGATGGCCATGAGATCCTTGGCAAGGCGCGCGTCGTCCATGCGGACCCAGCCCGCCAGCACCTCGTTGACCCGCGTCGCCATTTCGGCAGCGCCCGCCTTGGTGAACGTCAGGCAGAGCAGTTGTTCCGGCTCGACCCCGTCCTGCAACAGCAGCCGCAACACGCGCGCCGAAAGCACCTGCGTCTTGCCCGTGCCCGCCGAGGCCGAGAGCCATACCGTGCGCAAGGGATCGACCGCATGGGCCTGATTGTCCTTTAGCGGATAGACCTTGCTCATGCCGCGTCCTCGCCCGCAGCGCCCTTGCGTTCGCGCCCCTGCCATTCATCAAGGCGCATGAGCTGGTCGTAGTCCGAATAGCCCGGCAAATCCGGGTTGAGCCGCGCGGTGAAAGGGTCGTTGCCAAGCAGCCACCTGGCAATGGCCTCGCGCAGGAAGCCTTCAGTTTCCGGCACGAAATCCTCGGGCTGCAGTGCGCTGCGGTTGCCAGCGTCCTTCACCGGCGATTTCATATAGCCAAACCCGCGTTCCTTGTTGCGGCCAAGCGACCAGTATTCGAAGCGCGCAGGCTCACCCGCCACGCCCTCCATTCCGCCGTCTCGCGCAATCAATCCGATCAGGCCGAGTTGAAGCGAGAACCCCTGCTCCACCATTTTGGCGGAAGGCGGCATCCCGGTCTTGTAGTCGACGATCGCCAAGGTGCCGTCAGCCATACGGTCGATCCGGTCCGCCCGCCCGTGGATACGGATGCCATCGATAACGATCTCGCCCTTGCGCTCCACCGCCAGAACCTCGCGGCCATCGCCTGCAAGCCGGTCGGTCTCCGCCTCGATCCACAGCAGCGCGTCGATCAGGCGCGGCTTCCACATCGTGCGCATGAATGGATGCGCGCTCATCTCGTCGAACATGCGCTCGGCAATCGGCACGAGTTCTCCCGGTTTGCCGCCCGCCTCATGCCAGACCTTCAACACATCGTGGACAGCGGTGCCCTTCCATGCGGGCGTAGGATCGGCATCGATGGGATCGAGGCTGCGCAGCGCGAGGATGGCCGAGGCGTAGAACTGGTAAGGATCGCCGCGCAACCGGTCGAGCGCGGTCACCGCGATGGGCACGCGGCGCTGCTCCACCGAGGGCATCGGATGGGGCTGGGGATGCGGCGCGACCGGATCGGCATTGGCAAGTGCCTGCGCAAGTTCGACCGCGCGCGTCTCAAGCCGCAACTGGTCAGCCAGCATCGCCTGAATGCGCAGGATGAAGCGCGAGGGGATGGCCGGCCCAGTCGCATCGCGGCGGGCATGGCTCAGGACCACTTCGGGCGCGCCCAGCGCTGCGGCGAGGTCATGCGCGGATAGGCCGATGCGGAAGTCCGCGCCCGGAATGCCCAGCGCGCGCAGGATCGGCGGGGCCAGCAGCGGATCGGGTGCGGGATTGCCGGGCCACGTACCCTCGGTCAGCCCGCCGCAGATCACCAGGTCGGCACGGCTCATGCGCGCTTCGAGCAAGCCGTAGATGGCAAGGCGCGGGTGGCCACCCCAGGGCGGGCGCACCGAAATCTCGTCCATCGCGTCGCGCAGCAAGGCAGGCAGGTCGGCGCAATCGACCTGCGACGGCACGGCCCCGGCGGCTTCGCGCCAGCGCTCGACAAATTGCGCAAGGCACCGTCCGTCGGCCTGCGCCCATAGCCCGGTGCCGCAGAGTGCCTCGCCCGCCTCGCCCAGCGCCACCAGCGCCATGTCGAGGCCAAGCGTGCCTTCCAGCGATACGAGTGGGAACAGCAGATCCTCGACGCCCGACCACCATTCGGTCAGGCCGGGATGTCGCGGCTCCGCTTTTTCCACCGCCTGCCGAATGGCAGGAAGGCCCGGCCCGGGTCGCGGGCCGCGCAGCACTAGATCGAGTTGACGCACCCGCTCCAGCCAGGCCGGGCGGCCCTCACCCGGCTGCACCAGCGGATGGCCCAGCAGCGCCAGCAACGGCACCGGCGCGGCACGCTCGGCCACCACTTCGGCCAATTGCAGGAACACACGCCCCGCCGCCGTCTGCGGCAGTGGACGGCCCGCCGTGTCATCAGCCACAATATTCCAGCGGCCAAGGTTCGCCACGACTCGCGCCGCTAGGCTGCGGTCAGGCGTGATCACCGCCACGCGGCGTTCAGGTTCGGCCAGCGCCTCGCGCACCAGCACCGCTATGGCCTGCGCTTCCTCCTCGGGATTCGCGCTCTCCATAGCGCGCACACCGGAAAGGCGGCGGTCCTTTGCTTCCAGCGAGACCCATACCGTGCTGGCCTCGGGCGGCAGGAACAAGTTTGAAATGGCGCGGCTGCGCTCGGGCGGTGCGGGTGAAAGACCCGCGCGGTGCCACGGCTGCACCTCGTCGCGCCGGATGCCCATGCGGTTGAGCAGCAGCTTGAGGTGATATTGCGGATGGGTGACGACATCGCCCCGGTCAAACACACCGCCTTCGCCGCCGCCCGCACTGCCAAGCGCGTCCCAAACATGCTCTTCAAGCGCAAGATCGAGATCGGGCAGGATCACGCCCCCGCCCGGCAGCTCAGCCACCACGCGCAGCAGCTTTGCCACCGCCGGAGAGGCAGAAGTCACCCCCGCCGCAATCACCGGATGCGCGGGCGGCATAGCGCGCCAGCTTTGCGCAGCATGTTCCAGCAGCCGGTTGCGCCGCTCTGGCGCGTCGATGCGGCCCATGGAATCGAGTTCCCCCTGCCAGATCGTGAAAACAGTCGCAAATATGCGGGTATTATCGATCCAGTGGACCGACAGGTCGGAGGCAATTCCGACGACCTGCTCATCCAGCAGTTGCAGTGGATGAATGCCCTCGACCAGCAGACGGTCGATCCCTTGCGCCAGCCCTCGCGCTTGGCGCAGCAGCGCGGCCTCGCCGGGTGCTTCAGCCCCCAGCACATCGCCCAGAATGCGTGCCAAACGCAACAGGCGCCAGACAGGATCGACCGCCTCGGGAATGCCTGTTCCCGCGCCGATCGGATCGAGCAGCGGTCCCAGCGTTTCATCAAGGTCGAGATCACCCACCACCACCATGCGCGGCAGCAGCAGGCCCTGCCCGCTCACGCGGATGAAAGCCTCGGTCACGGTCCGCACCGCGCGCTGACTGGGCAGGAGCAACGTCAGCCGGGCAAGGCCGAAGCGGTCCTCACGGTAACGCGGGATCAGGCCTGCGACCAGCGCATCCGCAAACCCCCGGTGCGCCGCGATCGACCAGACGCGCGGGCGGGGAGAGCCCTCGCCCATATCAATCCTGACGCAGCGCAGCTTCGGTCGGCGCGATCATTCCCGGCTCACCCACCTCGTACCACAGGCCAAGGTGCGAGGTGCCGTAGAGCCGTCCCTCAGCCATGGCCCGGTCCCACAGTTTCGTGGTCGAGAACGCGCCTTCCGGCGCATCGCGCAACAGACGGTGTGAAACGATCTGGATGCCGCTGTAGATGAACGGCGCGATCCGCCCCGTCCGTCGCCGCGAAATGCGACCGAGCGGATCCATGTGAAAATCGCCCTTGCCGCGATAGTTGAATGCGCGCGCGTGCGGCACCAGGAGCAGCAGCGCATCCATGCGATCCGCATCCCAATTGTCCGACAGATGCTCGAACACGTTGCGCGGGCCATCGAGCCAGATGTTGTCGCTGTTGAGCGCGAAGAACGGGTCGCTGCCAAGAAGTGGCAGTGCCTTGACCATCCCGCCGCCGGTTTCAAGCAACACGTCACGTTCGTCCGAGATAGCCACGGCGGGCGTCTCGCGGCGGGCAAGGTGGGCTTCCATCGCATCGGCAAGATAGTGCACGTTGACCACGGCCCGCGCGACGCCCGCCTCTTCCAGCTTGTCGAGGCAGTGATCGATCAGCGGCTTGTCGGCCACGCGCACCAGCGGCTTGGGCCGGGTTGCGGTTAGCGGGCGCATGCGTTTGCCCAGCCCTGCCGAGAGGACCATCGCGACATCGCTGGCGAGTGGCCTGCTCATGCCTCGAACGTGCCGCCCAAAGTGGCGCGGACATCGGCCGGAATGTTCGCTTCGAACCATGCGGCCACGGGCGCCAGCGCGGGATGGGCCAGATCGCGCTCCAGCAGCGCCCACACGCGCGGGATGTAATCCAGATAGCGCGGCTTGCGGTCGCGCTTCCAAAGCCGCACGAAGATACCGACGATCTTGGCGTTGCGTTGCGCCCCGAGGCGCGCGTAATCCGCAAGGAAATCCTCACCAGCAGGCGTGCCGGACGCCCCTATCTGGTCGAGGTAGTATTTCAGCATCTTCGCCTCAAGCTCGGGCGAAACGTCCCGCCGCGCATCCTGCAGTAGCGAGACGAGATCATAGGCCGGATGGCCAACCAGCGCGTCCTGAAAATCGAGCAGACCCTGCTTTTCCAGCCCACCGATCAGCATCACGTTTTCGGCATGGTAATCGCGCAGCACCGTCACGCCGGGCCTCTGGCGGCCCAGCAGCGGGCTAAGCGCCTCCTCCCAGGCATTGCTCCAGCTGCGGCTGTCGACGTAGAGCGCGCGCGCAGGGACGAACCAGTCGATGAACAGCCGTGCCTCGCGCTGATATTCTGCCAACGTGTAGCCGGTGAACGGCCCCGGCGGCAGGCCGCGCAACTTCAGCAGCGCGTCGATCGCGTAACGGTAAGTTTCCTCTTCATCCTGCGGCCAGGCGTCGAGATACTCGCGCATCCGCACGTCGCCGAAGTCTTCAAGCAGCACGAAACCGTCATCCGCCTGTTCGGACAGAATGATGGGCGCGCGCATGCCGTAGGATTCGAGCCACTTGGCCGAGCGGATGAACGGTTGCGGATCTTCATTCGGCGGCGGCGCATGCATCAGCATCGCCGTCCCGTTCGAACGGCGGATGCGGAAATAGCGGCGGAACGAAGCGTCCCCCGGCAAGGGCTCGATCGTCGCACCCACCCAGCCCGCCTTGTTCAGGAAAGCCTCGGTGCCCGGAGGAATGGTCAGGTCCATGATCCCCGCTCTAGCCAATCGCGGCCCGCCGACACAATGGCCCGCCGTCCGTTTTCCGTGGATTCAAGCCGGACAGAAAGACACGCCGCCTCATGCGCGAAGCCTCCCGCGTTTTCCGGCCACTCAGCCAGCAGTGCCGCGCCCTGCCGAT
Source organism: Pseudomonadota bacterium (assembly GCA_040388685.1). Lineage (GTDB taxonomy): Bacteria > Pseudomonadota > Alphaproteobacteria > Sphingomonadales > Sphingomonadaceae > Novosphingobium. Next base: position 12,511 of record JAZKBJ010000003.1, read on the forward strand.
AATCGTCCAGCCCGATCTCGTCGGCCTCCGACGGGTGTTCAAGCCTGTAAAAGTCGGCATGAACCAGCGGCAGTCGCACGGTGGGCGGATCGTAAACTTCTATGATCGCGAAGCTGGGACTTGGCACTTCGCCTTCGTGGCCCAGAGCCGCTATGATCTCGCGCGCCAGCGTGGTCTTGCCCGCACCCAGCCCGCCTGACAATGCCACGACATCGCCTGCCCGCAGATCGGCTGCAATCCGCCGCGCCAGCGCCCGCGATGCGTCCAGATCGGGCAGGTCGGTGATCACGGCAGCACGACAATAGCGCTGGTGCCAAGGCCCGGTTCGGACATCAATTCCAGCGTTCCGCCATGCGCCTCGACCAGCTGGCGCACAAGCGGCAGCCCAAGGCCCTGCCGACGCTCGACAGTGCGGCCATCGGCGCTGACCTTCAGGCCTTCCAATGCGCGCGCCAAAATCGCCGGTTCCATGCCGCGACCATTATCGGACACCACAACTTGCAGCTTCGCCCCTGTCTTGCGCGATGCTTCGACCAGAATACGCCCGCCTTCGGGCGTGGCGGCAATGGCATTGTCGAGCAATTGCCCGAATGCGCGCCGCAACCGCCGCGCGTCGCCCGTCACCGTCCCCGCCGACTTGTCACCGCCAAGCTGTGATCCGGCGCCCGTAGGGCCTCAATCGCTCGGCGCGCTCGTGCACCACCTCGGTCAGCAGCGGGAACATCTCGACCGGTTCCTGCGCCAGAGGAAGCGTCCCGGCCTCGCTCTGCGAAAGGTCGAGCACATTCTCGATCTGCTCGCCAAGCCGCTCGACCGAGGACAGGATCGCCGTGACATATTCATTTTGCTGCTCGGTCAATTCGCCCGCAAGGCCGCTTTGAAGCAGCTCGGCAAATCCTCCGATTGAGGTGAGCGGCGTGCGGAATTCATAGCTCATGTTGGCGATGAACCGGGTCTTCACCGCATCAGCCTCGACCAGCGCGGCATTGCGTTCGCGCAGGGCTGCTTCGGCTTTCTGGCTGTCGGTGATGTCCAGCACGGTCAGCATGCCATTGCCATCGGGCAGCGGCACGCCGGCCAGCGCGAGGTGGCGACCGTCCGCCAGTGTCAGACGCCCGCTGCGCTGCTTGCGCTCCAGCGTCGCCCCCTGAATCACTTGCGCAATCGTGCCGACCTGTGCCGGGCGCTTCAACTGGCTGGCGATTTGCCCCAGCAGCACATCGGCGCGGGGGTGCGTTGCAAGGAAGTCTTCTTCCAGCCCCCAGTCTGCGGCAAAACGACGGTTCCACAGTTGCAACTTGCCATCGGGCGAGAACACCGCGAGCGATTCGAACAGATTATCGAATGTCGCCGTGCGCGTGCGCAGCAAGGTATCGCGCGTCGCCGAAAGCTGGAGCTGCTCGGTCCGGTCCTCGAAAATCATCAGCAACCCGCCATCGGGCATCGGCTGGCCGACGACGCGCAAGTGCGTGCCGTCAGACAGATGCCAAGGCTCCTCGACCGGCTCGCGCGCGAGGAACCAGCTTTGCCGTTCGCGCCGCCATTCGGGAAAATCGCGCACTTCGGGCAGGCGTCCGGCATCGCGCATCCGATCGATCACCCGGTCGAACGGCGGCGTATCGACCACCCAGGCTTGCGGCACGGCGAAGATACGCAGGAACGGCTGGTTGGCGAAGACCAGGTTCCGCTTCTCGTCGAACTGAGCGATTCCTGCCGACAGCGTATCGAGCATTTCACGCTGGGCTTCGCGGAAGCGGCGGAATTGGCGGATCAGTTCCTCCATTTCCTCGATGTCGACCGCGTACCCCGCCACGCCTTCCTCGCCCAGCGGCAGGTCGGTCACGCGCAAGGCGCGGCGCTGGCCCTTGATCGTGGCGAGCAGCGACCGCTCGATCGGCACGCGGCGGGAATGGGCCTGCCGCGCAACTTGCGCTGCCGAAAGGCCCTCGACCGGTTCGATCAGTTCGATCCCTTGCGCGATCACCACATCGGCGCTGGCAGCACCGACCGCCTTTACATAGGCGCTGTTGACCAATCGCAGGGTATAGTCCGGCCCCCGGAACCACATCGGCAAGGGCGCGGCTTCGATCAGCCCGGACAGCCCGGCGAAATCGGCCTTGGCACTGCTCGTTTCGGCCCGCAGCCTGACCAGTTCTCCCTCGCTTTCGGAAAAGTCGAAGAACCACACCAGCGCGGCACCGCCGGGCGAAACCTGCGGATCGGCAAGGTGGCCATGTGCGGCCAGACTGCGGGTGCCGCCCTTGGGCGTCAGCGCCATGCGGAACGGCGTGCCGGTCTTCTGCGCGCGGCGCACCGCATCACTCAGGCGTGAGAGTTCCACCTCGCCCAGCCCGCGATCACTTGCATCGAGTTCGGAGAGGTAGCCGGGCATCGCGTCGAAGCCGAGCCAACCCGCAAGCCGCGATGGGCCTTCGATCTTGCCATCGGCGCGAACCAGCAAAGGCAAGGCCGGCGATTCGTCGATCATCCGCGCGAGCCTGCGCGCCTGCCGCTGGACGGATTCACCCCGTCTT
>JAZKBJ010000004.1:0-3217 GCA_040388685.1 Pseudomonadota bacterium
GCTTCACCGATCGTGTAAGCAGCCACGACATGACCGAAATAGGGCGCGCATTCGTCAAGGTTGTCGCTCTTGGGCAAGCCACCGAGAATCCAGTGAATCCGCGGATAGGCGCCGAGCGCGGGCGCGGTCGAGGCCGGGTTGGTGGCCTTGCTGTCGTTGACGTAGAGCACGCCGCCCGCTTCTGCCACGCGTTCCATCCGGTGCGGCAGACCGACGAAGGACGCCAGCGCGGGCCGCCAAACGTCCTCGCCAATACCGAGTTGGCGGACGATCTCGACCGCGATGGCGGCGTTTTGCAGGTTGTGCGGGCCTTGGAGCGATGGCCATTCCGGCTGGCCCTCGAGCGTCACAGGTTCGACGATATGGACCAATCCGGCATCGCGGTGTGCGGCGACGTCTTTGGCAATCGCCAGCGTATGCTCGTCACCGCAGCCAAAGATTGCGTGCTGCGCGCCGCCCTGCATCGCAAACAGGCGCGCCTTCGACGCCGCATAACCGGCGAAGCCTTCGTACCGGTCGAGGTGGTCAGGGCTCAGGTTGATCAGCGCCGCAACATCGCAGGCCAGGCTTTGCGTCAGGTCGATCTGGTAGCTCGACAATTCAAGCACATAGACGCCGCCTTCGGGCAAAGGCTCCTGCCCGAGGATCGGCAGTCCGATATTACCGCCGAGGCGCACCGGCAGGCCTGCCGCCGCGCAGATGTGGTGAACCAACATCGTCGTGGTCGACTTGCCGTTGGTGCCAGTGATGCAGACAACGCGGTGGGCCGGCAGATCGGCGCGGGCCTGCGCGAACAGTTCGATATCGCCGATCACCGGGACGCCAGCAGCGCGGGCGTGGTCGGCAATCGGATGGCGGTTCAGCGGAACGCCCGGGGAAACGACCACCCCGTCAAACCCGTGCAGATCGATCGACAAAGGGTCGGCAATGTCAGCGCGGCCTTCAAATGCGGCGCGCGGCTCTTCGCGGCTGTCCCAGACGGTAACGTGTGCGCCGCTCGCCAGCAGGCTCTCGGCACTGGCCAGGCCCGAGCGGGCAAGGCCAAGCACCGCATAGCGCTTGCCGGAAAAGGCGGGCGAAACGATCATCGCACCTTCAATGTGGCAAGGCCGATCAGCGCAAGCACGATCGACACGATCCAGAAGCGGATGACCACAGTCGATTCCTTCCACCCGAGCTGCTCAAAGTGGTGGTGGATCGGGGCCATGCGGAACACGCGCTTGCCGGTGCGCTTGTAGACGGCCACCTGCACGATCACCGAAACGGCCTCCATCACGAACAGCCCGCCGACGATGGCCAGCACGATCTCATGGTGCGCGGCCACCGCGATCACGCCCAGCGCGCCGCCCAGAGCAAGACTGCCGGTATCCCCCATGAACACGGCAGCAGGAGGGGCATTGAACCACAGGAAGGCAAGCCCTGCCCCCATCATCGCCGCACAGAAAATCGCCAGTTCTCCCGCGCCCTTCACATGCGGAATGCCGAGATAGGCGGCGAAGTCGGTGCGGCCGGCAAGGTAGGCGATGATGGCGAAAGTGCCCGCCGCGATGATCACCGGCATGATCGCAAGGCCATCGAGGCCATCGGTGAGGTTCACAGCATTGCCCGCGCCGACGATCACGAAGATCGCGAAGAGGTAATAGAACGGCCCCAGCGGAATGTAGAGATTGCTGAAGAACGGCACGTAGAGGTTGGTTTCCCCCACCGCCAGCCAGGCCGCGATCGCCGCGACGACGAATTCACCGGCAAGACGCACCCGGGCGGAAACGCCCTTGTGCGCATATTTGGTGACCTTGTCGTAATCGTCGAGAAACCCGATCAGGCCGAAACCGAGGGTAACGACGGCACAAGCCCAGATGTGGCGGCTGGTCACGTCCATCCACAAAAGCGTGGACAGCGTCAGCGCGGTCACGATCAGCAGTCCGCCCATGGTCGGCGTGCCACGCTTGGCAAGGTGGGTTTGCGGGCCGTCCTCGCGGATCGGCTGGCCCTTCCCCTGGCGGACGCGGAGCATGTTGATGAAGCGGGGTCCGATGATCAACCCGATCACCAGCGCGGTCAGCAGTGTCGCCCCGGCGCGAAACGTCTGGTAGCGGATGAGGTTGCTGAACCCCTCAAATTGAAGCCATTGCGCCAGCAGGTAGAGCATTCATTGTTCCCTGGCCGTGAGCGAACGCACCAAGGCGCCCAGACCGACCGAATTCGACCCTTTCACGAGGATGGCATCACCCCCGCGCACACCATCGGCAGCGAGGCATTCTGCCGCTTCCGCCGTGTTTTCCACATGCGCCACATCGATTGCAGCGGCAAGCGAGCCTGCGCCGCTTTTCCCCAGCGCGCTGGCTAATGCCGCCATTTCGGGGCCGACGAGAATGAGCCTGTCGACCTTGCCTTGCACCACCGGACCAGTGAGTTCGGCGTGATAGCGCGCTTCGTCGGCGCCCAGTTCGCGCATCGCGCCGAGAATGGCGACACGGCGAGCGGCTGAGGTTTGACCGAGTTGTTGCAGGGTCACCGCCATCGAGGCGGGATTGGCGTTGTAGCTCTCGTCGATCAGCAGCGCCGTGCCCGAACCATCGCCCGCGCTGGCAGGAATGGCGTGGCGCGCACCGCGACCGGCGAGGCCTTCCATTTCGGCCAGTGCCAGGCCCGCCGCACCCAGATCGCCACCGATAGCCTCAACCGCTGCCATGATCGCCAGCGAATTGGAAACCCAGTGCGCGCCCGGCTGGGCAATGGTGTAGCAGACCTTGCGACCACCCAGATCGGCGGTGACAAGCGTACCGCCGCCGGCGGCTGGCAAAGCGTCGATCAGGCGCACGGTGGCATCGCGGTTGTTGCCGAAGCTGACGATCCGCCCGGCGTGGCGCGCGGCCTTCGCCTGCAACCGCTCGAAATGGCGGCTGTCGGCGGGTATGATGGCGATGCCGCCGTGCTCCAGCCCTTCGAAGATTTCACCCTTGGCATCGGCGATCTCTTCCTCACCGGAAAAATGACCAATGTGGGCAGGCGCGATGGTCGTCACGATGGCGACGTGCGGGCGCACCAACCGGGTCAACGCGGCCAGTTCGCCGGTATGGTTCATGCCCATTTCGAACACGCCGAAGCGCGTTGCTGCTGGCATCCGCGCCATGCTGAGCGGCACGCCGACATGGTTGTTGTAGCTCTTGACCGAACGGTGGGCGCGGCCCCGGCTGGCACGGTCGAGCGCCGAATA
>JAZKBJ010000004.1:3227-5078 GCA_040388685.1 Pseudomonadota bacterium
ACCCGGTTTCGCGCGGCTTTTCCAAGATCCTCAAGTGCACTTAAGGTATTTGATACGAGGACATGCGGGCCAAAACAGGCGTGTTCCACGACCGCGCCGGCGGCCCCGCGCCCGGCAGCCCCTTCGAGGTAGCGGTGACCATCCGAACTTTCGCCCTTTAGCGCGAAGAAAAGGTCGCCCTCAACAACGTCACGGCTGTCAATTTCCACGCCAGATACCGCGAAGCGCGCACTGGCTCTTCCGCCGGTTGCCGCAGCGATGTCATCGCTTGTCCAAAGCGCAAGACCCGCCTTGTCGGACGGGTCATCGGGCCATTCGATAAGCGCGGGATGGGCTGTCATGTGGTGCACTCCCTGGCGACCTGTACGTCGTCGAAGGGCAGGACGCGCATCGCATCGCCCCTGCCGATGATCTGCCCCTGTTCATGCCCCTTGCCCGCGACCAGCACGATATCGTCGCGCCCTGCCTCGGCGATAGCGGCGGCGATGGCCGAGCGGCGGTCACCGATTTCGCGCGCCTCCCCGTTGCACCCGGCCAAGACTGCAGCGCGGATTTCGGCGGCGTCCTCACCGCGCGGATTGTCGTCCGTGACAATTACGATGTCCGATCCGGCACAGGCGGCGCGGCCCATTTCCGGGCGTTTGCCACCATCACGGTCGCCGCCCGCACCGAACACGGTGATCAGACGGCCTGCAACATGCGGACGCAGCGCTGCGATTGCCGCCTCGATAGCGTCAGGCGTGTGCGCGTAGTCAATATAGACCGGCGCACCGGCGCGATTGATCGCGGCACGCTCAAGCCGTCCACGCACCGGTTGCAGGCGGCCCAGTGCGTCGAAAACTGTTCCAGCCTCGATTCCGGACGCCAGCGCCAGACCAGCAGCAACGAGCGCATTGGCGGCCTGATAGGCACCGATCAACGGCAGGGTAACCTTGCGCGCCTTGCCCTCATGCTCGATCTCGAGAGTCTGTCCGAGTTGCGTGGGCGTACGGGCGAGCAGGCGAACCGATGTTCCCTGCTCGCCCACGCTGAGCAGCCGCAGACCCCGCTGGCGGACATGCTCTACCGCCCGATCCGACCATTCGTCGTCCATCCAGACAACGGCAGAGCCGCCATCTTCCACGACATGATCGAACAGGCGCATCTTGGCCGCGAAATAGTCGTCCATCGTCGCATGATAATCGAGATGGTCGCGGCTTAGGTTGGTGAAGGCTCCGGCGACAACGCGCAGGCCTTCGTTCCGGAACTGCGAAAGGCCGTGGCTCGACGCTTCATAGGCTACGTGGGTGACACCCTCGCGGGCAAGGCCGGTCATGTTGGAAAGGAAGGTGACGATGTCCGGCGTGGTAAGGCCCGTCGAGATGCTTTCGTCCGCAGTGGTCACGCCCAGCGTGCCGATCGAGGCGGCGGACATACCCGCCATGCGCCAGATCTGGCGGGTCATTTCGGCAGTCGAGGTCTTGCCGTTGGTCCCAGTCACCGCGACGATGGTTTCGGGCACAGGCTGGAAGAACTGCGCGGCGGCCTGTGCAAATGCCCGGCGTGGTTCGGCATCGGCGATGTGGACCGCGCCTTCGACCAAGGCTTCGGGCCGGGCGACGACAGCTACCGCGCCTGATTTCACGGCATCGGCAATGTAGTCCTCACCGTTGAAGCGCGTGCCGGGGAACGCACCGAACACGGTGCCGGGCGCGACCTTGCGGTGATCGATGGCAAAGCCTGTGACATTGGCTTCGGCCTCAATCGCGGGAAACCCCGCGCCGCGAAGAATAGTGCCGAGCTTCATTCGCCTTTCCCGTTGCCGACGAGCGGAGAAAGGTCCGAAATGTCGATGTCGCGGCTGTCGTCGGG
>JAZKBJ010000004.1:5088-5987 GCA_040388685.1 Pseudomonadota bacterium
CAGCAGTGGCCCGATGCGCGGAACGACCCGCCCGACAATCGGCCCGGCGTTGTAGGCAGCCGTGCGCTGGAACGAGGTGGCAGCAGTGCCCTTGGGCTCATCGAGCATGGCGATGACGACGTAACGCGGCTTGTCCATCGGGAAGGCGGCGGCGAAGGTGGCGACGAGCGAGGTGCGGTTGTAGCCGCCCTTGCCGCCCGGCTTTTCGGCAGATCCGGTCTTACCTCCGACGCGAAAACCCGGTGCGTTCGCACTGCGACCGGTGCCATCGACCACGATCATCCGCAACAGCTGGCGCATGCGCGCGCTGGTCGAGGCCTTGAACACGCGGCGGCCTGCGGCAGCATGGCCCGGATCCACCTTGTAGAGTGTCGCCGGTCGCCAGATGCCGCCGTTGACCAGCGCTGCATAGGCCGCCGCAAGGTGCAGCGGCGTAACCGCGATGCCGTGGCCGTAGCTGACCGTCATCGTCGTGATCCGTGCCCAGTCGCCGTTCTTGTCGGTGCCACGCGGCCAGAGCGGGAACCCGCGCGCGGGCAGTTCGATATAGGGACGCTCGTTCATGCCGAGCGCCGCCATCGTGCGTTTGAGTGCAGGCCCGCCGAGCTTGTCAGCCACTTGCGCGGTTACGATGTTGGACGAATGGATCAGCGCTTCGGGAACGTTAAGCGAGGCACCGAAGCTGTGGCTGTCACGGATCTGAAAACCACCGATGGCCAGCGGCCGGTTCGACGGGTAACGCACTGAAAGGTCGGTGATCACCCCATCGTCGATCGCAGCAGCCACGGTCAGCGGCTTGAACGTGGAGCCGAGTTCGTAGACCTGGTTGGTGACCTTGTTGAAGACAAGATCGTTGTAGGCCATGTCCGAACGGTTGGGATTGAACGAGGGCAGCGAGG
>JAZKBJ010000004.1:5997-7959 GCA_040388685.1 Pseudomonadota bacterium
TATCGACATCGAGAATGATGCCTGCCGCGCCCTTGGCCTCGGTCTCCATCATGCCGCGGCCAAGCTCGTCTTCCAGCGCGCCCTGCACGCGCATGTCGATGGCCAGGGCCACCGGCTGGCCGCGCTGCGCCGGATCGAGCAGGCGCTTTTCGAGCACCTGCTCCATGCCGACGTGGCCATTGCCCTCGCCGTCGACATAGCCGAGCACATGCGCGCCAAGCGAGCCTTGCGGGTAGTAGCGCTGGTTCTCGCGCGGGAATTCCAGCGCCGGCTCACCCAGCGCAAACACGCGGTTGGCCTCTTCGGGCATGACCCGGCGACGCAGGTAGCTGGGCCTGTCCGACTTCAGCCGCTTGACCAGATCGTTGTAGTCCGCGTCGGGAAATATCTGCAGCAGCGCGCGCGCGACTTCATCGGGCGACTTGACGAGCGGCGTCCCCGCCTCGCCCAGCGCCTTCGGATTGAACCACAACGCATAGGCCGGAAACGCGCGGGCCAGAGGAAATCCGTTGCGGTCGGTGATCTCGCCGCGCGGCGGCAACAGCGCCTCGGCCAGCGAGCGGCGCTCGGGCGCGTCCTCGAAAAAGCCGAGCTGGGCGATGCGCACCATCGCGGCCAGGCCAGCAAACAGAAACAGGAACGCGACGACCAGCACGCGCACCTTGGCCTCAACCAGCGAGCGCTGGCGGATGTTGGCCAGACGGACCCGGCCCGAAGCGATGGCGGCGGAGGCTGTTAGGGCGTTCACCGGGCTGCCTTAGCCTCCTTGCGCACCGGCGGGCGAGAGGCCACGGCCAACTTGTCCTTCCTTGTGGGCGACTTATCCGCAACGGCAGCGCTTTGCGGCTTTGCCGGCACCGACTTTTCCGACTTCGCGACAACTGCCTTGGGCTTCTCGGTCTTCTTCGTGGCAGCGACTTTGCCCTTTTCGGGGCGGTCCTTTTCAGAGGCCGTCTCCTTGCGGACGGGCTTGGTCGATCCGGATTCGACGACCTTTCCAAGCCGATCCTTGAGCGTTTCGACTGCTTCGGCGTGACCCATGCGCTCACCGCGCGGCTCATCATCCTGGTTCGCGGCCGCGCTGCGGTCGTCGCTGGCGAACGATTTGCCCGACAGCGGCGACACCATCGCGGGAAATGCTGCCGAGGCAATCACGCTGTCATCGACGCTGGCAACGCGAATGGGTTCAGGGGCGTCGATGGTCGACGGCACGCTCAACTGCGCGAGTTGACGTTCGCCTTCGAGATACTGGCTGGCGCCCGGCGCGGCATAACCGAACTCGACGTCGTTCCAGACCTTGAGCTGCTGCTGGTTGGCGCGCGTCTCAAACTCGGTTTCGAGATACATCTTTTCCTGCTTGAGCGCCACGATCCGCGTCTCGGCATGATGCACCTGGCTGCGCAGGGCGTTGACGCGGAACGCCAGCACCAGCACCAGCGTCAGGCAAAGCCCGAGCAGGACGAACCACCCTGCAGAGCGGAGACGGTTGGCCGAAGTGATCATGCCGCAGCCCTCCCGGTGACCGTTCGGGCAGGTGCCGACGTCCGCACGGCCCAGCGCAAGGTCGCCGAGCGCGCACGCGGATTGCGGATTTCCTCTTCCTCGGTCGGCCGGATTGCACCCGAAGGCTTTTCGAACACCGGCGGCGCGGTGCTCACGGCCTGCGGGAGGTGGCGCGACCCCGAAGGCACGGCCCCTGCACCATCGCGCAGGAATTGCTTCACAATGCGGTCTTCGAGGCTGTGGAACGTGACCACGGCAATGCGTCCGCCGGGGACGAGCACCTTTTCAGCTGCGGCAAGTCCTTCGATCAGTTCGTCCAGTTCGCCATTCACGTGGATGCGAACGGCCTGAAAACTGCGGATCGCCGGGTCCTTCTGTGCCTTCGGGCCTTTGATGTCAGGGCGATAGCCGAGCGCCTTGCGCACGCATTGGAAAATATGCCGTGCCGTTGCGTGACCC
>JAZKBJ010000004.1:7969-11549 GCA_040388685.1 Pseudomonadota bacterium
AGCGCCTTGCGCACGACGGCAGCAAATTGTCCGGTGGTGGTCAGCGGGCGGGCAGCAACGATGGCGCGGGCAATCCGGCGCGACTGGCGTTCTTCGCCATAGCGATAGAGAACGTCCGCGATATCCCCCTCGTCCGCCTCGTTCAGGAAATCGGCCGCGCTTTGGCCTTCCTGTGACATTCGCATGTCTAACGGGCCGTCGGATGAAAATGCAAATCCGCGCTCCGCCTGATCGAGTTGCATCGAGCTTACTCCGATGTCGAAGACGACGCCCTGGACGCCCGCAATTCCGGCCTCTGCAAGTCCTTCTGCGAGTTCGGAAAAACGACGGGGATGGAGAACGAGCAGCGGATCTTTTCCACAGGTTTCTCCCCAGCGCTGTCCCGCCTCGATCGCATCGGGATCGCGGTCGAACGCATGGACGATCGCGCCCGATTCCAGCAGGCGGCGGGTATACCCTCCAGCGCCAAACGTGGCGTCGACGATCAGGTCACCGGGGCCTGCACCAAGCGCGGCCACCACCTCGTCGAGCAATACCGGAATGTGCGGCATATCGGGCGCGCTCACTTGCGCTTGCCCTTGGCAGCTTCGGCCATCTTCGCGCGGCAGCCGGCCTGTGCACTTTCCCAACCGGGGCCTTGCTGGAACAGCACGTTCGGGTTCCAGATCGTGATCTGGCGGCCGCCGCCGTGGAAATAGAGACCATCCTCAACCGCGCCGAGTTCAGCGAGGTGATCGGGCAGAACGAAACGGCCGCTATCGTCGTAGCTGGCGCGGTGAAAGCCGTAGACCTGCGCTTCCGCCATGTCGCGGTCGAAGTCGAAGCCGAGGCGCAGCTTCTTCTCTTCCTCGCGGTCGATCTCGGCCGCAAAGTCGGTCAGGCGGGAAAGACCGAACCCGACAAGGCAAGGCAGGCGGGGGTGCTTGTCGAGGCAGAGCGTGCGCTGGTTGTCGGATGCGGCGAAGACATCGGCGCGGAAATCGGCGGGCAGGACGAAACGGCCTTTTTCGCCGCGTGGCGAAAAGCCCTGTCCCACAAAATTCGCCGGCCCACCCGCCACCTAAGCACCCCGCTCGCGGACAAACGACCCATCCTTCGGCGCTGCGCCATCGCGCAGTGCCGACTCATCCCCCGCGGATGCGACTGGAGTTCGTCCCGATGGGAAGCATTACTAACGCGGGAGTGGGCGGGCGGAAAGGGGAAAATGCGGGAAAATGCGGACTAGTTATGAATCCCTACGATTTTTTACATGTCCTAACGCAGCGGTAACCATACGCTGCCCAATAGGCAGGCACGCAAACCTGCGGAAATTCGCCTTTTCTTCAGTCAAAGCAGAGTGCTGGATCAACAGTGCCCGCAAATTCCCGCAAATGGGCGGATCAGCGGTGGAAGGCCTCGCTCAGGAACGCATCGAGTTGCCGCTTTTTCCTGCTGGAATCGCCGTCAATGGCGAGAACAGCAGCGTCAGCCACAATGATTGCCCGTCCTTTTCCGACGCTGCACCGCGCGACCAGTGCTTCGGCACCGATCCGGCATTGCGCTCCCACCCCTCCGCCGACGACGGTAAATTGCCCAGGCAGGTCTACGTCCACACCCTCGCCCGCATTTTCCCGCAATCCTCCGGGCTGCATGTCGTCGAACCGCAGTTCGAGGCCCCAGCGCGACAGGATCGGTGACAGCAATACGACATCCTGCGGGCGGCGACGGTCTCCCAGCGAGTATGCGCTCTCCTGCGTCAACATTGGATCGGCGAACATGAGCAGTCGCCCGCCGCTGCGCACCCAGGCGTCTAGCGCGACATTTTCGTCCGGTGAAAGCGGGCGCGGTTGGGCGATCACCAGTCGCTCAAAGCGCGACAGATCCAGCAATGTATCGAGGGCAACCAGCCGCCCGTTTTCCGCCAGCGCGCCGCGCACCCAGTGCGGCGGGGCGGGCGTGGCCAGCATGTCACGCAAGTCTGCCTGCTCGGACCACAGGATCGGCAAACTGGTGAACAGGCCAAACGGCTCGTCCCGGTGCTCGCCATGCCCTGCACCGCTTTTGGCGAACAGCCCCAGCGCGACGGCAACTATGGCGGCGAGGGCAATCAGACCCGCGATCCGTCGCCGTGTTAACCGGCGCGGCATTGCAATCAATTGCCTTGTGCGCCCGCCGCAGACGATGGCCGCGCCGGTGCTTTTCCAGCCTCTGTTCCAGCGTTCCCTGAAACCGGCAGTTCGGGCGCGACACCCATATCGACCAATGGATCCTTTGCCGAGGTTTCGCTGGCCGAAGTCATCGGCTCGGCCACGTTGACCGATGTATCGTCAAGATACTTGGCCCGGTCCATGATCACGTTGGCGAGGCTGACCAGCAGCAGCATGCCCGCAAGCCCGAACATGCCAACCTGCAGGCGGTGCACCGCTTGCGCGCGAAGTTCGCGGGTGGAAGGCGGACTATAGGCCAGCACACTCGGCTGAGCGACCTGCGCGGTGCTGGGAGGAGCAGTGCCACTGGCCTGCGACCTGGCGAAGAAAGCCATGGGCGGCCTTCTAGCCTATTGCTCCAGCCATGGGAACACCGGCAGGCCCTTGGCCTTCAGCCATTCTGCATTGTAGAGCGAGGACAGGTAGCGGAAGCCCGTGTCGCACAGGATCGTCGCCACACGGGCACCCTTCCCGAGCTGTTTGCCCAGCGCAACCGCGCCTGCCACGTTGATCCCGCTCGACAGGCCAAGGCACAGACCTTCATCGGCCAGCATCCGCTCGACCCAGTAGAGGCCTTCCTCGTCCGAGATGCGGAACTGCGTATCGATCGGCGCGCCATCGAGATTGGCGGTAATGCGCCCCTGGCCAATGCCTTCGGCGACGGACGAGCCTTCGGCCTTGAGTTCGCCATTGGCGTAATAGTTATACAGCGCCGCGCCATGTGGATCGGACAAGGCGATGGTCACGTTTTCGTCGAAGGCTTTGAGGCCCATGCCGACGCCCGCGATGGTGCCGCCGGTGCCAGCCGCGCAGGTGAACCCATCGATGCGGTGCTCCATCTGCGCCCACAGTTCGGGAGCGGTGCTTTCGATATGGGCGCGGCGGTTGGCGATGTTATCGAACTGGTTGGCCCAGATCGCGCCCTCGGTTTCCTCGGCAATACGGCGCGAGGTGTGGACAAAATGGCCGGGATTGGAGAACGGCGCCGCCGGAACGAGGACCAGCTCCGCGCGAAGCGCACGCAGCGTATCCATCTTCTCACGCGATTGGGTTTCGGGCATGACGATCACCGTCTTGTAGCCCAACGCATTGGCGACCAGCGCAAGGCCGATGCCGGTGTTGCCCGCCGTGCCTTCGACAATGGTACCGCCGGGCTGCAGCAGCCCGCGCTCCTCGGCATCGCGCACAATCCACAGCGCGGCGCGATCCTTTACCGAAGCGCCAGGATTGGCAAATTCGCACTTGCCGAAAATATCGCAGCCCGCCGCTTCACTCGGCCCCTTGAGCCGGACGAGCGGAGTGTTGCCGATGAGCGAGATCGTATCGTTTGCAATTGCAGGAGACATCATGGGGCCTGAATTAGGGTGCCTTCGCGCGATTGCCAATGAATTTGC
>JAZKBJ010000004.1:11559-15088 GCA_040388685.1 Pseudomonadota bacterium
GGGCGGCCAAGCCCTACTCCCGGCCGGCCCGGATCGCCGCACCGCCCGCGAATGGCGCGACGGCAAGCGCGACAAGACTGCACGCCGCGAGCAACGCCAGACCGCTCTCGCCGCCGGGCTGCAAGGAGCCGGCACCGAAGATCAGCAGCGGCACAGTGAGCGGGATCGCCAACAATCCCCCGAGCGCGGAACCGGCCCGCAGACCCGCTGTCAGCGCTGCAATCGTCACACCGATGGCGGCAAGGCCCGGCGTGCCGAGCAGCAGCCCGATCTCGACCAAGCGCAGTTGCTCCGCGTCCAATGACAGCAGCCCTGCCGAGATCGGCGCGGCCAGCATCAGCGGAATGCCGAAGCTGAGCCAGTGCGCCAGAATGCGGCTGAGCAGCAGCGCCTCTTCGGATAGTCCACGCAAGGCCCACTGATCGAAAAACCCCGCCTCGACGTCGGGCTCGACCAACCGGTCGAGCGGGAGAATCGACGCGAGCAGCGCCGCCACCCAGATCACGCCCGCCCCGGTCCGCGCCAGAAGCCGTGCGTCCGGGCCGACCGCAAACGGAAACAGCATCGCCACCGCAAGGAAGAACAGCAATGGCAGGACCGCCCCGCCGCGCCCCTGCGCGCCGCGCGTCAGCAGAGAGAGATCGCGCACGAAGATGGGCCAGAGCCGCCCGATCATGCTGCATAGTCCAGCAGTTCGAGGGTTTTGACGCGGTCGATCGACAAGGTCTGATGCGAGGCGATGACGACCATGCCCCCCGCCAGACAATGCGCCTTGATGGCCGCCTGCGCCATGCAGGTCCAATGCGCGTCCAGCCCATTGAGCGGCTCATCCAACAGCCAGATGCCAGCCTCGCTCGCCGCCACGCGCGCCAGCGCCGCTCGCTTGCGCTGGCCGGTGGAGAGGTAGCGCACCGGCACGTCGAGCAGATCGGCAAGGCCGAAGTCCTGCGGTTGCGCTTGTGTGGCATCGACCTTGCGCCAGAACGCCAGCGCCCGTTCCAGTGGCTGATGCCCGTCAAGCGCGAGGCGCTCGTCGGCCAAAGCGATAGCCCCGGTTCGCATGACCTCCCCCGCATAGGGGCGCAAGAGTCCCGCAAGAATGCGGATCAGGCTGGATTTTCCGATACCGTTCGGCCCGGCCAGATGCACGATGTCGCCCGGTTGCAACGACAGAGACAGCCCGCGAAACAGAATCCGGTCGCCGCGCCTGCAGGCGATATCATTGGCGACGAGACGGCAATCTTGCATGGTGCGCCGCGATAGGGGAAAGCGCATGCCCTGCCAAGCGCACCAATGGAGAAGGACGACCATGGCTATCGCCCGCCTGACCGACGCCGAACGCGATGCACTGCTTGCAGCCCTGCCGGAATGGACCCTGCGCGCCGACGGTCTGGCCATCCGGCGCACCTTCCGCTTCGCCGATTTCTCCGCCGCCTGGGCCTTCATGAACCGCGTGGCGCTCTACGCCGAAAAGACCGACCACCATCCGGAATGGTTCAACGTCTACAACCGGGTGGAGGTGACGCTGACGACGCATGATGCGGGTGGGCTGTCGGCGCGGGATGCGGCGATGGCGCGGGCGATGGATGCCTTCCTCTAAACCCTACTTCCTCATCGACCGCTTCGCCGATCGCATCTGCTTGCGCAGCGCGCCGGGCATCCAGCGCGCAGCGAAGGCGAGGCGGCGGGCGGTTTTGCCGACCAGCGTGTGCAGCCTGTCGCCGTGGACGGCGGCCCATGCGGCCTCAGCGACGGCGCTCACCGGTGTGATTTCCAGCCCTGCCCTGCGCACCCGCGTTCGGATGTCCTCGTTGCTCGCGCGATTGGTCGCATGGTCGAGCAGGGGCGTGTCGATGAAGCCGGGCATCAGGCTGCGCACGCGGATGCCGTCTGCGGCCCATTCGCCGTCGAGCGATTCGGTCAGCGCGCGCACGCCGAACTTGGTGGCCGAATAGACCGACGCGCCCGGCGTGCCGTAGATCCCCGCCGCGCTGGCGGTGTTGAGGAGTACCCCGTCGGGCGCGCTCGCCTTGAGCCAGGGATAGGCGGCCTGCGCGCCGAAGATCACGGCTTTGAGATTGATGTCGAGCGTGCGCTCGATTTCGTCAGGCGTCAGGTCGATGATGGCGCCGCCAAGCGGAACCCCTGCGTTGTTGAAAATGGCATGGATGCCGGTTCCGGCGGCATTGGCGCAATCCGCCAGCGCGATGTTCCACGCCGCACGGTCGCGCACGTCGAGCGTGTGGCACGAGCTTTGGCCTGCGGGCAGCAGCGCTGCCGTCTGCGCCATTCCGGCCTCGTCGATGTCGGCGATGCCGACGAACCACCCGCCCCGCGCAAACCGCTCGGCAACGGCGCGGCCAATGCCCGACGCGCCGCCGGTGATGAAGATCGTCTTGCGCGCCATCGCCATTCCCCCCGCTCTCAACCCTATTTGCTGAATCCCTACAGCGCCGGGTTGTTATAGCAATGCCATGTAAAGATGGCGGCTGCGCCCCGGTGCGGCCGCCAGTCTTCGGCCAGCGCGCGGGTATCCTTCTCGCTCGGGCGTTCGGCAAGGCCGAGCAACTTGCCCAGCCCGACCTGAACCGCAAGGTCGCCCGCCGGCCAGATGTCGGGCCTGCCTTCGGCGAACAGGAGATAGATTTCAGCCGACCAGCGGCCAATGCCCTTGATCCTGACCAGTTCCGCTATCGCCTCTTCGTCATCGGCAGGAAGGCTGTCCAAATCGAGTTCGCCCGAGACGACCAGTTCGCACAAGCTGCGCGCATAACCCTGTTTCTGCCGCGACAATCCGCAGGCGCGCAGGGAATCAAAATCGGCGGCAAGCAGATCATGCGGCGGCATATCCTCGCCCAGCAGCGCTTCGAGCTTGGCCCACACAGATGCCGCAGCCGCCACGCTCACCTGCTGGCCGACGATGGTACGCAGCAAGGTGCCATAGCCCGTCGCGCGCAGGCGTGGCTCCGGGTAACCGACCCGCTCGATTGCCCCGGCCATTGCAGGCGAGCGCGCGGCGATGTGATCGAGCCCGTCGCGGATCGCCTCGGCGGAAAGCCCCATATCATTTCTCCTGCGCAGGTCTGTTTGGCGGGATAGGCAGTTGCCAAAGCCCTGCCCACGCGATAGCAGCCCCGTCCAAAGGCGAACAGGGGGCCGTCTCGCCCCCTGCGCCGCGTTTGGAGAATGGACGATGCCGAAGATTGTCGTTGTCAATCGTGCGGGTGAAGAACAGTCGGTCGACGCCGACGCAGGCCTTTCGGTCATGGAAGCAATCCGTGACAACGGATTTGACGAACTGCTGGCACTGTGCGGCGGTTGCTGCTCGTGCGCGACCTGCCACGTCTACATCGACCCGGCTTTTGCCGACAAGCTGCCGGCGATGAGCGAAGACGAAAACGACCTGCTCGACAGCTCGGATCACCGCAACGAGACTTCGCGCCTTTCGTGCCAGGTCCAGATCACCGGTGAACTCGACGGTCTGCGCGTTACGATCGCTCCGGAAGACTGATTTGCACAAAGGCCGCAG
>JAZKBJ010000004.1:15098-17408 GCA_040388685.1 Pseudomonadota bacterium
CTGAGGCCCCCGCCTTCGCGGGGGCGTCGGCCCTGTCGCCAAAACTAAAGCCTCAGGCCAGCCGTCTCATCAAGACCCGACATAAGGTTGAGCGTCTGCACCGCCGCACCGCTTGCGCCTTTGCCCAGATTGTCGAGCACGGCAACGAGCCGCGCCTGCTCGCCATCGGCGCTTGCCATGACGTGCAGAATCAGGCCGTCCCACGGCTCCATCGACGCGCGCAGCAGCATCTCGCCATCAGCAGGCAAATCCTGCGCCACGGTCACCACCGGCGATCCGGCGTAGAACTGCGTCAGCGCGACGCGGAGCAGTTCGGCGGGGATATTGCCCGGCATGACGCCAAGCGGCAGCGGAATTTCGACGACCATGCCGCGATGGGCGGGAATGACAGCCGGGCTGAACAACGGGGCAATGGCGACGCCGCAATAGCGCTGCATCTCCGCCACGTGCTTGTGCCCGAACGTCAGGCCATAGCTGCGCCAAGCAATGTCGCGGTCATCCTCAAACCGCCCGATCAGCGCCTTGCCGCCGCCCGAATAACCCGAAACGGCATGGCAGCTATAGGGCCAGGCGGCAGGCAGCAGACCGTTGTGCACCAGCGGTGCGAGCAGGCCAATGAACCCGGTGGGATAGCATCCGGGGTTCGATACGCGCTTCGTTTCCGCCACGACCTCGCGCCCGACGATTTCGGGGAAACCGTAGGTCCAGCCATCGGCGACGCGGTGCGCGGTCGAGGCGTCGATCACGCGGGTGCGCTCATTGCGGATCATGGCCACGGCATCGCGCGAGGCATCGTCGGGCAGGCACAGGATCACCACATCGGCGTCGTTGATCGCCTCGGCCCGCGGCATCGTCCTTGCGGCGCGCATCGTCCAGCATGATCAGCGCAAACTCGCTCCGGCCCGCGAGCCGGTCGGCAATTTCCAGCCCCGTGGTGCCAGCGGCCCCGTCAATGAAAACCGACGTCGTCACGCTACCGCCTCAAGCATCGACACCTCGACGTAGCCGACCAGCAGATCGGATTTTGCCTGACCCCAGGCCCAGCCGCCCGACATATCAAGCACATCGAACACTTCGCCCGCATCCAGCGTCCGCAGTTCAGCACCCTCGGCCTTGCCTGCCCCGCGCAGCATCGCCTTCGCCTTTACCGCGTGCGCCATGGGCACGGCGTAGTGCGGAACGAAATACCGCCCGGCCAGACCGATATGCGCAAGGTCACCCCGCACCGGCAAGTGCGGCTTGTCCGAACGGTCTGAGGGCCGCAGCAGCGAAAGCTGCACGGTCGGGATTTCGGTCGAAAGAGGCGATGCTTCAACGGTCAATTCAGGTTGCCCCCGGAACAGGAAAGCCGGGCGATTAGCCGCGTCGGCGCTTTCAGGCAAGGCAGAGCGCATTTACCGCTGTTCCTGGCCATAACGTGCCTTCAGCAAACCCCATGCAGCACGCAGTCCCAGCGCGTCGCCGCCCTTGGGCCGTCCGGGCTTTGCCGCCGGGCGCCAGGCGAACGTATCGAAGTGCGCCCAGTCGATCCCTTCGCCTACGAAACGGTCGAGGAACAGCGCCGCCACGCTCGCCCCGGCAAAGCCGTTGGCAGATGAGTTCTGCAGATCGGCAACATCGGATTTCAGATATTCGCGGTAGCCATCGAACAGCGGCAGACGCCAGCACGGATCGTCGCGCTCAAGCCCTGCGGCGACGAGCGCTTCGGCTGTCTCATCATCGCGCGCAAACATGGCGGGCAGATCTGGCCCCAGCGCGACGCGGGCGGCACCGGTCAGCGTCGCAAAGTCGATCACCAGTTCGGGGGCGAGTTCGCTGGCACGGGTCAGCGCATCGCCCAGCACCAGCCGCCCTTCGGCGTCGGTATTGGTCACTTCCACCGACAGGCCTCCCCGGGCGCGCAGAATGTCGCCGGGGCGGAACGCATGGGCCGAGATCGCGTTTTCAACCGCAGGAACAAGCACATGCAGCCGCACTTTCAAGCCCGAAGCCATGACAAGTCCGGCCAGCGCGAGCGCGTGGGCCGCACCGCCCATGTCCTTTTTCATCAGGGCCATGCCCGAGGACGGCTTGATATCGAGTCCGCCAGAATCGAAGCACACGCCCTTGCCGACGATGGCGATGCGCGGATGCCTGGGATCGCCCCACTCCATCTCAATCAGGCGCGGCGCATGGCTGCGCGCCGCTGCCCGACCGACCGCGTGAACCATCGGATAATCATGCTCGAGCGTGTCACCCGCCACCACATGAATCTCGGCGTGGTAGGTCTTCGCCAGCGCCCGCGCTTCGGATTCGAGCTGTGCCGGCCCC
>JAZKBJ010000004.1:17418-21871 GCA_040388685.1 Pseudomonadota bacterium
CTTCTCCGCCGCGGCTTCGAGAGCGGCGGGGCCCATGTCCTCGGCGGGCGTATTCACAAGATCACGGACCATCAGCACAGCGCTCGCCTCAGCCAGCGCCGCGTCAATCCGCGCCACGTCGTTGGTCAGGAGGATGCGCGGCTCGGTGTCCTTGGCGTCCTTGCGGTAGCGGTCGAACCGGTACTGGCCGGTGACCCAGCCGTGCAGCGCCTTGCCGGGTTCACCGCCAGCCAGTCTGTAGGTGCCGCCGGGCAGGACATCGGCCAGCTTGGCGAGACACCACGACGAGAGGTTGTCCACATTCGCAACACCCGCCACCGCAAACCATCCATCACCATCTGGCACGATGCCATGTTCGTAGCCGCCACCTTCGAACTTCTGCGCGGCAAGGCTTGCGCGCTGGCCGGTATTGAGGCCCTTGAGAAAATCCGGCAGCGCCGCTTTGTCCACAAGGTGAAGGGCAATGGCCTGCTGGCCGCGATCTGGCTGGATCAGCGCGTTTCTGTCGATCATGTTGCACCAAGTCATGCCGCAGAGCGCGGCCCGTTGCGAGAGGAAATTGCCCTATGCGCGCCATAGCCCTGATCCCGTTGCTGATGGTGGCCGCCTGTTCGGTGAGCAAGGAACCGGAAGCGACGGCCAGCGCCAGTGCGGAGCCTTCGGCAATCGCCTCGCCCCCCGCGCTGCCATCCACCCCGGCGCAAACGCCCGTAACTGCACGCAGCGTTACCGAGGAAAACGACCTCTACGAGTTCACCTATTCCTATCCGGCTGCCGCCGGGGCCGTTCCCGCGCTCAAGGAATGGCTGGACGCGGATCTGGACAAGGCGCGGGCGGAACTCGTGTCGGACGCCAAGGAAGGGCAGGGCGACGCGAAGACCAACGGCTATCCCTTCAATCCTTATAGCCATAGCGTCGAATGGCAGGTGGTGACCGACCTTCCCGCCTGGCTGAGCCTGTCCACGCTCGTCGGCTTCTACAGCGGCGGCGCACATCCCAACTACGGCTATGACACGATCCTGTGGGACCGGATCGCGGGCAAGCGCCGTGTTCCGGCCGACCTGTTTTCGTCGAAGGCGGCGCTGAGTGCAGCCATCCGCGAACCCTTCTGCAAGGAACTGGACAAGCAGCGCGCGCGGAAACGCCAAGGCCTCGATCTGGGCGGCGGGGTCACCGAATTCGACCAGTGCATCGACCCTGTGGAACAGACTGTCATTCTCGGATCGTCGAACGGCAAGGCATTCGACCGCATCGGAGTACTTGTCGCTCCCTACTCCGCCGGTCCCTATGCCGAAGGCTCCTATGAAGTGACGGTTCCGGTCACTCCCAAGGTGCTGGCGGCGGTCAAACCCGAATTCAAGGCGACATTCGTCGCGCGATGAAACGGCTTGCGCGAACATCTCGCAATTGGACGGCAACATCGCTACATGGCGCCAATGACCGAATATGTGACTGTAGACGACACCGACATCCTCCCGCGCGACGGGACCATCAAGCTGCATGGTCCGGCGGGCTTTGAAGCCATGCGCAAGGCAGGACGCCTTGCCGCCGAGATCCTCGATGCCCTGGCCCCTCTGGTGCAGCCGGGCGTGCGCACCGACTATCTCGACGATGTGGTGCGGCAGATGACGCTGGATGGCGGCGCGGTTCCGGCGACACTAGGCTATCGCGGCTACACCCATTCGTGCTGCATCTCGGTCAATCACGTGGTCTGCCATGGCATCCCTTCCGAGAAGACGCTGAAGGATGGCGATATCGTCAACATCGACGTCACGCCGCTCCTGAACGGTTGGCACGGCGATTCCAGCCGTATGTATCTGGTTGGCGACGTGCCGCTGAAGGCAAGGCGACTTGTCGACGTAACTCACGAATGTCTGATGATCGGCATTGCCAAGGCCAAGCCGGGCGCGCGCCTGGGCGATATTGGCGCGGCCATTCAGGAACATGCAGAACGTCAGCGCTACGGCGTCGTGCGTGAATTCTGCGGCCATGGCCTCGGCCGACTGTTCCACGATGCGCCCGAAGTGGTCCATGCCGGCCGCGCCGGCATCGGTCCCGAATTGAAGCCAGGCATGTTCTTCACGATCGAGCCGATGATTAATCTCGGCAAGCCCGGCGTGAAAATCCTCGAAGATGGCTGGACGGCGGTAACGCGCGACCGTTCGCTCTCGGCGCAGTTCGAACATTCGATCGGCATTACCGAGGACGGCTGCGAAATCTTTACAGCCAGCCCGAAGGGTCTCGACAAGCCCCCCTACACGACCTGAGCTTGCTTAAAAATCAGGCAGGCATTGCGCAAATATTGTGCATCATTAGAACAACCTTGCGCAACGATGCGCATGTGTTGCCTGCACATTCGATTCATATCTTGCCAATAGCCCGCATTTCCTGCTTTCCCGTCGCAGCGCGATAGCCTAGTGCTTTTGTGTAGCAGCGTGGCACGATTCTTGTAATGTCGTCGCCACACACGGGATCATTCGCTGGCAAGCCGCCAATCTGGTGCGCAGGCACGTGTTGCAGGGGTCAAAACGACGTGAAAAAGGTCGAAGCCATCATCAAGCCGTTCAAGCTCGATGAAGTGAAGGAATCGCTGCACGAAATCGGCGTGTCCGGTATCACCGTGACCGAGGCCAAGGGCTTCGGACGCCAGAAGGGCCACACCGAGTTGTATCGCGGCGCTGAATACGTCGTCGATTTCCTGCCCAAGGTGAAGCTTGAAGTCGTTGTGGCCGACGCCCTGGTCGACCGTGTGGTCGAAGCGATCGCTTCTGCCGCCCAGACCGGCCGTATCGGCGATGGCAAGATTTTCGTCATCCCGGTCGAAAGCGCGCTGCGCATCCGCACCGGCGAGCGTGACGACGACGCAATCTGATCTGAGGATCTGCACCAGTTGAAGTCTCGTCCGGCGCTGCCGGGCGGAACGTCAGAGCGGGGGTGGGCCTGTGGACGGGCAAGCCTCCAGTTTACCAACCACCCCGATTACCCCCCGTAGCTCTCCAGCGGGGGCAAGAAGAAGAAGGATCATCGATGGCTAGTGCAAAGGACATTCTCGCCCGCATCAAGGACGAGGAAATCGAATGGGTCGATCTGCGCTTCACCGATCCCAAGGGCAAGTGGCAGCACCTGACCATGGTCGCCGGTCTGATCGGCGAAGATGAGCTGGAAGACGGCCTGATGTTCGACGGTTCGTCGATCGAAGGCTGGAAGGCCATCAACGAATCGGACATGATCCTCAAGCCCGACCTTGACGCGGTTTACATGGACCCGTTCAGCGCAACCTCGATGATGATCGTGGTTTGCGACATCGTCGAGCCTTCGACCGGCGAACTCTATTCGCGCGATCCGCGTTCGACCGCCAAGCGCGCCGAAGCCTTCGTCAAGTCGACCGGCGTGGGCGACACCGTCTACGTTGGCCCTGAAGCAGAATTCTTCCTGTTCGATGACGTCAAGTACTATGACGGCTACGATGGCAACGGCTTCCGCATCGATGACGTGGAACTGCCGACCAACACCAACAAGGAATACGAAGGTGGCAACATGGGCCACCGTCCTGGCGTAAAGGGCGGCTACTTCCCGGTTGCCCCGATCGACAGCTGCGTCGACATTCGCGGTGAAATGGTCTCGACCATGATCGAAATGGGCCTGCCCTGCGACAAGCATCACCACGAAGTCGCCTCGGCCCAGCACGAGCTCGGCCTGACCTTCGGCACGCTGGTCCAGACCGCTGACCGCATGCAGGTCTACAAGTACGTCGTGCAGCAGGTCGCACATGCCTATGGCAAGTCGGCCACGTTCATGCCGAAGCCGATCAAGGGCGACAACGGCTCGGGCATGCACACCCACATCTCGATCTGGGAAGCTGGCAAGCCGTTGTTCGCCGGTAACGGCTATGCCGGTCTGTCGGACATGTGCCTGTACTTCATCGGCGGTGTGATCAAGCACGCCAAGGCCCTGAACGCTTTCACCAACCCGACCACCAACAGCTACAAGCGTCTGGTTCCGGGCTACGAAGCGCCAGTGCTGCTCGCCTATTCGGCCCGCAACCGTTCGGCTTCGTGCCGCATCCCTTACGGTGCCGGTTCGAAGGCAAAGCGCGTGGAATTCCGTTTCCCCGACGCGATGGCCAACCCTTACCTGTGCTACGCCGCGCTGCTCATGGCCGGCCTCGACGGGATCAAGAACAAGATCCACCCGGGCGAAGCCATGGACAAGAACCTCTACGATCTGCCACCGGCAGAACTCGCAGAAGTTCCGACCGTGTGCGGATCGCTTCGTGAAGCGCTTGAAAGCCTCGAAGCCGATCAGGACTTCCTGATCCAGGGCGGCGTGTTCACCAAGGACCAGATCGAAGCCTATATCGAACTGAAGTGGCCCGAAGTGATGCGTTGGGAAACCACGCCTTCGGCCGTTGAATTCGACATGTACTACTCGCTCTGATCCCACCGGATCGGCG
>JAZKBJ010000005.1:0-6752 GCA_040388685.1 Pseudomonadota bacterium
AGGGGAAGGCGCTGTTCCAGGTGCCGAGACGACCGGACCATTCCCCGCATTGGCCGCCATGGCCGCCGTCAATTCCGCCTGAAGCACATCGTCATCTGGCGGCTCGCTGGAATCGCGCGCCGCCGTCACGTGATCGCTCAATGTGTCGAGCGCGCGCAGCATCAGGTCGATCAGCGGCTCGGTGATGTCGACCGTCTTGTCGCGGACGTCGGACAGCAACGTCTCGAAAACGTGGGTGAAACCCTGAAGCGCGGTGTAGCCGAACGCGCCCGCACCGCCCTTGATCGAATGCACGCCGCGAAAGACGGCATTGACCGTATCGTCGTCCTGCGTGCCTTCCTTGCAGGCGGCCAGACCCTGTTCGGCAGCTGCCAGCGATTCTTCGCACTCGGCGAAGAAGATGGCCTGGATTTCCTCGGCGTTCATGCTTCCACCCCTCCGAACAGTTCTTCCGACAGCCCGGCAAGGCCGACGGCTTCGCGCAAGGCGGGCGAGGGGGCGATCACGGCACCGTCCCCTGTCTGGCGGGCGCTTACCAACAGCTGCAGCATCGCCTGTCCGATCTGTACGCATTCGCGTCCGTCGATCCGCAAAGGGCCCGAGCCGAGTGCGGCGACGAGTTCAGGCAGCAAGGCTTCGGCTGCGGCGCGGTCGCAACGGGCTGGCAGGGAGATCGACGACATCGGACGGCTGTCCTTCGGATGAGGGGGGCCGGGTCCGGAAGGGTCCGGGCACGGCGACTGTTGTTCATCGGATATACGATGAGCACGAAGGTCGGCTTTCGCAGTGCCTAGGGTGAGATACGTAAGGTGGAGCACATGAATTGCTCGGCCCTGCGCGCGTAGGAAAGGCGGCAAGGCACAAGGTTCGCCTGACTATGAGGTTCATTGCAAATGCACGAAGCACGGGTTCTGGTGGTCGACGATTCTGCAGCAATGCGGGCGTTGTTTTCCGACATTCTCGACCAGGCAAAGAACGTGACGGTCATCGGAGCTGCCGCCAATGCTGCCGAAGCGCGCGATCAGATTCGTGATCTTAAGCCCAATGTCGTCACGCTCGACGTGGAAATGCCGGGGATGAGCGGGATCGAGTTCCTTGCGGAAATCATGGGGTCGGCACCGCTGCCCGTGGTCATGCTGTCCAGCCTTACCCAGGCCGGAACGGAGACTTCGCTCAAGGCCTATGAGCTGGGCGCGGTCGAATGCTTCCCAAAGCCGCTAAAAGCCACCCCGGAGCAGTTCAGCAAGACCGTGGGCAAGCTCGGCAAGATCGTGCTCGCTGCAGCCAACAGCAACGTCAAGGACCGCCGGGCCCCGCGCGAGCACAAGCAGGCCGACGCGCACTTCGAATGGAACGGCCACATCGTCGCGCTCTCCGCCTCAATGGGCGGGATCGATGCGCTGACCCAGATGCTCACCTACTTTCCCGAAAAGTGCCCGCCGACCGTGATCGCGCTCAACGCGGAACCGGCCGTGGTCGAGACATTCATCAAGCGTATGGACGGCGAATTGAAATGCGCGGTCAAGGCGGCCAAGGACGGCACGCCACTCACGCCCGGAACGATCCACATCGCGTTCGATCCCGATCGCCACGCAGTGATCGAACCCGGCAGCCCGCCCAAGCTGCGCCTGATCGATCGTGATCCGGTCGAAGGCATGCGCCCCTCGGCGAACCTGCTATTCGGTTCGATTGCGCGCGGCTCGGTTCCGGCTGCCGCCGCCGTCCTGACCGGCATGGGCAGCGACGGCGCCAAGGGCCTCAAGATCATGCGCGATTCGGGCTGCAAGACGTTCGCGCAGGACCGGAGCACCGCGCTTGTTGCCGAAGCGCCTTCCGCTGCGATCGACCTCGGCGCCGCCGACAGCGAACTGGCGCTCGACGATCTTGGCACCGCACTGATCGCTTGCTGCAGCATGAGTTGAAAGAGGCCCTGGAGTTTCCCGCGCCGTGCGTCCCCTGTGGCGCGGGAAAACAAGGAGCCCGGCAGCCCGTAATAGGATTGCCGGGCTCTAGTGCGTCAAACGTCTGAAGGGGGTCAGACAGCCGTCATGCCGTGCAGCATCGCCTCGCGGATGTCCGTGAAATCCTGCCGGATCATCGCCAGCTTGCCCGCGTCGAACCGCGTCACGCAATCGAGCACTGCGCCGCGCGCCGACTGGTACATCTGCATCAGCGCAGGCGCTGTGGGATTGGCCATGTCCACGCCCATCTGCAGCGCGGTAAGCGCCGAAACCGCGCGGGTGAGCGCCGCGCTCTTGGCCGAATTGTCCTTGCGGCCCTGTGCATGCAGCGCCCGGCCGAGCGATCCGATGACCTGTTCAAGGCACAAGTCGACGAGTTGGCGTGAATCCGCACCGCGTACCCGTGCGTCGAAGTCGACGCGGCGATAGGCTTCGGTCGGGTCGTTGCGGTGGTGCAGCATCAATTATTGCCCTTCGAGTTCCATGCGCTGATCTGCGCCTTGAGGAAAGTAAGGGTGGATTGCGAACCCGAAACGCGTGTGTCCATCACCGCAAAACGCGAGACAAGCCGCTGGCGCATGTCGTCCTGTTTTGTCGTCAGGCTGGCCGACTTCTCTGACACACTCTTCTGCAACGCCGTATAGCGCGTGATGGAACCGCCAAGCGACGCGCCGCCGGTCGTTGAAGCTGCCGCGCGCGCGATCTTGTCGATAGACGAATAGATCCCGTAAACCCCCGTCGTCCACATGGCACCTGCGGCTTGCGGATGATCCTTGAGTGTCGCCGAAAGCCGGTCCGCGTCGAGCGTGAACGTGCCGTCCCTCTGGATCTTGAGGCCGAGGTCGCCCAGTGTCGATGGCTCGCCATCTGCAGCATTGACCATGATCTTGGTGCCGGCAAGCGCGGTCAGTGCGGTGCGCAGCGCACGCGCGCCGGGATCGTTGTTGAGATCGCCACTGCTCTTGTCCATCGCCGCGGTCAGTTGCGAGACGACCTCGTTCAGTGCATCGACCAGATCGGTCATTGCCGAAGTGATGTTGCTCGACGGATCGCTGAAACTCACCGTCGCGGGCGAACCTGCGTTGGTGCCGGTCAGCTTCAGGTTCAGCCCAGGCACAACATCGTTTACCGCGTTGCTTTTCGATGTGTAGTCCACGCCATCGATGCTGAACGCGGCATCGCTCGCGGTGGACTTGAGCTGCGTGGTGTTGGTGGCCGCGCTCCAGGCCAGATTGGACAGTGCTTCTCCCCCGACGTCCGGCGTCACTTCGATCTCGAAGCCGCTCGTCGCGCCCTCCTTACCCTTGAGCACGAGTAGCGCACCGGCCGCGCCGTTGGCGATATAGGCGGTGAGGCCCGATCCTGAAGCGTTGATCGCCGTGGCAACGTCGGCCAGCGTAGCGCCGCTGGCAATAGTGATATCGGCAGTGTCTTGCGCCGCATCGGCATTGAAAGTCGTGCCGGTTTGGGCCGTGGTCATCGTGCCGAAGCGCAGCGTCAGCGTGCCCGAACCGACTGTGGCTGTGGAAGACGAATAGGCCGGCGTCACCAGCTTCTGCGCATTGGCCAGACTGGTCACTTCCAGTGAATAGGTGCCGCTGCCCGTGGCTGTGCCCTTGCTGACGGCGGCCACGTTCGCGCTCGTGATCGATGGCGTCACCGCCAGATCGCCGGTGCGGATCAGCGACCCCACCGATGTTGCAAGCGTGCTCATCAGCGACTTGAGATTCGACGCGCTCGAAATCTGCGCGGTCAGCTTTTCGTTCTTTGCCGAGAGCTGGTCCAGTCTCGGGGCGAACTGGGCGGCCGCAAGCTGTTCGGCCAGCTGCGAGGTGTTGATGCCGCTGCCCGCGCCCAGCGACGAGATGATCTGGGCGGTTGCCGAGGTCGATGCGGTGGACGAGGTTGTAGCCATGACTCTTAGGACGGCTGAGGCGTAGCCGAGTTAAGGCTTGCGACAAGTTCGGGACGGCCTTCGGCGTCGAACCGCATGTGCATCGGCAGGTCGATGGGTGGCAGCACCGGCGCGTCGCCGCGCTTGAGCGACAGGACGAACGCCAGCACCACGGCCACTGCCGCATAGAGATCCTCGCGGATCACCTGATTTTCGCGCGTCGTGAAATAGACCGAGCGCGCCAGCGGCGGAATTTCCAGCGTCGGCACACCCATTTCTGCCGCCAGTTGCCGCATCGCCAGCGCCCTTTCGCCGCGCGCCTTGGCCAGGACCACCGGGGCGGGGGCAATGTCGGGATCATAGACCATCGCCACCGAAAAGTGAGTCGGGTTGGTGATAACGAACTGCGCCTTGAGCATCGCCGATTGCATCGCGCCCATGGCGAATTGGCGCTGCTTCTGGCGGATCGCCGCCTTCTGCTCGGGCGAACCCTCTGATTCCTTGGACTCGTCCTTGATCTCCTGCAGCGTCATGCGCAGCCGGAAGAAGCGGCGCAGCCACTGGATCGGAAAGTCGATCAGCGCGATCACCATCAGCCCCGACGCCAGCGCGAATGCCAATGATGTTATCGCATCCCACGCCATCACCAGCTGGTCGTGAATATCGCCATGCCCCAGCCCGATCAGCCGCGATATTTCGCCCGAAGCCCAAACCCAGGCAATCGCGCCCATCAGCGCAAGCTTGGCCAGACCCTTGGCCAGCTCGATCCACCCTTGCGAGCCGAACATGCGCTTGAGGCCGGACAGCGGATTGATCCGCGACGCCTTGGGCGCAAGGTTGGAAGGAATCCAGCGCCCATCGGACATGCCGATCTGCGAGAATACCGAAGCCGCCAGCACCAGTCCGCCGAGCAGGAAAACGGGCGGCAGCGCCGCAAACATCGCACCGATCAGCAGCTTGCGCGGGGCAAAATCCTCGATCGCCGCACGGTCCATCGTCAGTGACGCGCGCAGCGTATCCTGCAGCGTGTCGAACACCCAAGGCCCGGCAAACTTCAGCCAGGCCGCGCCGACCAGCACGCCCACAGCCGTCGCCAGATCGCGCGAACGCAAGACGTCGCCGTTCTTCGCGGCATCCTTCTTGCGCTTGTCTGTCGGGGCAAAGGATTTCTCGCCTTCGGTCTCGGCCATCGCGCGTTACTCCGCGCGGGCCAGCAAGGCGGCGGCGTTCTCTACCGCGCCGGCGGACATATCGACCATCAGGTCGGTCAGCATCGGTGCCACCGCGATCATCGCTGCCAGCCCCGCAAGCACGCCCGCCGGGAGGCCCAGCGAAAACAGGTTGAGCGCAGGGGCCGAGCGGCTGATGATGCCGGTCGTCACTTGCACCAGCAGCAGGATCAGCGTGACAGGCAGCGCAATCAGCAGCCCGGTCACGAACATCATTCCGGCAAATCGGGTGATCAGTTCCATCCGCTCGGGCGCGAGCCATGCGGTGCCGGGCGGGAACGTGCGATAGCTTTCCACGATCAGCGCAATCCAGTTGAGATGCGCCCCGGTGCCGAGGAAGATCACGGTCAGCACAACCGCGAAGTATTGTCCCATCGCCGGCGAGCTTGCGCCGCTCACCGGATCGGCAGTCGTCGCGATCGACATGCCCATGCCGCCGCCGATCACTTCGGCAGCCAGCGTCGGCGCTGCAAAAGTCAGTTGCAGGGCAAAGCCCAGCGCGAGGCCGATCAGCACTTCGTTGGCAACGCTCAGCATTCCCGCCAGCGAGAGCAGCGCAGGCGGCGCGGCAACCGGTGTCCATGCGCAGACCAGCAGCGCAATCGCGCCGGTGGCGATGACGCGCACTTGCGGCGGAACGGTCGCCATGCCGAACAAGGGTGCCGCCATCATCGCCGCGCCGATCCGCGTCATCACGAACACGACGCGCCAGAAGTCGGCCTCGAGCGCGCCAAATCCGAAGCTCAGTTGCAGCACCCGCTCAGCGCCCGGTCATGGCGATCTGGTCGAAGATTTCCTTGGTGAAATCCCCGACCAGACCCAGCATCGCGCCGCCGAACAGCACCAGCACGAGCGCAGTGACGGCCAGCTTCGGCACGAACGTCAGCGTCTGCTCGTTCACCGACGTCGCCGCCTGAATCACGCCGACGACAAGGCCCACGGCAAGCGAGGCGATCAGGATCGGCGCGGCCACGAGCGCCGTGATCCACAGCATGCGATCGGCCAGGGAAAGGAGGGAAGCGGTGTCGTTCATTGGATTTCCAAGTCCCCCTCCCGCCTGCGGGAGGGATTCGGGGAGGGCATGCTTTCAACGGCTACCCGAAGCTCGCGGCAAGGCTGCCCATCAGCAGCGCCCAGCCATCGACCAGCACGAACAGCAGCAGTTTGAACGGCAGCGACACGATGGTCGGGCTCATCATCATCATGCCAAGGCTCATCAGCACCGACGAGACGACAAGGTCGATCACCAGAAACGGCAGGAACAGCATGAAGCCGATCTGGAACGCGGTCTTGAGTTCGCTGGTCACATAGGCCGGAAGCAGGATAGAATAGGGCACCTCGGCGGCACTGGCGAAGCGCGGGGCCTTGGCGATGTCGGCAAACATGCGCAGGTCGGTCTCGCGCGTCTGGCGGATCATGAAGGCGTGGAATTCGCGGCCACCGTTGATGAACGCCTGTTCCGCACCGATCTGCCCGGCCGAATAGGGCTGGATCGCACTCGCGTTCACCTTGTCGAGCGTCGGCCCCATCACGAACAGGGACAGGAACAGCGACAGCCCGATAAGCACTTGATTAGGCGGCGATTGCTGCAGACCCATCGCCTGCCGCAGGATCGAGAGCACGATCAGGATTCGGGTGAAGCTGGTCATCATCAGTACCAGCGAAGGC
>JAZKBJ010000005.1:6762-7578 GCA_040388685.1 Pseudomonadota bacterium
ACCTGTACCAAGTCCGGTGATGGCAACGGGTGAGCCCGTCAATGGCGTGGCGACCTTCAGCAACCTGAGCCTCGACCGGGCCGGGAGTGGCTACACGCTGCTCGCTACGGCCCCGGGCATTACGGCTGGCGTGAGCGTGCCCTTTGACGTCAATCCAGCCGCGCCGTCCCGCCAGCACCATGAGCGAAGGCAGGATCGTCAGCAGGCCCATGATAAGCAGGATCTGCAGCGAAAGCGACAGCGAACCGCTCCCTTGCGCGCCTGAAATCTGGCCAAACGCCCGATCAAGCGCGCCCGAGATCGCGGCTGGCTGCTGCGCCGGGGCAGGTCCGGAAGCAACCGCCGCCATCGCGTGGTGCGGCAGCAGGATCAGCGCGGTCGTCAGCATGGAAACAAACCGCCTCACTGCGCATCCTCCATGTTGGTCATGGAACGCGCCGGGGCTTCGGCAAGGCGGACGATGCCGTTCTTGCCCGCCGAAACGAGAATTTCGCGGCCATGGAATTCGAGCACGGCCAAGCGCAGCGTGGGGCTGAGCATCTGCGTCTCGACGATCCGGACCGACTTCTGCCCGCATCCAGCCGTGAACCGGCCTTCCATGCGCTTGGCGAACTTGAGGCTCGCGTAAGCCAGCCCGCCGATCAGCGGCAGCAGGACCAGCAGCTTGAGGATGTACCAGAGCATCAGCCCGCATCCCCCTTGGCGGCCTTGCGCGGCGGCTGGGCAGGCGCGGCGGCATCGCCGTCACCACCGAGCAGTTCGACGATGCGCAGGCCGAAGCGGTCACCTTGAGCCACCACTTCACCCCGCGCGATC
>JAZKBJ010000005.1:7588-12055 GCA_040388685.1 Pseudomonadota bacterium
CAGCCGCCCTGCGGCAGGTTCTGCGGCTTGGCCCTGTCGAGGAAGCCCTCGGTGTGGACCTCCTTGCCGTTGACCATCACGTCGAGCAATTCGTCGGTCATGCGGTCGAGCATCACCACCGATTCCTCACCCAAGCCGAGCACGTCCTTGAGTTTCATCGATGTGCTGCCAAGTTCGACAGTCAGGCGGACGTCGACATCCTTGAGGAAATCAAAACCGCGGGGCTGGAAAGTCATCTGGGTCGGGCCTCTATGTTCTAAGGTCAGGAAAGCTGGCTGATCTGTATGGCGACGCGGTCATCCAGCGCCCCGATCGTACCGTGGGCGCAGGGCTTGCCGCCGACGATCAGCGGCACGGATCGGGCAATGGGAACGGACAGGATTTGCCCGACTTCGAGCGCCGAGACGGTCGACAGCGGCAGGCGCATATCGACCAGAACGGCGGTGACGCTGATCGGCAAATCCGCGAACGGCGCCTCGGTCGGTGATCCGGGGCCGCGCGCTGGCCGTGCCGGGCGCTTGCTTTCCCCATGTGCAAACACTTGCGCCAGCGTCTCAACGGGGAAAGCGAGCGAGATCGCCCAGGGCATGCGGCCCTGCTCGTTGACGTTGAATGTCAAGGCGGCAACCGCGGCGGCGTCTGGCATCGCCTGCAACTGGGCAAGGCTGGCCTCGCGCCGCATCGCGCGGATCGTGCCGCATGTCGATCCGCCCAGCGCCAGTGCCAAACATGCGGCAATGATCTGCTCCATCCGCCCGATCATCAGCTCGGCGGAAAGCGGGAATTCCTTGGGCAACGACGATGGCGTATCGCCGGGACCGCCGAATGCGCGATCAACCAGACGCAGCATTGTTTCGCCTTCGATCGTGGCGAGGAAGGGCGCGCTGCCGATATGAAACAGGCTGTTGGCGGCAAGGCGTGGCACTTCCGAACAGAAGTCGGCAAAATCGGTCTGCATCGGCTTCATCGGGGTAATTTGCGGCTCCGCCCCGCCAAGCAGTGGCGAGATTGCCCCGCGCAAGGCGCGGGCCATGCGCTCGCTCATCCGCGCGAGTGCAGGCACGAGATCGCCCGTGCCCGGACCCGGACGCAGCAGGGCCGGATCGTGCCGGGCCACGGCACGTTCGGCGATAAAGGCGCGTTCTGGTTTCATGGTGTGGGAGCGGCCTTCGCGCTTACTGGACGATGAAAGTCTTGAAGTAGACCGCGTCGACCCCGCCGAAGCCTTCGGTCCCGGTCAGCACCTTGTTGATCGCAGCGGTCAGCCGCTTTTGCAGGCGGTCCTTGCCCACCGGCGAATAGACGTCCTCCTCCGGGGTATCGGCAATCGCGATCAGCACAGCCGAGCGGATCGCCAGTTCGTGCTTCTTCATCCACAGGATCACGCGGTAGTCGCGGCGGGTGGACGCTGCGATATTGACCTGAAGCAGCGCTTCGGAATCGCGCAGGTTCGATGTGAAATCCTCGGGAAAGTTGTAATAGACGGTGCGGAATTCGCTGCCGCCTTCGCCTTCCACATCGGCCCCGCCGCCTTCGCCTTCACCTTCCTTGGACACCGGCGCATAGGGATCGGCCTCGCCCTTGCGGACCAGCTTGGGATTGGGGTCTTCCTTGACTTCGGCATGGCCGCCACCGATCACGCCCGCAG
Source organism: Pseudomonadota bacterium (assembly GCA_040388685.1). Classification (GTDB taxonomy): domain Bacteria; phylum Pseudomonadota; class Alphaproteobacteria; order Sphingomonadales; family Sphingomonadaceae; genus Novosphingobium. The sequence goes on from JAZKBJ010000005.1 coordinate 9,237, forward strand.
CCACAAGGCCGAACACACCGCCGCCACCGACTGCGAGCAGGCCGACGGGCATGAGGATCTTCATCATGCCGCCGCCCTTCTTCTTTTTGGGCTTGTCTTCCTTGTCGCTCATGCGGGTTCTCTCAGGGTTCGAATGTCAGGATGGATCAGGCGAAGATGCCGTCGGGAGCGGCGGTCTGGTCATCACGCCGCAGCGTGTCGCGCAGTTGTGCGGCCGGGCGCTCGGCTGTTTCCGCGCGCCCGCTGTGCTGTTGCTGCTGGCGCGTGCCCTCGCCCGAACTATTGCCGCTGCCCCGGGCCTGAGGCTGCGAGTTCTGGTCACGCGGCGTTTCGGAACCCGTTGAAGCTGCCGCTGCCTCGCCCGAAGCGGTGACGGCGCGCGCAAAGCCGGGGTCGGCACTGCTCATGGCAACGGACATGCCGGTGTCGTCCTGCTCGAACCGCATCGAGACGCGGCCAAAGTCCGCATGGGCGACCGAGACGCGCACGGTATTCGGCTCCGCCTCTTCGCGCGCGCGGTTGAGCGTATCGACCAGCGTGGCAAAATCGATGCGCTCGGGGCGATGGCTGGCCCGCGAGACCGGCGCGGCGTCCGGTTGCGGTGCCGCTTCGGCTGTACGGTGCAGAACGGGCGCGATCAGGTCATCGGCAGTGTCTATTGGCGGGGGGGCGTCTGCTTCATCATCGGTAACTGGCGGTGCCGCTGGCGTAGGCGCCGTAGGCTTTGCAGATGCGGCCATTTCGTTATGCGCTCCTTTTGGCGCGGCCAGTGCCGGATGGGTGACGGCACCAGCAGCCATTGCCGGGGCGCTTTTCTGTGCGGTTTCCGGAGCGTGTGAGACGCCGACTGGTGGCTCGTCGGGGGCCAGTTCAATGGTGGCAGACTGCGCGATGGCGACCGTTGCGGCGAACGTGGCCGGATGGGGCTGGGCACTAGTGACCGGCTCTGCGGTTTTTGCAGAATGCGCCACCTCGCGCGGGAATGCCGCGTTTGCCGTCCGCATGACCCGCGTTTCCGGTTGCTCGGCCTTCACCGCAGGCGAAAGCCGCTGCGGCGCTGCAAGGATCGCCGCGATCATCGCCTGATCGGGCAAGGTGGCTTCGGCCTTGACGACGTCGGGCCGCTCATCCTCTGGAGCGGTTGTCACTTCCCCGTTCCGGAATCCCGTTTGAACGAAACTTGCGGCAACGGCGGAAACCGGCACTGCCGTTTCCGGCAAGATATTGCCGTTTGCCGGAACGATTGCCGGACGTGTCGGGGCAGGCCCGCTTGTCGGCACTGGCGCGAAAGGCTGCGCCGATTGCAGCGCCAGCATCGCTTCAAACCCGCCGCCTTGCGCCGTTTCGCCCGGCTCGCCTGCGTTTCCTGCATTTTCCAGCGCAATGCCAGCGGTGGAAATCGGCAGGGAAGGCAGGGGCAGGGCAGCAAGATCGAACATCGGCAAGGCTCCGTCGCTTCGGCGTTAACCCTGTCTATTCAAGTCCCGTGCCAGTTGCCTTGCGCGCGCTGAGCGGAGCTGCGGCATTGGCAATCTTGCGCGCAATCAGGCGGGATTGCGCATCGGCGCGTTCTTCCACGGCAGCGCGTTTGCGCTCGGCTGCAGCAGCCTCCTGCGCCTTGATATCGGCCAGCTTCTGCGCGTTCACCGCATCGGCGCGGGTGCCGGTGGTGATGCGGTCCAGCCCAGCCACGAAGTGCCGCAATTGTTGTAACGCGTGGCCGTCGGGCATGTCCGTGCGCGCGGAATATTCGGCGGAGAGACGGCTGGTCCGCTCGACCAGCCCCTGCAACTGCGCCAGCGTCTCTTCAGCTTGCCCGGCCTCGGCCAGGGCATTGCGCCGGGCGATGTCGCGGATGCGCTCCAGTCGCTGCAACCGCGCAAGACGCGCGCGTTCGGCCTTCACCCCCCCATCAACCGGATCAGCGCAGCCGCGGAATCATCCATCGGCACGATCTCGCGCTGCGGCTGGCTGATGAACCCGCTCAGCGCTTCGTGCATGGCAATCGCGCGGTCGAGCTGCGGGTCGGCCCCGGCACGATAGGCCCCCATCAGCACCAGATCGCGGTTCGCCTCATAAGCTGCCACTAGCGCGCGGAACGTCCGCGCGGCCTGTTGATGGTCGGGCGCGGTAATGTCGTTCATCACGCGGCTCAGCGATGCGGCGATGTCGATCGCCGGATATTGCCCGCGCTGCGCCAGATCGCGCGACAGCACGATGTGCCCGTCGAGGATCGAGCGCGCGGTATCGACCACCGGGTCGTCCTGATTGTCGCCATCGGCCAGCACCGTGTAAAGCCCGGTCACTGATCCGCCGCTCTGCGCCGAATTGCCCGCCCGCTCGACCAGCTTGGTGATCGTGGCCAACGACGATGGCGGATAGCCGCGCGCCGCGCCCGGCTCGCCCAGCAGCAGCGCGATTTCACGGCCCGCATGAGCCACACGCGTGAGGCTGTCCATGATCAGCAGCACGCGCTTGCACTGTGCGCGGAAGTATTCGGCCAGACTGGTGGCGAGCATCGCGCCGCGAATGCGCAAATTTGGCGCGTGGTCGGCAGGCACGGCCACGATTACCGAACGGTCGCGCTTGCTGCCGTGCATGTGCCGTTCGACAAAGTCCGAAACTTCGCGCGCACGCTCGCCAATCAGGCCAACGATCACCACTTCGGCTTCGGCCCCATGCGCGATCATGTCGAGCAGCACCGATTTGCCCACGCCTGACCCCGCCATGATGCCGATACGCTGACCGATGCCGAACGTGGTCAGCGCGTTGAGCGCCCGGACGCCGGTATCGAACCGTTCTCTCACTGGCGACCGGTC
>JAZKBJ010000005.1:12065-12884 GCA_040388685.1 Pseudomonadota bacterium
CCAGCGCGGCGGCGCCGCGTCGATCGCTCTCAAGGTGCTGATCGGCCCGATGCGCTCGGAATTGGCGACCGGTCGAGCGCGGCTGAACGCACGCCGCCCGCAGGCCATTCGCGGCGATGGGCGATCGGCCCCAGCCCGTCGATAGGCTTGCCCTCGCCGTCGATGGCACGGCCCAGAAACGCTTCGCCCACCGGCAACATGCCAGGGCGTCCTTCCGCACGCACTTTCGCGCCGGGGCGCAGCAAGACCGGATCGCCGAGCAGCATCATCAGCGTGCGGCCGTTGCGGAAACCAACCGTCTCGGCAATCAGCGAGCCTGCGCCATGCGCGATGCGGCATTGCGTGCCAATCGGCACCGAAAGGCCCGAAACCTCCAGCATCCCGCCATCGCACGATGCCAGCAGGCCGTAGCGCGTCGGGGTGAAATCCGGCTGGGCCAGCGCGATGGAATCGAGCGCGCGGTCCAGGATGTTGAGTGATGTATCCATCAGCATTGCCGCAGCGCCTCCGCAATCGCCTGCCGCCAGTGTTCAGGCCCATCCTCGACGCCGCCTGCCGCGCCCTCGACGCGCACCGCGCCGTGTTCCAGCGCGCCGTCAGGCACGAAGTGCCAGTCTTCGGGAAGGCGCGCGGCAATCAGCGCCAAATCTTCGGGATGCAGTCGGATCACGCGTTCGTCCTGCGCCCGCGAGAGCATCGCGGCGGCCACTTCAACACGCCGGATCAGCCCGTCGGGATCGAGTGCAGCCGGTGCAATCGCGGCTTCGCACAGTGCCTGCACGGTTTCGCGCAAGCGGTCCTTGAGGTCTTCCTGCATCG
>JAZKBJ010000005.1:12894-20913 GCA_040388685.1 Pseudomonadota bacterium
CGCCGCATCCAGCTTCGCCAGCGACAGTTCTATGGCTGCGCGCGCAGTTTCCTGCTCGGCGATGATTTGTGCCGCGGCCTCCTGCGCATCGCCCATCCCGCGCGCATAACCCTCGGCCCAGGCATCGGCCACGGGATCGGCAGGCTCTTCTTGCTCCGGAACTGGCTCCTGCACATGAGGCAGCGCTTGCAGTATTTCACGAAAAAAGCGCCGGTCATGCGCGAACCCGGCGGAAGCCGTTCCAAGGTCCGCCAGCGAAACCGCGCGCAAGGCATCAGACATAGTCGTCGTCGCCTGCGCCAAACACGATCACACCTTCTGCCGCCAGGCGGCGCGCGGCAGTGACCATGGCCTTCTGCGCCTCGATCACTTCGGCCATCTTCATGCGCCCGCGCCCGGCGATCTCGTCGCGCACGCCATCGGCCGCGCGGCTCGACATCGCGCGAAAGAACACTTCGCGCTGTTCCTCCGGCGTGCCCTTGAGCGCTGCAATCATCGCGTCGTTGTCGACTTCGCGCAGCAGCGCCCCCATCGATTTGTCATCAAGCACGAACAGGTGTTCGAACTTGAACATCTCGTTCTCGATAGCCTTGGCGAGTTGTTTGTCCTGTTTGGCGATCTCGGGCATGACCCGCTTCTCGACGGTGCGGGCCGAAGCGTTGATGATGTCCGCCGCCTCGCGCGGGCCGCCCATGGCCAGCGATGCCTGTCCATGGCATTCGCCGATGCGCACCGGGCCGAGCGACGCGATGCGGTGGACGACTTGCGACTGGCTCTCGTCGGGCAGGCCGTGCAGCACCGCTGCGGCCACTTCCGGATCGAGCTGCACCAGCAGCACCGCAATGGCTTGCGGGTGCTCGTCGCGGATCAGCGGGATGATGACTTGCGGCGTCAGCCAGCGCGCCAGTTCGATGGTCGGCGTGCGCGATGGATCGTCGGGCAGGATGCGCTGCATCAGGTTGTCGGCCTTCACTTCGCCCACGGCGCGCGTCATCAGCGAACGCACTTGGCTCACGCGGTCGTGCGCGATCAGGCCCAGCCGCTCGGTCTTCTCGACAAACCCGGCGATGGCCTGTGCAATCGCCACCGGGCCGATTTCGCCCAGCGCGCACATCTTCTCGCCCAGCAGTCGCAGTTCGGATGGTTCGAGTTGCGCAAGGATCTGCGCCGCCTGATCGTCCTCGAGCAGCATCACCATCACGGCGGCGCGTTCGGGGTCGCTGATGTTCGGCGCTTCGGCAAGGTCGCTCATGTGGCGGCTTCCTCTTCGGGTGTGTTGAGCATCTGTTTCAGGGCGACCAGCGCGTTGTCGGGCTTATCCACCACGAGCCGCTGGGCAAGGCTGACCTGACGCGCCAGCGCCTCGGCATCAACCACGCCGGTCTCGGCATTCTGTGCCGGTTGCAGCGCCTCGGCCATTTCATCGGCGGTGATGGCCTCTGGCTCTTCCTCAGCCTCGGCCTCTTCCTCATCGTCCGCAGCCGCGCCCTTTTTGCCCTTCTTGCCCGTTTTCGCAGACTTGGACTCTGCGGCGGCAGGCTCGCGCTTCAGCGCCTTGATCAGTGGACGCACGCCAAGCAGCAACACCAGCAGCACCGCAATAAGCGCCACCGCGTTGCGCAGGATCGTGGCGAACCACGGTGTTTCCCAGAATGGCGTCGGCAAAACTTCGGCAGGCTTGAACGCCCGCACCTGCACCGCCACCTGATCGCCGCGCGCCGGGTCTGCACCCACTGCGGCGCTGACGAGCTGCTTGATCGCCTCGATGTCCTGCGGCTTGGCCTTGGCCATCATGTTCGCGCTGAGCGCAACCGCAACCGAGAGCCGTTTGATCTTCCCCGGCGTCTGGTTTGAAACGGCAACCTCGCGGCCCAGCTCATAGGTCTTGGTCGAGCTTGATTCGCCGTTGGAACCGGGCGCTCCCGCCGTGGCAGCCGCAGGTGTTCCGGCTGGGGCACCGGGCTGCGCCGTCGTTGCGGGCGGCGGCGTATTGGCCGTCACCCCCGGAACGCCTTGCGCCGTCGCGGCACCTGCCTGTTGCGAAGCGCTTTGTGTTTCTGACCGGATCACGCCCTGCTTGTCATAGCTTTCGCGCGCAGAGGTCACCTGATCCATATCGAGATCGACCTGAATCTCGGACGAGAAGTTGCCCTCGCCCAGCATCGGGGTCAGCAGTTGCGCAACCTGATCGCGCAGCTTCCCTTCCATGCGCTGCTGCAGTTCCAGGCGGTCGCCATCGACACCGCCCGGTTCGGACAGCAGGCGGCCATGCTGGTCAGCCACGCGCACCGCGTCGATCGAAAGCCCCGGCACCGATCCTGCCACAAGGTTGGTGATCGCGCGAACCTGGCTTTCCGACAATTGGCGCCCGCTTTTGAGCTTGACCATCACAGATGCGGTCGGGGCCGTGGCGTCGCGCACGAATACCGATTTCTCGGGCTCTGCCAGATGGACGCGCACACTCTCGACCCCGTCGATTTCCATGACGGTTAGTTCCAGCTCGCGCTCGCGCGCGGCCTGCAGCCGCTGGCCCTCAAGGCCGCGGCTCGCACCCATCGGCAGCTTGTCGAGCATCTGCGTGCCGGTTTCGGGCGTGGCAATCGCACCGTCGGATGCCGCCGCCATACGCGCGCGGTAGAGATCGTCCTCGCCCACGTTCACCGCGCCGGTCGCATTGTCGATGGTGTAGGGGATCGCCGCCTTGTCGAGCGACGCGACCACTTCGGCGCGCTCGCTGTCGGAAAGCTGGCTGTAAAGCATGCGCTGCGGGGCGGGGGCCATCGTCATCCACAGCACGGCGGTCAGCCCTGCGGCAGAAACGCCGGCGAACCACGGCAGGGTGCGGCGCACCGGCGGCTGGGCGAGAAACGTCTTCACGCGAGACCCGACGCTGCCGCCTGCAGGGTCGGTCAGCGCACCAAAGCCGGATGGGGCGGTGGGATCGGCGGTGTCGGCCATCTGATCAGACTCCCATCCTCATGATGTCCTGATAGGCGTTGAGCAGCTTGTTGCGCGCCTGCAGCGTGGCTTCGAAGGCAACACCCGCTTCCTGCCGGGCCAGCATGACCTTGGCGACATCGACGACCTCGCCCTTTTCGTAGGCCTCGCTGATCGCGCCAGCCTTCTGCTGGCTGGTATTGACGGTATCGAGCGCGCCTTTCAGCGAATCCGTGAAGCTGCCACCTGCGCCGCCTGCCGGTGCCGTGCCTTGCGGCGCATCCGGGCCTTTGACCTGCTGGAGCAACTGCGAGCGCTCCATGATCTGCTGGCGCAGCGCCATGATGTCCTGAATACCGGAGGCGCGCCCCCCAATGCCGCTGATGCCGCTCATCGCCGACCACCCACGGCAATCCCGGCCTCACGAAAGCTGGCGAGGCGATAGCGCAGCGTGCGCTCCGAAATCCCGAGCTGGCGCGCTGCCGCAACGCGGCTGCCACCGCAGGCATCGAGCGTGGCAAGGATCGCGCGGCTTTCCGAAATCTGCACGATGTTGGACAGCTTGCCGTCCGAAGCAGCAGAGGCCGCCGCATTGACCGGCTCGGAAATCAGACGGGCAGGGCGGTCGAACGCGATGTGCTCTGGCCCGATCACCGGGGCATTGCCCGCCAGCACCAGCGCACGGCGGATCACGTTTTCCAGCTCGCGCACGTTGCCCGGCCAGGAATGCGTGGCCAGTAGCGCCAGCGTTTCATCCGCAATCCACGGTGCATGAGCGCTGTGACGCAGCACCATCGCAAAGGCGAGCGGTGCGATATCGTCCGGCCGTTCGCACAAGGCGCGCAGGGCAAGGGGGAATACGTTGAGGCGGTAGAACAAGTCGGCGCGGAAGCGGCCTTCCTCCACTTCCAGCGGAAGATCGCGGTTGGCGCAGGCGATGACGCGCACGTCCACCTTGATCGGCTGGGTCGCGCCCAATGGCACCACCTCGCCTTCCTGCAGCGCGCGCAGCAGCTTGGCCTGAAGCGTCAGCGGCATCTCGGCAATCTCGTCGAGCAACAGCGTGCCGCCATTGGCGGCGCGAAAGAAGCCTTCGCTCGCCGCATTGGCGCCGGTGAAGGCCCCCTTCTGATGGCCGAACAGCAGTGCTTCGAGCATCGCCTCGGGCATGGCCGCGCAGTTGATCGCCACGAACGGCTTGTCCTTGCGGGCCGACCGATCATGAATGAAGCGGCTGAGAACTTCCTTGCCGGTGCCGGTCGGGCCATTGATCAGCACGGGAATGTCACAGACGGCGATGCGCTCGGCCAGAGCCAGGACGGACAGGCTTTCGGGATCTGCGGCAATCGGTGCGCCGGGGCGAGCCGCACAGGCTAGCAACGCGGCAAGCGCGGCCTCGCCCGCACCGTCGGTATATCTCAGCACGGTCTGGCGGCTGCCGGGCGCGCGCTGCATGGCGGGCAGGGCACTGCGCTCCAGCATCACGCTCATCCGGCGCGGATCGGTCGCAGCGCCCTCGAAAGCATCCGCCAGCATGACCTCGCCATCCGCGCCATAGCTCGAAAGCACGGCTGCCGCGCGCTGTACCAGCGCCGCATGTGCTTTTGCCGCCGCATCCGTGAAGCGAAGTGCCCCGCAATCGCGAATCATTTCAAGACCCCTGTTAACCATCAAATCCGAGGCCCTTGTTTCGCGCGTAACCGACAAACAGGTTGAAACTTTAAGGGGTCGGGAAACACCTAGGGCGATTGCGTAGGTGCGGCAGTCTTTTGCCGGGGGCGGGCTTAAATCCGGCGCGCCCTTGCCGGTCTTTGTCCTGACAGCCGCGTCCATCCATTGACCCGGCAGTCCATTCGGGAACGACACCACCCAACCGGAGACTGGAAAATGGCGGTTATCAATACGAACATCAGCGCTATCAAGGCGACGAATTCATCCAACTCGGCCAACAAGATGCTCGGCACGGCGATGGAACGCCTGTCGACCGGCAAGCGCATCAACGGCGCCAAGGACGACGCGGCAGGTCTGGCCATTGCCACGACCATGACCTCGCAGATCAAGGGCATGAGCCAGGGCGTCCGCAACGCGAACGACGGCATCTCGCTGGCGCAGACCGCTGAAGGCGCGCTCAACGAAGTGACCAACATGATGCAGCGCGTCCGCGAACTCGCTGTTCAGTCGAAGTCGGCGACTTATCAGGAATCTGACCGCGACTATATGAACTCGGAAGTTCAGGAACTGCAGGACCAGATCAACGCGGTTCTTTCCGACACCAAGTTCAACGGCAATACCGTTTTCGACAGCGCCGCCGACAAGACCTTCGACATCCAGGTCGGTTCGGAAACCGCCACCACGGTCACGATCACCTCGAAGCAGATCAACACGGTCGCCTTCGATGTCAGCGGCACCGATGGCACTAACGCCGGCACGACCATCGACGACGTCGATACCGCGCTTGCTGAAGTGAATGCCGCCCGTGCAACTTTCGGTGCAGGCCAGAACCGCCTTGAATCGGTGGTCAACAACCTGAACGACAACATCACCAACCTGTCGGACGCCCGCAGCCGCATCCAGGACACCGACTACTCGTCGGAGACCACGGCAATGGCCAAGGCCCAGATCCTCTCGCAGGCATCGACGGCGATGATCGCCCAGGCCAACCAGAGCCAGCAGAACGTGCTGTCGCTCTTGCGTTAAGCCAGAAACGACAAGCGCCTGCCTCCACCAGGCGCGCGTCAACCGCCCGGCGACCCCCAATCGGGTCGCCGGGCTTCTTGGCTGTGGGCATGATCTTCAGCAAAGCATCCGAGATGCTCCTCCCGTGGCATTACGCATATGAATTAACAGCAGAAATCCTGCCCTTTGTGACGCTTGGCCAGCAACGCAGGGAACCCCTGAACCACATCTATGTTGGTCTGCCATGAACACCGGCACTTCCACACAGACGCCTTCCCGCCCGCCCCGTATTCTCATCGTCGAAGACGAGGTGTTCGTCGCCATGGATATTGAACGCATTCTGGTAGATGCCGGGTTCAACGTTCATGCGATAGCGACCGATCGCCGCGAAGCGCTGGCAAACGCATCGGGGGCAGACGTGGCATTTGTGGACCTGAATCTGCGCGATGGTCCTACGGGGGAGGGAATAGCTGCCGAACTGGCGCGAACCTACTCGGTCAGGGTTGTCTACGTTACCGCAAACCCCGCGCAGATCGTTAATCCGGCAGAGAACGCGGTGGGATTCATCCGCAAGCCTTTCGATGACACTGCAATCGTGGCCGCAGCTGCGATTGCTTCCAATCGCGCCGTTTCGGTGGATGCCTCCTCCGCCATAACGCTGTTCACGCTCTAATCCGGGTTAGCCAAGGCTCTCGACATTGCAGAGCAGGGGATGGAGATCGTAGCCACAAGACCCGAAGGTTCCCACCTGCGGACGATTTTTCCACCCAGTTGACGCTCGATGCTCAATTCGATCAGCCGCGTTCCAAAGCCTGCCATGTTTGGCGACGTGTCCGCGAAGGGCTGTGCCACATCGCTTATCTCGCGCCATTCGATGGCGACTTCGTCACCCCTATATTCGATGCTGATTTTGACGATGCCGGATTCCCGGCTCAACGATCCATATTTGGTCGCATTGGTTGCAAGTTCGTGGAACGTCAGGGCCAGCGGTGTCGCCGACCTGTCATCGATGTGGGCGTCCTCACCTTCAATCAGCACGCGCTGGGCGCCATTGTACTGGTAAGGTGACATCAGTTCACCCAGCATCGCCCGCAAAGTGGGAAGGCGACCGGTCGGGTTTGACTGGGCACTGTGCGGCCTCACGAAATCGTGGGCGCGGCCCAGCGCGAGCACCCGCTCGCGCAATTCGTCCGTGACCACGCGGTATTCGGGATGCTGCCTGGCTGAAAGGCCGATCAGGCCACTGATAACAGCGAAGATGTTCTTGATCCGGTGGCTCAGTTCGTGACTGACGATTTCGCGTTGATCCATCGTCAATTTATGTTCGTGCATGTCGGTACAGGTCCCGAACCACCGCACGATTGCGCCATTGCCGTCGCGCATTGGCAAAGCGCGGCCCAGCACCCAGCGGTATTCTCCCGAGGCGCTGCGCAAGCGGTACTCGATTTCATAGGGCTCGCCAGTCTCAAGGCTATGCCGCCAGATACTCCAGGCACGGTCCTGATCGTCAGGGTGGAACATCCCGTTCCACAATTCACCGTCGGTCGACCCCACCGGCATGCCGGTAAATTCATACCAGCGGGCGTTGTAATAATCGTGATAGCCGTCGGGAAGCGTGGACCAGACCATCTGCGGCATGGTGTCGGCCAGCAATTGAAAGCGTTGACGTTGATCGTCGCGTTCCTGCTCTGCCGAAGTCGATCGTGCCACTTCCCTGCGCTGCGCCTCGTAGGCAACCAGATAACCGACAACGGATTCTGCCAGCACTTTCAGCCCTTGATGCTGAAGCTCCGTAAGCCCGCTCCGGGGTTTCCGGTCGATTACGCAGAGAGCGCCCCATTGCGTTCCTTGTGGGCTCACCAGCGGAGCACCTGCATAGAACCGGATGTTTGGCTCGCCCTGCACGAGCGCGTTCGCGGCGAAGCGCGGATCGGCCAGTGTATCGGGCACGACCATGATGTCTGGCTGCTGCATGGCATGGGCGCACATCGATTGTTCGCGCGGGGTTTCGCCTACATCAAGGCCAGTGCGTGCCGGAAACCATTGCCGCGTCGCTTCCACCAGGCTGACCAGTGCGATGGGCACACCGCACAGTTTCGCCGCGAAATCGGTAATGGCGTTGAGCCGTGGATCACTTTCGAACTCGGAAAACTGCGAGAGACCGGGGCCGGGGTCAAGCTGCGTCGAGGGTTGTGTCTTGTTCTGCAACTTGAGCCTCGCCTGCATTTCGATCGGCCAGCTCACATTCCGTATGGATCACTGCCCAGAACCTGAAATGCGCCGCGAGGCAAATTGTTGCAAAGCAATTAGGCGTTTTGTCGATTTATCCGTTCCGCCGGGAGCAGATAGCCGATTATCCGGTCATCAGGATCGACATGCGGCGATTGCGCGGGTCTGCCGGGTTCT
>JAZKBJ010000006.1:0-4005 GCA_040388685.1 Pseudomonadota bacterium
CCGTTGCCGGGATCTTCAACCCGGCGGACGGCGGCATGTGCGAGGTGGTGATCCCCGACGTGCTCGACGATGTCGGCTATTACCTCAAGCTGGAAAACCCCGACAATCCCAACGTCTGGTGCGTGACCGGCCCGCACGATGTGGGTGAGGTGATCGGCAAGGTCAGCCAGTCCACCCTGCACACCTGGGGCATCGTCAATTCGGTGGGCGGCACGCTCGCGGCCGAGACGGTGAACGGCCTCGGCTTCGTTCTGGCGGAAAGCACGATCGACCCGGTCAACACCAATGGCTTTTACCGCGCTGCGTTCAAAGCCCTGCGCGCGGCAGGCCAGCATGGCGATGGCGATGTGGCCGCGATCAACAAGAACATTGCCCTGCGCTATGCCGATCCGGCCCGCGCAGGCCGCAAGGTGGCAGTGGGCATCGCGGTGTTCTGCATCAGCGGCCACACCAAGGAATCGTTCATCTATGACCGCAAGCGGTGGAAGACGGGCATCGGCAATCTGGTGGCCAACACGCTGAAAAGCGGCACGTGGACCCCGGCAGCCAGCGGGGTCTTCGCAGGCCCGAACTACATCAAGGCGGGCACCGCACGGCTGTTTGTCGGCGGCAGGATGGTCGCCACTTCGGATGCATCGGGCAATTGGGTCGGGCAGGGCGTGACCGGCTCGATCAACCACAGCACCATGGCCTACACCGTGACCGCCGCGTTTGCGGGCGCTGCCGAGATCGAAGCCGAACCGGAAATGCGGACGGTGGAAGGCGGCACGACCGAGCGCGCGACGAACGGCTTCTCCGTCTGGGGCGATGAAACCAATGCAGGCGTCACCGGGCGCATGCTCACGCTGGTGCGCGCGCTGGGCAAGGTCGGCAAGGTCACCCGCCTGATCGACAGCTGGCTCAACTTCATGGTCAACGTCGGCGCCGGGCTTAGCGACGGCGCGCTGACCGCCTATCTCGCCGATCTCAACGACCGGCTCTATGCCCGCTTCGCCGGGGTGAAGGTCTATGATGGCAAGTCCTACGCCACCTTCCCCCTGCTGGGCGCAGCACGCGCCTACATGGCCGATCCGCGCACGCAATCGTTCACCGATGCCAACGAGCAGCGCACCCGAAATTTCCAGCGCGCCTATGCCATCGCGGGCGGATACCCCTATCTGCCCGGCCCGGTGACTTACGAGGTCGATATCGTCGGTTCGCCTCACGCGGGCAGCGGCAATCAGGGCGCGATCTACGGCGGCGAGGTCATGGCGCATGGCCTTGAATGGGTGGCAGGCACCCCCGGCGCGATCGGCGAGGAAGTGGTGCCGGTCTCGGTCACCCGCATCAACGCCAACACGGTCGAAATCACCGTCGCGGCCTCGGTCGAAAGCAATGCCGCCACGCTCATCACCGGGGCAGGCGGCGCGGCGCAGGGCATCTATTTCGGCACGACCGAGGCGGGCATGGTGCGGCTCGATCCCGCAACGTGGGTGCCGACGCTGTCCGGCCGCAAGATCACCGTGACCAATGCCGGCGGAATTCCCGGCGGGTACTGGAACCTCAATGTCGGCGCGGTGGTCGGTTCCGCCGTCACGCCGCTTTCTGCCCAGACCGCGATCCTGAACGACACGCTCACGCTCAACCAGGGCGGCTTCACCAGCGCGGTCCGCAAGGGCAACGGCGTGCAGGCCAACTCCGTCAACCTCTACTGCGCCTGATCGGAACCAGACATGATCACCGCCAACGAACTTGCCGCACTCCACACCGAACTGATCGGTGCCAATAGCGGGGGCACGATCTGCGATTTCATCGCCAGCTTGAGCGAAAAGTCGCCCGAGGACTACCGTCACGACGAGGACGAAAATCGCATCGTCCAGATCGGCCCCGACCGCCCGTTCGACCGCCCCGCCCACGAGCATGACCTCTCGGGCGAGCTGCTCGAGGCTATCGCCCAGATGATCCGGGCGCAGGCTGGCTGACATGGCGCCTGCGTTGTTCGGGCGGGCCTGACAACGCGGTCCCGCTGATTTCCGCGCGCGCGCGAGGCAGTCTTTCGGTGAAATCGAAAGGTGCCCCATGGCCGATCTTGGACCCGTCCGCTTCCTGACCATTCATTGCGCCGCAACGCCCGAGGGGCGCGATAACACCGCGGCCCAGGTCAACGCATGGGACATCGAGAAGTTTGGCCAGATCAGTTATCACTGGGTGATCGAGCTTGACGGGGACACGGTTCGCGGCCTGCCCGATAACGTCAAAGGTGCCCACGTCGGCAAGGCCAATACCGGCAACATCGGCATCTGCTATGTTGGTGGCACCGCTTCGCTGAATGCAGGGGGCAGGCCCAAGGACACACGGACCAAGGCCCAGAAGATCGCGCTGCGCACGCTGATCCGCACCTACCAGGCGCGCTACCCCGGAATTGTTGTACGCGGTCACCGCGATTGGCCCGGCGTGGCCAAGGCCTGCCCCAGCTTCGACGTGGCGCAATGGATCGCGGCAGGAATGCCCGCGTGATCGGCGAACGCACGCTTTGCGCTGTGATCGTCGGCGCGGGCGGGTTTGGCCTGTGGCTGCTGATCGAGCAGCTGATGGAGACGGTGAAATGGTGATGCGCTGGCTTGGCATGAACTTGTGGCGCGCGCTGGCACTGGCCTTGGCCGGATATTGCCTGCTCCTGGTGGTGCAGATCCATGGCCTGCCGATTGCAGGCGGCGGCCTGAAGGCGGCCTTGCAGAAATGCCAGGAAGGGCGCGCCGCGATCATCACCGCCGTGAAGGAAGCCGATGCGCTGGCCGAGGGCGCGCGCGAGGATCAGGAGCGGCGCAGTGCCGCGGATGCGCAGAGGAGCGATGCAGGACATGATCAGGATCTTGAGAGCGCGCTGGCTGCTGGTCGCAGCTTTGCTGACCACAATCGCATCGCCCCTGGCGGGGTGCGGACCGAAGCCGCTGGAAGTGCGGGCAGCAAAGCCTTTGCCACCGCCGAAAGTGACCGTGCCGGATTTCCTTCAGAAATGTCCGCCGGTGCCCTCGTGGCTGTCAGCGATCCTGATCTGCAGGCCTGCACCGCCGCCGTGACTTATGCCGTGGCCGCGCACAACTGGGCGCAGATGCTGGACGGCAACACCAAGTTTGACGAAGCGTCCCGATAGCCGCCCGCAGGCACCGGCGGGAGACAGTCGGGGGACTGGGCCGGTGCCCGCTGACGCTCGGGATCGGAGCGCGGCGGCAGGATTGGCACTAGGGCCAAACCCCTTATCTTTAGTTAAGTGGCGGTGGTCAACGACGATTGCCGTCCTGATATTTACCGGACCCGCGCCACGGCGCGTTTCCATTCGCGCTCATCAGGCAGCGGCAGCACCAGGTTCGCATCGCTGACCTTGACCAGATCGAAGCGCGCCGGCCGCACCTTTCGCCGCAAGCGCGAACCGCAGACTCGGCACCAGAAACGCTGCCGCGCGCTGGTCAGCCGATCATCCCAGTGTCGCCGGTGGAAATGCCACCACAGTCCCCATGGATTAAAGCTGGCACCATGTCCGCAAGTGCAAACCGGGTTGATCGCCATGTGCAGGGTTGCCGCATCGAAGATCGAGGTCGGTTCCATGAGGCCTGCTTTCGACCAGCGCATGTCACAGGGGCATGTCGCTTTGCCGAGCATCCTGCGGATCGGGCAGATCGATGCCGTGCAGGATCGTGAAGGCCAGTTCCTCTGCCGCATCTTCACGCAGCCATGGCTTGGGATCGGAAATGCCGACGCGTGCCCAACCCGGGGCATTCAGCAACGCTTGGGCGATGGTGGTCTTGTCGATTCGGTGCATCCCGATATTGGAACATAAGCGGAACATATCGGCAAGATGGATTCGGCGCGTTGACTTCGCACCCGGTCGGTTCAAGCTTTGGGCGATGTGCAACCTTTATCGCATGCGCGGTGCGGCGCAGGATGTCGGTCGGCTGTTTGGCGCTGCGGTGACCAGCGGCCTGAACGTCGGCACCGAAGTCTATCCCGGCTATCCCGGCCTGGTGG
>JAZKBJ010000006.1:4015-6662 GCA_040388685.1 Pseudomonadota bacterium
GCCAGAAGCTAAAGCCCAAGCCGGTGAACAATGCGCGCGAGGACAAGCTGCAAACCCCGTTCTGGCGCGACAGCTTTGCCAAGCGGCGCTGCCTGATCCCGGTGAGCGAATGGGCCGAGGCCGAGGGCGAGAAAGGCCGGATGACCCGGACATGGTATGCCCTGCCAGACGAGCCGCTGTTTGCCGTTGCCGGGATCTGGCGGTCCACGGCGGAATGGGGCGCGGCCT
Organism: Pseudomonadota bacterium; assembly: GCA_040388685.1. GTDB lineage: Bacteria > Pseudomonadota > Alphaproteobacteria > Sphingomonadales > Sphingomonadaceae > Novosphingobium. The sequence continues at coordinate 4,244 of JAZKBJ010000006.1, forward strand.
ATGCGATGGTGATGGTCGATGGCTGCGCGCAAATGGCAGAAGTGCATGACCGGATGCCGGTACTGCTGCCCCGGTCATCGTGGCAGACGTGGACCGAGGGTGCCCCCGATGAAGCGTTCGGCTTGTGCCAGACATGGCCGGGGCCACTGGTGGTGGAACGCACGCAGGAGCGCTGGGCCGGATCGCGCGCGCCTAGCCCGCCGGGGCTTCCGCTTTTGTAATCCGCGCCAGCGTGTTGGCCACGTCCAGCAGGTCTGCCCATGCTTTCTGTTCTTCGGCAGAAGCCTCGTCCGGATCAACGCGCCACACATCGAGAGCAGATTTCAGGTGGGCGAGCGCCTGATCGCGTCCGCAGGTATCGGGGGTGGTGATGGCCAAGGGATGATTCCTTTTCCACAACACGTCGGGCAAGGCGGGCCGCAAGGCAAGGCCTTCAACCTTCGAGCATGTCCATCGCCGCGCGGGTAATCAGTTCAACGTCTTCCGCGCCCAAGCCGAGCAGGCGGCATTCGCCGTCATTGACCCAGTTGGTGCAAAATAATGTGTCGAATTGACTCCGCAAATTGCGGAGGTTCTGTTCTAATCGGCGGTACGTGAGGGCATGATGACGATGCGGAGATCAGTTACAACATTGTTACGGTTGCTGAGCTACGTTCTCGCGCTCATGGTTGCGCCCGCGGCCATCGTACTACTTTCTCAACTAGCGTTCACAGATCAGGTTGCGCCCGATTTCGTCCTGACCATCCCAAATTCTGAACTTCCCGCAAACCTGTTCAACGATTTGTCGAGTGACATGCTGACGATCACAGCCGGACTAGCTGTGTCGACGATCGTAATGTTCCGGCTTCCAACTTCATCCGGACGTCCGTGGGTCAGAATTCTGTTTCTCGCCGGAGGAATGATGTCGGCATTGTTGGCAAGCTACAGCGGCCTTCGGTTTAGATACGAACTGGCACAAGTCGTCCGTCTGACATCGAAGGAGTTGGATCCGGTCCTGTGGCGATTGCATGTGCAGGGTCTGTTGTTGGCGGCGCAAGTCTCGTTCTTATGTGTGATTTCGATGTATTATCACTTTCACAGGAAGGGGTGAGATGCGCTGGAGTTTACTAATTACGCTGGCCGCCGTGGGCGCTTTCGTTCCTGCACACGCCGAGCAGGGCACACCGGCCGCCACCGAGGCTCTAAAGGCGAGCTTCGAGCGCAAATTCGAGATTGCAGGATGCAATCCCAAGAGAGCCAAATGTAGCCTGTCTGCGCTTGCACTTCCATCGCCCCATCCATCGGAACCGAAAACCTGCCTGAAGTCCGTTCTGCCCGACGTGGTCTATGAACGAGATGGACGTGGTGCGCTTGGCGTGGATTTTACCGTATCGGCATCAATTGTAAAACAAGGGTCGGGGTCGAACCCAGCCTTTGAGAAACTTGGCGATTTTCCGGCAGTGATGGTGACGGAAACGGAAGGACTGCAGGACTTCTGCTTTCCAAATAATCTAAAGATCGGCCCGGAAATCATCAGACTTAGGCTTCGTTATGAGCCATTCGAGTTTGAGACCGAGAGCACGTCGTTTAGCGGCGTCTTGGCAGGATTATTAAACAACGGGCCTAGTCCAGCCCTCGTCGCAGCAGCGGCAGGTGTGAAGTTCCGGGCGTTGCCGGAAAGCATGATTGTCAGCCTGCTGGGTGAAACATCAACCGGCGTGGTCTATGTTTCAGTTCATTCGACCAAACCAAAGCAGTTGGTGAAAGTAGGGAACCGCATCATCGGAAAGACTGATATTCCCACGTTCGCTATGGCCAAGGCGAGCTTGAAGAAGCTGACGATCGGACAGTCCGCGACCCAAGTCATATCTAAAGCTTGCGCGGCATTCAGCGCCGGGATTGAATATACATTCGTGTGCTGATCACCTTTAGCGGTGAAGTCATTTTTCCAGCAACGCCAGCACTACACTTAAAATCGCATCGGGATCTTCAGCCCCAAAGCCCAGCAAGCGGCGTTCGGGGTATTTCGTGCGAACCGCGCGGCCATTGGCATCCCTGCCGACGAAGTCCTCAAGCCCGAAGTGGTGGGCCGCTGCGGTGTGGCCGATCATGCCCGCAAAGCCGAGCCAGACCTCGTCCGGCGTCGCGCGGATCTTCATCACCTTGGCCAGCTTGATCTTGGGGAACATCTTGGCCGACCGTTTGATGCGCCCCTTGGCATCCTTCATCCGCTTGCGAGGCTTGCGCGCTGTCATCGCGCTGCCGTCGGGCTGGACGTTGGCGGCGATGCGGCGGGCGTTCGCGCGGCGCAGGGCCTCGCCCACCTTGCGCGCCACGCGGCGGCGCTGTGCGGGGCCGAGCTTGTTCAGATAGGCGGCGAGGAAGGGTTCCAGTTCGGCGAGATCGTCGGCCATGGCCCGCCTTTAGGGTGAGGGATCGG
>JAZKBJ010000006.1:6672-12364 GCA_040388685.1 Pseudomonadota bacterium
ATCGGGGGCGACCTGAAACGGCGCGTCGCCATTTCCGCGCACCCAGATCGAGGTGAGCCCGGGACCGATCACGGCGGCATCGGGGAACAGCACGGGTTCGGGCTGCACTTCGAGCTGCCAACCGCCGCTGCCATCCGGCGTGGCGGTGACGATCTCGCGCAAGGGCAGGGTGATCTTCACATCCGCCGTCTTGTCGTCGATCACGTCGACCTCGAACGGGAAACCTTCGGCATTCGAGGCCAGCAGATCGGGTTGCTGGGTGCGCAGCCAATCGGTCACGATGAAGAACAGCATTTCGGGCGGTTTGGTGAAGTCCTCGACCACGACGGTGAGGTGGTACTCCCACGCGAACCCGCGCTGGGCAGTGCCGGTGGCGCGAGTGCGGCCCGTTTCCACCCACATCGCCAGCTTGTCGGGGTTGCGGGCGAGTTCAGGCAGGAGCGCGACGATTGCGGCGCGCAATAGGGCGGGCTTTTTCATCGCTCGTTCCGCCGATGATTGCGCAGCACCTCGATGTGCCAGGTGTGGCGCGCCGCCTTGATCAGGAAGACCAGGGCGAACAGTGCGAGCACGCCCGAAATGATCAGCAGATCACGCATGGTCGCCTCCAATGGGCGTGGTGGCATCGGGCGGTGCGGCCTGCAGGCCGATCCGCCTGCGAAACAGGAAGGCCGCGCCATCGAGCAGCAGTGGGAAGCCGACAAAGCCCTGCGCGATGGCCAGGAGCACTGCCACCACCGGGTTCAATTGCTGGTAGCTGACCAGTACGACCGAAATTGTCGCAAATGCGGGCAGGGCGGAAATCTCGGCCATGGCGATGTATTGCCGGCGGCGGCGCCAGTGCAGCGCGAGCGCGGGATCGTCCGGAAAATCGGGCGCGCCGTAAAGCTTGAGGCCAAGCCGCGCGACCACGACAGTGGTGGCCGCGATGAACGAGGCCGCCCACCAGAACAGGAATTCGCGCCAATCTTGCATGTCAGAACCCATCGATCAGTCCCACAGATTCACGGTTGCTAGGGTGGTGGCCTTGGCCTGCGGTGGATCGGGCAAGGTGACGGGCGTGCCTTCGGCGATGAACGGTCCCGCGCCCGCCAGCGCGGGATTGAGTTCCAGCGCGGTTTCGACCACGCCGCCGCCGGTGGTGCCCAGCACGCGCCAGCACAGCGCATCGAGCGTGTCGCCCTGTTGCGCGGTTACGGTTCTCACAGAGCGCCCTCCGGGCTTGGGCGCGGCATCAGATCAGCTCCACCGCCACGCGCGGCTCGCCCAGGATATCGCGCACGGCTTGCGTGGCCAGCTTGCGGTAATCCTCGGCGGTGAGCATCTGCGGTTCGGCGCGGGTCTGGCCTTCGGTGGTGGCGGACAGATCGCGGTGCAGCTCGGCCAGCTCGGCAGCGGCGCTGAAGCGGACGGCGCGGGTGTAGAGCAAGGTCAGGCGGTGTTGGTCTGCCATCATGCGCAATGGGTCCACTGCGGCCAGATTGGCAAAGCCTGCCGATTCCTGCGTGGCGCGCCAGAACGCCAGCTCGCCTTCCACGGTGAGCAGCCCGCCCTCGATCGCGCCGAGGAGCCGCGCGTGCGTGATCTGATCGGTGATCCGCAGCGCATCACGCATCGCGTTACAATCGATCGCCGGATACCACCCATCGCCCGCCACGAAGGCCCCTTCCGGCGAGGTGGGCGAGGGTGGCAGCGCGACGAACGACATTTGCGGTCTCGATCAATTAACGGGGGTGAGGTTGAGCGACCTTGCGGCGATTGCCTCGGGTCCTCTCCCGCCCCCGGCTCGGGTGGAGCAGCTGGTTCAAGTGGCCTCGGTGCCTTCCGGCGGCGCGACCTTACGGAGATCGCGTTCGAGGCCTTCGATCAGTTTCTTGACGCCGCTGCCTTTGTCGAGCGTGAGCGCTGCCTGGAAATGGTTGAGGGCTTGGGCCAGCAGTCCCGATTTGCCGCCCGCCACCGCGTTGTCTGCAGCGCCGTCGAACGCATCGGCTTGGCGCTTGAAAGCGAGGCCCAGCGCCTTCGCCAGCTTGGCCTTGACCACGTCCTGCATGTCGGCAGCGAGGAAGGCGGCTTCGAACTGCTGCATTTCGCCAAGCGTGATGCGCGGATCTGCGGCAAGGCCTGCTTCGGCCACCTCCTCGACGATCAGCGTCACCGGCTTGCGCTTGTAGCGTTCCGGCAGAGCGAGGTTATTGTTCACCACGTGGCTGGCGAGACGGAACGCATAATCCCAATCGCAGACGTCCATCGCCCAGACCAGCATGTTCGCCACGATCTCGTCCTGCGCCGGGGTTTCGGCGGCAAGCGCGCCTTCCACCCAGGCACGATAGGTGCCGATCATCTCGCGCTTGGCCTCGATCTTCTTTTCGGTCGATTCGATCTGGCGCAGGCGGTTCATGTCGATCTGCAGCGCGGCCAGCAGCTGCTGGTATTCGCTGGCGACCGGCCCATCGGTGGGCATCGGTGCGGCGGAGCCTTCGCGCGCGATTTCGCCGCTGGCGATTTGGGCAAGCTTGCGCTGGAAACTGGCTTTTGCGGGGGACGGCATGGGATGAGTTCCTCTTGCGAAAAATGCCCCTCCGGCGGGTTCCGGACGCGGGGCGGGTCAAATGCCGCAGGGCCGGTCCGGAGGGGCAGTCTTGCCGGGAGAGGGGTGAAGAACTCTCGGCAGTGCAGGAATGCCCCGGCCCACTGTCAGGGTGGGCCGGGGCCGGTAGATCAGGCGTTGTGCTCGGCGATGTTCTCGATGAGGCAGGCGTATTCAAGATCCTCGATCACGTAGGCCTCGTTCGAGGACTGGTAATCGGTGACGCGGTCGTACTCGGGCTCGTCCTTCACCAGGCGGCGCATCTTGCCGTCCTGGTAGTAGATCGAGAGGTTATCGAGACGGGTGATGAACACCGTGCCGTTCGGGAAACCGGGCACGCGCATCGCGGGCAGGCCGCCGAGGCGCTTGGTGCTCATGATCACGTCACGCGCCAGCTGCTCGGTCGGTGCTTCCGATACGTTGATCATCGGGAAGTACTTGTCGTGCAGCAGATCGCCCGAGACGATGGCAACCAGTTCGGTATCGTTCTTGGCCCATTCCGCCAGAAGCGATTCCTTCGCGTCATAGACGAGCGCGTCGAGCGTGGCGTAGTCCGCGTTGGCGTGTGTGCCGTAAGTGACCTTGGTGGTGAAGCCGGTGGTGGCATCGGCACCATCGGACATGACGCGAGCCGCGTTTTCGGTGCGCATCTTCTGCAGCCAACCGATGTTCACGTCCTGCAGCAACGGGTTCGCCGTCCGGTCGGTAGCAGTTGCGGCGCTGGTGCCGTTGAAGCCGATCAGGATGCGGTCGAGCGCGATGCGCTTGACGTTGTTGTCGCGCCACACCGTCTCGAAATTCGGGAACTTGGCCCAGAGATCGAGCTTGGCGTACGTCAGCGCGACGTCGAAGTTGGTCTGCTTGCAGATATAGGTGCGGTTATCCAGCGCAGACGGATCGACACCGAGGCGGCGGTTGCCACCGGCGGTGTTGGTGCGGCCGGCAATCGTGCTGCCGATGCCCAGGCCGATCAGTTCACCCTGCATTTCATCGACGGGCGCGATGTTGATCTTCGACAGGAATTCGCTGCTGTCCTGCACGCGCTGCTCGAGCGTCTGCTGGACCGAAGGCGCGGCGGTAAACTTGGTGGTCTGCACGATGGACGGATCGATGCCGTTGAGCAGCGCGATCTGGCTGACCATCGAATTGAACTTGGCCCGGGTGATATTCTTCATGGGAAATGTTCCTCAAGTTTCGGAGGCGGTAGGGCGCGGGCTTGGGGGTTCAGCAGTCGGTGCGGACTTCGTTCGCGTTGCCGCCGGTGGCGAGCACACGCTGGGTAAATCCGTGTGCGGGCGTCGCTTCGAGCGTTTCGGTCACCTTCTTGAGATCGGCGGTGAGCGTGGCGATCGAGGCGTTGGTGCCATTGGCAAGTTCGGTGACGCTGGTGGCCATCTGGGTCATCAGCGCGCCGATTGCGGCAAAGGCGGTGCCATCGAATTCAGGCGCGGCGGGTGGAGGCGGCATTTTCGGCTCCTCCTGCGATTCCTGCTGGGCCGCCATGCCGCCCGCGCCCTTGCCCATGCCATCGAAGAACGCCTTGATCGAGGCGAAGACGCCGGTGGGATCGGAGTTCGCTGCTGGGGCTTCGGCCAGTTCGAGCGTGAATTCGGTGGCGCAAGTGAACAGGTTGTCCTTGTGCAGCTTGCGCGAGGCGAGCGGATTGTTTTCACCCTGCGAGGCGGCGAACTGCAGCATTTCGGTGCCGAGGCTGGCGGGGCTGTCGGTCACGGCGAGGCCGACGAGATAGGCCTTGCCGGTCTGCGCGAAGTTGGGGTTGATCTCGATCGAGGTGAACAGCTTCTGGCGGTCCTTGTTCATGGCCAGAAGTTCGTCGGTCACGTCGAGTTCGGCGAACAGCGCGAGCTTCTTTTCCTTCTTGCCCGCCAGATCGATCTCGACTTCGTCGGTCTTGAGGCTGATCACATCGCCATAGGCCTTGAACGGCTTGTCGGCGGTGATCCCGCGGACGTGTTCCATGTTGATGCGCGCGGCATAGGTCAGCGGGTTGTAGGCTGCGGCGGCCTGCTCAAGCCACTGCCGCTCGATCGTGCGGCCATCGGTGGTCTGGCCTTCGACGGCCACCCGGAAAAAACGCGTCTTCGCCATGGGGATAAGCTCCGGTCTGGTGTGTTCGGGCTGCCCTGGCGGGGGGCGGGCCGTTGATTGACCATTGCAAAAGACGGAAGGGCTGGCCTCTTCGCAACGCGGGCGCGTTGTGAGGGAAAGGCTCACAACGCTGGCCACTTAGGCCGGGGGGAACTGCGGCCATAGCGTGTGGCAATGAAGCTGCCGCCCGATCATGAACCGCCGATCAGCGGGGCGAACGATAATGTCGTTCGCCTGCCGGAGGTGGCGCGCAAAAGGCTCGAGGCGCGTTCGCTCTACTGGCGGCACTGGTCGATGCAGCAGATCAGCGACGAACTGGACGTGCCATATTCCACTGTGGCGAGCTGGAAGACCCGCGGGCGGTGGGACGATGCCCCGGCGATCGCGCGGGCCGAGGAAGGCACGCTCGAGCGCTATCTGGCGCTGGTGGCCAAGGACAAGAAGACTGGCAGCGATTTCAAGGAGATCGACCTGCTATCGCGCCAGTTCGAACGGTTTGACCGGCGGCGCAAGTATCAGGACGGCGGCAACGAGGCCGATCTGAACCCCGACCGGGCGAACGGGGCAAAGGCGGCGAACAAGAAAAAGCAGGAGGTGAAGAACCTGATCACGCGGGACATGGCGGCACGCTTGCGCGCCGATATGGAAGGCCAGCTGCACGGGCGGCAAAAGGGCTGGCTGCTGACCAGCACCAATTTGCGCACGCGCATGATCCTGAAATCGCGGCAGATCGGCGCGACCTGGTATTTCGCGCGTGAACGCTTCCTCGTCGGGCTGGAAACCGGCAAGAACCAGATCTTCATTTCGGCAAGCCGCGCCCAGGCGAATATCTTCCGCGCCTACATCGTCCAGTGGGTCCAGCGCGTTTGCGAGGTGACGCTGAAGGGCGATCCCATCGTCGTCCAGCGCGGCGAGACCGACGAAGGCGAGCAGCTTGAGCCGTTCGAGCTGCACTTTCTCGGCACCAATTACCGCACGGCGCAGGGCTATCAC
>JAZKBJ010000007.1:0-5862 GCA_040388685.1 Pseudomonadota bacterium
AACAGCTCGAAGCCCCCGGCGACCGCATAGCCTTCGACGCAGGCGATGGTCGGCTTCTTCATGTTGTAGATCTTGTCGTAGGTGCGCGCCGAATCGATCGCGAGCTGAAGCGACGTGCTGGTCTCGTGCAGCACCGGACCGACCAGCTGGCCGAGGTCGGCACCCGCGCAGAAGGTGTTGCCGCGACCGCGGAATACGACGGCCAGGACCGAATTATCCTCTGCCGCCTTGTCCACCGCCGTTTCAAGGTCGCGCAGAAGCTGCGGGCTGACGCAATTCTTCACATGGGGGCGATTGAGCCAGATCGTGCAGATGCCGTTATCGGCCACTTCATATTGGATGACGTCCTTTTCCGGTTCCATGTAACTTCTCCTTGGCAAAGATGTAAAAAAGACTGGTTGTTTCAGCGCGCTATGCCGCCCTCTTCCGGCGGGGCGAGCATCCCCCCCACCGCCATCCACGCGGCAATTCCCGCAGATGGGACGGCACAAAGCACCGCCTCGGCAATTTCCTCGTCGCTGGCGCCCGCATTGCGCGCGCCGCGCACATGGGTTGCCGCCATCGGACTGTATCCGGCCGCAAGAATGGTGAGCAAAAGCAGCTCGCCATATTTGGCGGACAATGGGTTGGCGTCGATGCTGCCCCGCCGCATGAGGTAATAGGCGTCCGCCGCTTCGGGCACGAGCCGCATCAGGGCGCCCAATGGCGCTGGAATAGCGCCTGCCCAATAGGCGCGGAAATTCGCCTCTGCCTCTCCATGGCCTGCCTTTGGCAATGGTTGCGGCTGCGGAGCCTGCACATCGTCAAAGCTGTCGCTGATGATCTGTGCGAAATCGAGTGCCGCCGCTTCGCCGCGGAGGCTGGAGAGCACGATCAGCCCGGCGGTCGCGTCCTTCGGGGTCAGGCCGAGTGCGACGCCCCGTTCCATTTCCTGCCGGGCAAGGGTGATGTGGCGGCGATCGACCGCAGCCACGGTCGCGAACAGCGCTTTCAATTTCGCGGGAACCGCGCCATCCGACTCGATGACCGACCGGAAACTGGCATAGCCAGCCAGCGTGTAGGGCGCATAGCCCCGCAGCAGGGCGACATCCATCAATGGGCTATTCGTCATCGCATGCTCTCCTGCCATTCAAATGATCGACCGACTGGTCGGGCGTCAACCAAAAATTTCTCTCCTGACCAGTTTGACAGCCGACCAGTCGGTCGACTATTTATGTCTCGACCGATCGGTCGGGTGAGTCCTAAAGAAAGGGGCGAGCCGGCTCGAATCCGGCGGTATATCTGGAGTGGATGCGTGGATTTCGAACAATCGCCTAAATCCAGGGAGTGGATGGAGCGCGTAAGAGCGTTCATGGAGGAGCACATCGTTCCTGCCGTTCCCCTCTATCACCAGCAGTCCGCCGCGATTGATCGCTGGACCGAGATTCCGCCGATTTTCGACGAACTCAAGGACAAGGCACGACAAGCGGGGCTGTGGAATATCTTCATGCCGCCATCTGAGCATGACGATGAATTTTTCACCAGTGTTGGCCTCACCAATGTCGAATATGCCCCGATCGCCGAATTGATGGGGCGGATTTCCTTCGCCAGCGAAGTGTTCAACTGCATGGCGCCCGATACCGGCAATTTCGAGGTTCTGCACCGCTACGGCACGGCAGATCAGAAGCAGCGCTTCATGGTGCCGTTGCGCGATGGGGAAACCCGCTCCGCCTTCCTGATGACGGAGCCGGCCGTCGCCTCCTCCGACGCGCGCAATATCCAGACCGATATTCGCCGGGATGGCAGTGATTACGTCATCAATGGCCGGAAATGGTGGTCGTCGGGTGCTGGACATCCGCGTTGCGACTTCATCGTCATGGGCAAGACAGATGCTGACGCTGCGCCTTATCGGCAGCAGTCGATGATCCTGGTGCCTCGTCACACGCCCGGTGTGACGTTGGTGCGCCATTTGCCCGTTTTTGGCTATGATCACGCGCCCCACGGGCATTTCGAAGTGGCGCTGGACAATGTTCGCGTCCCGGCGGAAAATATGCTGCTGGGCGAGGGGTGCGGGTTTGAAATCGCGCAGGGCCGTCTTGGTCCCGGTCGTATCCACCACACGATGCGCAACATCGCGACGATGGAAGTGGCGCTGGAAAAAATGTGCCGCCGCCTCCTGTCGCGCAGGGCTTTTGGCAAGGTGATCGCCGAACACTCGGTCTGGGAGGAGCGGATCGCCAGAGCGCGCTGCGAGATCGAGATGGCGCGGCTTCTCTGCCTCAAGGCAGCCCACAAGATGGATGTTGTCGGCAGCAAGGCCGCGCGCGCGGAGATCGCCATGATCAAGATTGCCGCGCCCAAAATGGCGCAGCAGATCGTCGACGACGCAATTCAGGCGCATGGAGGCGGCGGTGTCAGTGATGATTTCGGTCTGGCGGAATTGTGGGCCAATACCCGCATCGTGCGCCTGACCGATGGGCCGGACGAGGTGCACGAGCGGCAGCTTGCCCGAATGGAACTGGCCAAATATGCCGAAGGGAAGGGGGCGTGAGCGGCGCGCAGCCTGCCGCGACGATCGGCTCGACGGTCGATGTCGCCGTCAACAGCGCCTTCGACGAGGCCCGCCTGGCCGCCTATCTTTCTGGCCGGATTGCCGGATTTTCGGGGCCGATGCGGGTTCAGCAGTTTGAAGGCGGGCAATCCAATCCGACCTTCCTCCTGTCGACGCCGGATCACAGCTATGTCCTGCGCCGCAAACCGGCCGGCATCCTGCTGAAGTCGGCTCATGCCGTGGATCGCGAATATCGGATAACCAAAGTCCTGCACGAAGCCGGGCTGCCAGTGGCGGAGCCGCTGTTGCTGTGTGAGGATGAGGATGTCATCGGCAGCATCTTCTATGTGATGCGCTATGTGCCGGGGCGCAGTTTCTGGGATCCGCGCATGCCCGGCCTCGACCGTGCCCAGCGCGCCGCCATTTATGATTCGGCCAATGAAACGCTCGCCCGCCTGCACCTCGTCGATTTCGCGGCGCTTGGACTTGCCGACTATGGCAGGCCAGGCAATTATTTTGCGCGGCAGATTTCCCGCTGGTCGCGGCAATATGAGGCATCGCGCACCCGCGACATTCCAGAGATGGACCGGCTGCTCGCATGGTTGCCCGACGCCATCCCGGACACCGACGAACGCACCACGATCATCCATGGAGATTATTCCTTCCATAATCTGCTGGTGCATCCGACCGAGCCCAGGGTGTTGGCGGTCATCGACTGGGAATTGTCCACGCTCGGCGATCCGCTCGGAGACCTCACCTATCATATGATGGAATGGTTCAGGCCGGAGGGGGTGGATGTGCGCGGGACGTTGCAGGGGGCTGATCTCGCCGCGCTCGGCATCCCCAGCGCAGACGAATATGCCCGTCGCTATTGCGAGCGAACGGGTCTTCGGGGCGATCCGACCCATCCCTTCTACCGCGCGTTCAACCTGTTCCGGGTTGCGGCGATCCTGCAAGGGATTGCGGGGCGTGCCCGCGACGGCGTGCAGACCGCAAACAATGCCAGCGACATCGTCACGCGGATCGAGCCGCTCGCCAAGGCGGCCTGGCTGGCAGCGCAGGAGGCTGGCGCAGGCTGACCGTGTGATGGGGCAACAAGAAATATCTGGGCGCAAGACAAAATAGCTCAAATCTGAGGGAGAGATGATGATGAAAAGGTTTCAAATAGGCCGAGTAGCGCTCCTTTCCGGATGCGCGTTTGCCGGGATAGTCGCGCCGGCGCATGCGCAATCTGCCGCGACCGCAGCCAACGCCACGCCAGCGGCGGATGCCGCTGCGCCATCCGCGCAAGACATCATCGTCACCGGAACGCGCGTGGTGCGCGACGGCTATAACCAGCCGACGCCCGTCACTGTCGCGCCTACCACGGAACTGGAAAAGGCGACGCCCACCAATCTGGCAGATGCCATCAACAAGCTACCGCAGTTCGCCAATTCGGTCAGCCCGCAATCCAACAGTCAGTTGCAGGGCAATAGCGGCGAGCATGGCAACCTGCTCAATCTGCGCGGCGTTGGCCCGACTCGTGCGCTGATCCTGCTCGACGGCATTCGCGTGCCGCCCACGACCTTCCGGGGCGCGGTGGACGTCAACACTATTCCCCAGCTGCTGATCCAGCGCGTCGATGTGGTGACCGGCGGTGCTTCAGCCGTTTATGGGTCCGACGCGGTCAGCGGCGCCGTCAACTTCGTTCTCGACAAGAAATTCACGGGCGTGAAGGGCGTGGCGCAGCGCGGCGTTTCGACGCGCGGAGATCTTGGCAACTATCGCATCGGCATCGCTGGGGGCATGAGTTTTGCAGGCGACCGGGGTCATGTGCTTGCCTCCATCGAGCGTTTTGACAGCGACGGCATCGATCGCAGCGCGCGCGTCTATGGCGATGACGCCTATGCAGCTGTGGGGTCGGTTCCCGGATCGACAGTGGCGCCGGGTCGGGCGGGCAACCCGTTCACCTTCCTGCCCAACCTGCGCTTCACGACGAATGACTATAATAATGGCATCATCACGTCGAGCACGGCCCCCTCGCTCACAAATTCGATCTTCCTGCCTGGCGGTGCCGTGCGACCGATCCAGCGCGGTACGCCCACCGGCACGCCTGGCACCAATGTCGGCGGCGATGGCCTCTATATCCCCGGCTTCAACCAGTTGATCGCCCCCTTGACGACGACGCAGGGTTTTGGCCGCATCGCCTATGACATGACGGATACGCTGACCGCCCATGTCCAGGGCAGCTATTCGCGCAGCGTCACCAGCTATGACACGCAGGCGCAATCGGTGCTTGGCTTCCGCTTCTTCAGTGGCAACGCCTTCCTCAATCCCGCGGTGCAAGCCCAGATGGGCCCCAATGATTCGTTCGCCATGTTCCGCTTCATCGCTGAACAGGGACCGATCCCGACGCGCGAAGCGACCGACGCCTATCTGATCAACAGCGGGCTTGAGTGGAACCTTGGCGGATGGAACGTCACCGCCGACTACACCCATGGCAAATCCGTCACCAAATTTGCACAGACGCAGTTTGAGGTTCCCAAGCTTGCAGCCGCGCTTGACGCGGTTCGTGCGCCAAACGGCTCGATCGTATGCCGCGTGACGCTGACCAACCCCGGCCTGTATCCAAATTGCACGCCGCTCAATGTGTTCGGGGCGGGGACGCCATCTGCCGCCGATCTGCAAACGGTCCTTGGCGTTTCGCGCTATCGGGCCATGAACAGCACGGACGATTTCGTGGTTTCGGCGCGCGGAGATATTTTCGAGCTTCCGGCAGGGCCGGTTACGGTCGCCATCGGTGCGCAATATCGCCGGCAGAAGCTTGATCTCACGTCCAATTCCGATCCCGCCGTGCCTGTCGATTTCACCGGCCTGCGTGGCGTGCCGGCCAATCGCCAGACCCGTTTCAACAACACCAATGTCGGATCGGCCTTTGGCAAACTCAACGTGAAGGAAGCATTTGCCGAAGCGCAGGTTCCGGTATTCAAAGGCCAGCCTTTTGCCGAGGAACTGAGCCTCAACGGTGCCTTCCGTATCACCGACTATAGCACCAGCGGAAGCGTCAAGACCTGGAAGGTGGGCGCTGTCTACAAGCCGATCAACGACATCATGTTCCGTGTCACGCGCTCACGCGATATTCGCGCGCCTTCGCTGTTCGAGCTGTTTGCGGGCGTTCAGACCCAGCCGGTGAACTTCAACGATCCCCACACCGGGACGCCGGGTTCGATCCGCCAGTTCAGCGGCGGCAATCCCAACCTTGATCCGGAAACCGGCGATACATTCGCTGCGGGCGTGGTCCTCAGCCCCAGTTTCCTGCCTGGCTTTGACATTTCGGTCGATTATTATGACCT
>JAZKBJ010000008.1:0-1260 GCA_040388685.1 Pseudomonadota bacterium
TGTCTTCCCCCTCTGGACGGCGATCCGGGCAGAAGACGATTTACCTGTTTACGATCTCGAATTTTTGCGTATATTGATTACGTGAAAAAATCCGTCCGAGAGCGACGGGGGAGAGCAAAATGGATTATGCACGGTACTACCTCGGCGTGCTCATGCAGCTCTGCGTGATCGCCAGCTTCCTGGTTGGCGGACACTGGATCTGGTTCGGCATCGCCACATTGCCCCTGTTCGGAATCATCGATTCCCTGCTGCCCAACGATTTTTCGATCAGGCACATGCCGAACAAGGCGCTTGCCGACATCCCGGCCTGGCTATGCTCGCTGCTTGGCCCGGTCGTCTATATCGCGGCGGCCATCTGGGTTGCGCGCCATCCCGAAGCAAGCGGCTGGGACTATACCGCCGTTATTGCATCCTGCGCCTGGCTCAGCGTGATCCCGCTGGTCCCCGCAACGCACGAACTTTACCACCAGCGCGGAAAGCTGCGCCGCTTCGTGGGCCGTTATGCGCAGATCTGCTACCTCGATAGCACGCGCGAGATCGCCCATGTGGTGGGCCATCACATCCATGTCGCCACCACCAACGATGGCGATACCGCGCCGCGCGGTGCCAGCCTGTACATGTTCACGCCAAAAGCCGTGGTGCATTCGACGCTGGAAGCCTGGCGGTCGGAGAGCGACAATCTCGAGAAGATGGGCAAAGGCCGCTGGTCCATCGGGCACCGCCTGTACAAGGCCATTCTGGCGCAGGCGATCTTCCAGACCGTCATTCACCTGATCGGTGGCTGGGACGCGAATGCAGTTGTGCTGGCCGGCATGGTCGGCGCGCGGTTCTGGGTCGAAAGCTTCAACTACTTCCAGCACTACGGGCTGATCCGGGTGGACGGCGCCCCAATCGACCGGCGTCACGTGTGGAATCACCTGAAGCCGATGTCGCGCGTTCTCGGCTTCGAGATCACCAACCACGCCGATCACCACACCAACAGCTATGCAGCCTTCCACGAGTTGAAGCCCGACACCAAATGGATTCCGATGCCTTCGGTGTTCGTGTGCTTCTTCTCAGCGCTGATCCCGCCGGTATGGCACAACATGGTCATCAAGCCCGCGCTCAAGCGGTGGGACAACGAACTTGCCAGTCCCGAAGAAAGGGCACTGGCGCGCGAGCAAAACCGCCGCGCGGGCTGGCCGGACTGGTTCGAGGACAAACCCGCGGCATCAGCGCAAGCCCTCGCCTGAATCCTGCAGTGCGTAAAATGCAGAAGGG
>JAZKBJ010000008.1:1270-4978 GCA_040388685.1 Pseudomonadota bacterium
TGGCGCGCCCTTCTTTTTGCGTTTGTCGCGCCTGCTCCGGGACGCGGGCTAATCCCGCGCCCCGGTTCGCTTCAGCCCATGACATAGATCGACTTGGTCTGCTGATAGCTGCCGATGGCTTCCGGCCCGAATTCGCGGCCGAGGCCACTCGCCTTGACGCCGCCGAACGGCGCGCCGAGCGAGGGCATGTAGCCATTGACGCCGACGGTGCCGCTTTCAACTCGGCGCGCAATGTCCAAAGCGTGCGCCCCGTCTGCCGACCACACGGAACCGCCGAGACCAAACTCGCTGTCATTCGCGATCCGCACCGCGTCATCTTCCCCGTCATAGGGAATGACCGAGAGCACCGGTCCGAAGATCTCTTCGCGCGCAATCCGATCGTTGTTGTCGACGTCAGCGAAGATTGTCGGTTCGACAAACCAGCCGTGGTTGGTGCCCTTGGGCCGCCCTCCGCCTGCGACAAGGCGCGCTTCATCCTTGCCGACGGCAATATAGCTTTCCACCCGGTCGCGGTGCGCAGACGAAGCCATTGGCCCGACATGCGTTGCGGGATCGAGAGCATCGCCAACCTTCAGCGCCCCGGCGAAACCTGCGAGCGCATCCACCACTTCCCCATAGCGACTGCGCGGCGCAAGAATGCGGGTGCCGTTATAACACGCCTGGCCGTTGTTGAGCATGCAGGCAAACGGCACACCCTGAAGGAAGCCGCCAATGTCCACATCGTCGAGCAGGATCGCCGCGCTCTTGCCGCCCAGTTCCAGCGTGACCGGGCGCAGGAGTTCGCCGCAGGTCCGGGCGATCATGCGGCCCGCCCCGGTCGATCCGGTGAAGGCAACCTTGTCCACGCCCGGATGCGACACGAGATAGGCCCCGACGTCACGGTCAGCAGCAACCCAGTTGAGCACGCCTGCGGGCACGCCCGCCTCAAGCGCCGCTTCCGCCACGATGTAGCTGTCAAGCACAGTGCCCGGTGACGGCTTGATCACCAGCGTGCACCCTGCCGCCATTGCGGGCGCGACTTTATTGAGCGCCAGCGTAACCGGGAAGTTCCACGGCACGATGGCCGCAACCACGCCAATCGGCGTGCGTTCGACCAGCGTTTCCTTGCCCATTTGCGATGGCCGCACGTCAGGCTGGCCAAGCGATCCTGCAAGACCTGCGTAATACTGCACCACGCCAATCGCAAACTGTCCTTCAAGCGGGCCACTGACAGCAAGCGGCATACCGTTTTGCGCGCTGACAGCGCGCGCGATATCGTCGCCACGCGCGGCCAGAGCCGCCATGAAGCGCTCCATCACCGCAGCGCGTTCGGCAGGAGACGCCTTCGCCCAAGGTCCGTCGATCAACGCCTTTCGCGCAGCGGCAACGGCGGCATCTACATCGGCCTCGACAGCTTCGGGCACAGTGCCCAGCACTTCCTCGGTCGAGGCGTTGACCAGTGTGAAGGTGCGGCTGCTGGCTGGTTTCACCCACTCATTGCCAATGAAAAAGCTGCTTCTGGATTGTGTCATGGTTTCTCTCCCGTTCTTTTTGCCGCCGACTATTTCTTGCCGGTGCTGGCGTCGGTGAATTTGTCGTAGAAAATCGCTGGCAATGGCACGCCCGCAGCCGTCAGCGCGCTTACCGCAGCATCGATCATGCCGGGCGGGCCGCACAGATAGGCCTGCGCGGACGCCGCCGGGCCAAGCTCTGCCAAGGCATCGGCAATTTCGCCCGTGACCAGCCCGAAACGCCTGCCCGGCTGCTCCTCTTCCGAAAGCACTGGCCTGAACTCGAAGCGCCCCTGCCAGCGTCCGGCGAGAGCGGCGATTTCATCGAGGCAATAGAGATCGCGCTCAGCACGCCCACCGAACAATAAAATCGCATCACGCCCCAAGCCCTTGTCCGCCGCATCCTCAAGCAGGCTCATCAATGGCGAGAGGCCACTTCCGCCGCCGATCAGCAGGATCGGACCATCTCCATCGCGCAACCAGAACGTGCCGTGAGGCGCTTCGATTTCGAACGCAGCATCGTCCAGCGTCCCTCCGAACAAGGCTTCGGTGAAGGCTCCGCCCGGCACGCGCCGGACAAATGTGGACAACCGCGTGCGACCGTTTTCACCCGGTGCGGTGCTGAAGGAATAGGACCGCGGCCCCGGTGCGCCCGGCCAGGTGACGTTCATATATTGCCCGGCGCGGTACGCCACGGGTTCCGCGACCTCCCAGACAACCTGGCGAATGTCGTGCGTGAGTTCACGCTGCTCGGCGATTCGCGCTGGATACTTCCGCGCCGCACCAGTTTCGAGCGGAACCTCGATTTCAAGATCCGATTCGGGCACGGCCTGACAGGCAAGGATATATCCGGCCTGCAGTTCTTCCCGGCTCAAGGTATAGCCGAACGGCGTGATCGCATCGACCTTGCCTGCCAGCAGCCGCGAGCGGCAGGCGCCGCAAGTGCCGACCGTGCAATCGTGCGGATAGGCGATTCCCGCCTTTAGCGCGGCCTCCAGGACCGTCTCATTACGCCCTACTTCGAAGGCGACCCCCGCATCGCGGATCAAGACCTTGGCATCGGCCTTTTTCGCAAACAGCTTTCTAAACATCCAAAAATCCGCCCATCACTATGTTATATAGACATATTTGTTATTTTGCTGTGCACAAATTTGCTTCGGCAAATTCAAATGTCGTAAATCAGTTGACATTCATCCGCTCTATCCTAATTTACGTAGGAAGGTCACGCAAAAAGTTCAAACAAGCGCGATGTGGCCAGGTTTTGGGATCACTAGGGGGGATGCTATGAAGGCCTTGGGGCATGTAAGCCTTGGCGCGATCGCCATCATGATGGCGACGCCTGCAATTGCTGCTGAAAACACGGCAGAAGAACAAGCCGCACAGGCATCGGAAGGCCCCGGCCTTGCCGAGATCGTCGTGACGGCAACCAAGCGTTCGGAAAATCTGCAAAGTGTGCCAGTGGCGGTTTCCGCCATCCCCGCATCCGCACTTCAGGCAAAGGGTGTGTTCGAGACGTCGGATCTCAGCAACTCGATGCCCAATCTCCAGGTGTCGTCGCCCTATGGTCAGACCCAGCCCAACTTCTCGCTGCGCGGCGTTGGCGTGGGCACCGAATACAATGCCAACGCGGCCTCACCGGTTGGGGTTTATGTGGACGAAGTCTATCAGGCCTTCCGTTCCAGCCATGGCCAGCAGCTTTATGATCTTCAGCAGATCGAAGTGGTGCGCGGCCCTCAAGGCACGCTCTATGGCCGCAACACGACGGGCGGCGCGATCAACTTCATTACCCACGCCCCAAGCCTTTCGGGCAACGAAGGCTATGTGACTGCCGGTTATGCCAACTTCAACAGGTTCAGCGCGGAAGGCGCGCTGGAGCTGACCGCAGTGGAAGACAAGCTCGGCGTGCGCATCGCCGGCACATACGTCAATTCCGACCCTTACGTGCACAACCGCCTTGCCGCCGGACCAAGCACTGCGTCTGCGTTTGGCCTGTCAGGTCTCAACAAGAATTCGGGCATAAGCCCGGGCGGTGCCGAAACGTTCGGCGGGCGCATTATCATCCGTGCGCAACCGTCTGACAGGATCGATCTTCGGCTCAAGGTCTATGCCTCGGAATCGGAAGGCGGCACGGAAACCCCTCTGCCCACCGGTCAGTCCAAGACGAGCGACCTGATCGATTACACCACCAGAACCGGTGTGCGCGACACCATAACCTATC
>JAZKBJ010000009.1:0-8922 GCA_040388685.1 Pseudomonadota bacterium
GCAGGTCAGCCTTTTCGGCATGGGTGGCAAGCTCTGCGTGGCTGGCCTTGCCGGTTTCGCCGGCACCCTCCTCGAGCAACTCAAGCAGCCGCAAATGCATCGCGGTGCGCCTGCGCCGCGCCATCGTGCGATAGGCGGCTTCCTGCACCAATTGGTGCGTGAAGCGCACGTCGTCGCCGTAGGACGTCTCAAGCACCCGCCCGTCCATAAGCCGCGCGATAGCAGCCGTGGGATTGCGGCAGACAAGGCTTGCCCCCTTGCGCAACCGGCTTGCCGGGAAGGCCTGCCCCAGCGCCGCGCAGAACTGGCACAGCCGGGTCGCGTCCTCGTCGAGCGAGGCCAAGCGCTCGGCCAGGAGGGCGTCGAGCCGCGCGGGCAGGCGCGCCGTGCCGCTATCGGACTCGGCGGTGACAGTGAATTCCTGCAGCGCCAACGGCAGCCCGTCGGCGCGGTCGAGGATGTGGCGGATCACGTCCTCTTCCAGCGGAGAGGCGCGGTTGACGATGGCGATCAGGCTGCGTGCCGCTTCCGGAGCGAGCGGGGGCAGTTCGGTGGGGCGGCCGCACAGCGCGGCCATGCGGCCCTTGGCCTCGGGCCGTCCCGCCACGATCATGCCGAGGCTGGCGTTGCGGCGGATACCGGCCAGAACCGACAGCGTTTCCTTGTCGAGATACTGGACATCGTCCACCAGCAACAGCAGCTTCATGTGCCCTGCGCCCAGCCTGACGAGGCCGAGGATGGTCTGGGTGGCGATGCGGTTGCGGTCACCCGGCTGCAGGGTGGGCAGCCAGTCGCCCAGATTGCCGATAATGCCGTCGAGACAGCCCGCCTGCTCGGCGGTCAGGCCAGCTGCGACGGCGGGATCGGGGCAGAACGGGCGCAGCAGATCGACCAGATGGCGCACCGCCGGGCCAAGGCTGCCGAACGGCACAGCCGCCGTCAGCGCATTGCCCCGGATTGCCACGAACGTGACGCCGAGCCCGGCGGCGACACGGCTGGCTTCCAGCAGAAGGCGGCTTTTGCCCATGCCCGCTTCTCCGGCGATGGCAAGGCCAGCGGCATCGCCCGTGGCCGCCGCCGCCACGACGCCACGCACCAGGTCAACGTGGGAGTCGCGCCCGATCACGGGATAGGTCGCGCTGCCCTTGACCGGCACGCGGTCGCTTCGGGCAAAATCGATCGAGACAAGTTCGAACGCGGCTTCGCCCGCACCGTCGATACCGGTCGCCACGGTGCCTGCGGCGCGCAATTCGCAAGGTTCCGCAATCAGCGAGGCGGTGGCCGCCGAAATCGCCACGGTGCCGGGCGCAGCCAGCTTTTCGATCTGCCCGGCAATGTGCGCGGCATGGCCGACGACGTCGACGATGCTGCCGAAATCGTTATGCTGCCGCCGCAGCAGGATCGGTCCGGCATGAAGGCCTACCCGCGCTTGCGGTGCGGGCAGGATCCCGAGTTCCCCGCTTTTCATGCGGTCGATGATGCGCCGTCCCGCAAGCGCAGCGCGCAGCGCGTGGTCTTCGGCTGCCGGGTGGACGCCGAAGACCGCCATCACCCCATCGCCCTGAACACGGACCACCAGCCCGTCGAATTCGTGGATGGCCTGCTGCATGACCTGGATCGAACTGTCGAGCAGATCGCGCGCGTCTTCGGGATCGAGCGCGCTGATGAGGCGGGTGGAGCCGACGATATCGGCGAACAGTATCGTGGCGAAGCGCACCGATTCAAGTTCGGCGGCAAGGCTGGGGTTTCCGTCAGAAAGGCTTGAAATCGGGCTGGCTGAACCCGATCCCTGTCCGGCATTATCGTAGCCCAACCCCGGCACAGCGCAGTTTTTCGCCCCCTGGTCAGCCGCGACGAATCCCCTGCCGTCGCACCTGATACCCGGTCCATCTCAATTCGCACGGTTAACCGCAACGTTAATCGTGCCAAATCCGCAAGATTGTTAGTATGACGACGCTGCCTTATGCGGTCCCGCAGCGCTGTCATCGTGATCGCGCGCCATCACCGAATGCTCGGGTATCCGGCCGGTGCGGGCACGGGTATAACCGTCGCGGCGCATGGGCAGCGGCGTGCCGTCCAGATGCTGGCCGGCCAATGGCTTGCCCTTGCGTGAAACCCGGATCGACCATCCCCAGCGCCGTTTGTCCGAACTGGTCGACAGAAAGGCGTCGCACTGGAATGCAAGGCACGGCGCACGCAATTCGTGCTCGGATGAGCGCAACCGGGCCACATCTGCCTCTGACAGCCGAAAACGGGCGACGTTATCATGATCTTCACGGGGAACCGCAACGGTGCCGGTTGGCGTGACGATGAGGAGAGAGGGCCTGAGCACAGCCTCGCCAACGCGCCTGAATTCGATATCAAGCGGGCCAGGTCCCGAATTCCAGATGAGGTAACGGGACACAGAGCCTCGGCAGTCGTTGCAGTAACCCACCTGATACCGGACTTGTGGCCATCGCGCCGTTGGCCAGCACACCGATTGGCTGTGATCCTCGACACAGTACCATTTCGGACTGTAAGGCATCGCACAGGGAAACTCAGTTGGCAGGGGCACCAGAATGCCGGAATCGAATCTGACCGTGCCTGAAGACGTGCGGCAGATCCTTGCAGACAACGGGCGGGCGGTGCGTGTGCGCAAGGGGCAGGTGCTGCTGGCGGTGGGTCTGCCTGCGACGGACGTCTATCTGGTGGTCGAAGGTTGCGTCAGTGTGTCGCTGGTATCGGCGCAAGGACGCGAGACCGTGCTGCGGTCGATCGGACCCGGTGAGATTTTCGGCGAACTAGCGGCAATCGACGGACAGCCGCGCTCCGCCGACGTCGTTGCCACGGCGGGCAGTACGCTGATCGTCATTCCCGGAAGCACGTTCGTCAGCCTGATCGAGCGCGAGCCGGTGGTCGCCATGTGGCTGGCGCGCTATCTCGCGCATCAGGTGCGCTACCTGACCAACCGGATTTACGAGCTTTCGACCATGGGTGTCGGCACCCGGCTTCAGGCCGAACTGGTCCGCCTTGCCGGCCCGCCGTCTCCGGGCGGCGGCGCGGTCATCGCCCGAATTCCCACACAGGCGGAACTGGCCGCCCGGATCGGCACCAACCGCGAAACCGTTACGCGCGAATTTTCGCAGCTGATCCGCGAGGGGGTGGTGGTCAAGGAGGGGCGCAGGATTGCCATCCCTTCGCTTCGGCGCCTTGCCGAACGCCTCCATCGCCACTCGCAACTGGCCTGAACGGCGCAGCGCAATTGACACGATTGCCAGACAGGCCAATTCGCGGATAAGTTCGCGCGCAGATGATCGAAGAACTGAAGAACGCCCGGCGTCCCGAAGCCGCTCCCGCCGGTCCCCTGCGCCGTTTCGGCTGGCTTGTGGCGAAGCTGGTTTCAGCGTTCCTGTTCGTCTCTGTCGCGCAAGTCGTCATCTTCAAGTTCGTGCCGATCCCGTACACGCTGACCATGGCGATGGACGACCATGCCGTCACCAAGGACTGGACGCCGCTGGGCCAGATTGACCGCGACATGGTCGCCGCGGTGATCTCGGGCGAGGATGGCAAGTTCTGCCTGCACAACGGATTTGACAGCGCGGCGATCATGCAGGCGTTCAAACGTAATCAGCAGGGCGGGCGCATCCGTGGCGGGTCTACGATCAGCCAGCAGACCGCGAAGAACGTGTTTCTGTGGCAGGGCGGCGGCTATGTCCGCAAGGGGCTGGAAGCCTGGTACACCGTCCTGATCGAGACGATCTGGGGCAAGCGCCGGATCATGGAAGCCTATCTCAACGTCGCCGAAACCGGAATCGGCACGTATGGCGTCGAGGCAGGGGCACGGCGCTACTACGGCAAGAGCGCGCGCAACCTCAGCGCGGTGGAAGCCGCCCGCATCGCCGCCGTCCTTCCGCTCCCGAAGCAGCGCGAAGTCAAAGGTGCAGGGGGCTTTACCCGCCGCCACGGCAATTCGATCGCTCGGCGCGTTTCGGTTGTGAAGAACGAAGCGCTCGACGCCTGCGTCTATCGGTAGTCGGTCAGCACCGGCCCCAGTGCTTCGATAAGCGGGGCAAGCCACGGCTCGTAGTTCCGCCAGGGCTCCAGCCCGTCGCGGAAGATCGGCTTGCGCACCTGTTCCGAACTGGCCGTGCGGACCGCGCGGTCATTGTTGTAGAATTCGAGGCAATTTTGCTCGAACGGCAGGCCGAGATAGTCCAGCACGCGGCGCACCTCGGCTTCGGTATCGGCGACCATGTCTTCATAGATCACGCGGTGCACCGCCCCCGGCGCGGCACGGTCGTAGTCGGCCATCAGCCCCACGTAGTCGCGGTAGTAGTGCCCGATTTCGCCCAGATCATAGGTAAACGTCTGGCCGCGCGCGAAGTGCTGCTTCCACCCGGATATGCAGCATGACAGCGGATGGCGGCGTGCATCGATGATCTTGGCGTTCGGCAGGATCAGCCGGATCATGCCGACGTGTTGCCAGTTGTTCGGCATTTTGTCGATGAACAGCGGACGGTCTGTTTGCCGGTGAACCCGCGTGCGCTCGATATATTCCTCGCCCAGCCGGGTGCGGTCGGCGGGCGTCAGCGATGCGATCATCGCGGCGAAATCGGCAAATTCGCCCTCGTCCACCCGCGATTGCAGACGGCTGGCGATCATCATCATCTCGGGCAGTTCCATGGTGCCCTCGATCTGGCTGTGGCTCGCCAGAATCTGCTCGACCAGCGTCGATCCCGAACGCGGCAGGCCGACAACGAAGATCGGGTCCGGGGCAGGGCATCCGCCCGCTTCCAAGCCTGCGATGAATGTGCCGCTAAACGTCTCGGCCGTCGCACGCACTTCGGCGCTGAAACTGTCCGCGTCGTGCCGCACCATCGTCCGGCGCAGCGCATTGCCCTTGTCGTAATGGGCAAAGGAGGAAGGATAATCCTTTGCATCCTCGTAGGCCTTGCCGAGCGAGAAGTGGAGGTGGAACACGTCCTCCCTGCGCTCCTCGTCCTGCCCGTCCAGCGAAGCCAGCGCTGCCTCCATCGCGGCGATATCGTCCGGCCCCAGCTTCACCGTCTTGAGATTGGCAAGGCTCCACCACGCCTCGCCCATGGCCGGTTGCCGCGTCACCGCCTCGCGGTAGGCCTCTACCGCCGGGCTTTGCGCACCCAGCGTCTTGAGCACGTGGCCGAGGTTTTGCCACACTTGCGGCTGATCGGGCTGGGCGGTGAGCAATCGCTCGTAAATGCCGCGCGCGCGCTCCTGATGGCCCAGCTTCACCAGCACCGATGCGAGGATCAGATCGTGTCCGGGCATCGGCACCGGCGAACCGC
Source organism: Pseudomonadota bacterium (assembly GCA_040388685.1). Lineage (GTDB taxonomy): Bacteria > Pseudomonadota > Alphaproteobacteria > Sphingomonadales > Sphingomonadaceae > Novosphingobium. The sequence continues at coordinate 5,304 of JAZKBJ010000009.1, forward strand.
CCAGCGCTTCGGCATGGGTCAGGGCGTCGGGAAGGCGGTTGGTCTGCATCAGCAGGCGGATCAGGAAATCGCGCGCGAGGTCAAACCCCGGCGCGGCGTCCACCGCCCGTTCGACGTAGGCAAGCGCGGCGCTCATGTCCCCGCGCCGCCACGCAATCTCCCCCAGCATGCGTAGCGCCGGGGGATCGTTCGCTATCCGAGCAAGCCGCGCATTGAGCGCCGTTTCGGCCTCGTCCAGCGCGCCGTCGTTCATCAGCACGGCGGCCTTGAGCAGTTCGGGATCGCGCGATGATGCGTGCACGCCCGAAAGGTCCGCGCGCCACGCTTCATCGGCCCGCCCTGTCGCCCGCAGCGCCCGTCCGAGCAGAAACCAGCCTTGCGAAACCCCCGGCTGCACTTGCGTAAGAGCTTGAAGCGCAGCCACTGCGCGCGGATTGTCACCGGACTCGGCGGCAAGGTCGCCCAGTTCCCACAGCACCGCCGGAACGCGGGGATTGGCACGGGCGAGCGCATCGAGCTTCTGCAACGCCTGCCGGGTCTTTCCCAACCGGCGGAACGCGCGCGCCGCGAGGAATTCGGCAGGCGGAAACCCCGGTGCGGTGCGCAGGATCGCATCGACCCTGTTGAGCGCTAGATGGGGTGATCCCGTCAGCAGGGCTTCCGCTTCGGCCAAGGCAAGGTGCGGCGGGGCGGGACGGGTCTGCGCGATCATGCGTCCTGTCTAGGCCGCGCCCTGACCGATGGGTGTACGCCAAAAGGCGCAAGCGCGGCGAGCACATCGCTGCGCTGGATAGGCCGGGCGGAGCAATTCGCGGCCACCCACCCGGTCACTTGCGCCACGGCAAAGCTGATCCCGTACAAGTTGCGCTGCTGCGCCACGCCGGGAATCGGGCGGGGGAAGCCCGAGGCCATGACCGCGCCGTCCGCGCCCAGGCACGGCGCGCCGCGCGGGACGTCCCAGTCCAGCCCGACGCCGAGAACCTGCGGCAAGCACCCCGGCCAGCACGCCACCCCTTGCGCCTCACGCGCTGCGACAATTAGCGCGCCGACTTGCAACGCCTCGTCTGCCAGTGCGGCAAATACATCGCCATGCGCCGGATTGGTCGTGCCCAAGCTGAGGTTGATCAGGTTCACCTCCGCCTCGATGGCGCAGCGGATCGCACCTGCCAGCGCCCGCGCGCTTGCCCGCAGGCCATCGCGGAACACCCGGATCGGCAGGATCAATGCGTCCGGCGCCTGCTCCTGAATCGCCGCTGTCACCGCCGTGCCGTGGCCCAGCTTGTCGAGCATTTCGTCCGCGCCGGTCACAACCGTACCATCGGCCAGAAGCGACAACCCCGGCAGCAATCGTGTGGCATCAATATGCGGATGCGCGGGATGCACCCCGCTGTCGATCACCGCGATGCGCAAGGGTTCAGCCATGCGCCGTGACCTGCGGGCCGACCGTGGCGCGGCCATGGGCCAGCCGCACCACATGATCGGCCATCTCGGCCAGCGCGGGTTTGTGCGTGATCACGATCAGCGTGGCATGGGGCAAGGCCCGGCGCAGCCCGCGCGCGACGAGAAGCTCGGTCGCCTCGTCCAGCGCGGCGGTCGGCTCGTCAAGGATCAGCACATCGGGCTGGCGCAGCAGCGCGCGGGCGATGGCAATGCGGTGGCGCTCGCCCGCCGACAGGGCAAGGCCGCGCTCGCCGGTGCGCGTTTCCAGTCCCTCGGGCAGGCGTTCGATCAGCGCGTCCAGCCCTGCCGCGCTTGCCGCCGCCGCGACCTTCTGATGCGATGCCCCACCGCGCGCAAAGGCGATGTTCTGCGCGATAGTCGCGTTGAACAGGAATGGTGCCTGATCGACCAGCAGCACCCGCGCGCGGAGATCGGCCAGGGCCACGTCGCGCAGGTCCGCGCCGTCGATGGTGATGCGCCCTGCCACGGGATCGTGGAAGCGCACCAGCAGGTCCGCCAGTGTGGATTTGCCTGCGCCCGATGGTCCGAGAATCGCGGTCATCGCGCCTGCTGGAATGACGAGGTCCACATCGCGCAGCACCTCTTCGCGCCCGTGGTCCATGGACACGCCCTCCAACCGGATCTCGCGCATGACGCGTAGCAGCGGCTGCGGCGATGCGGCCTCGCGCACGTCAGGCTGCGTATCGAACAGCTCGAAAATCCGGGCCAGCGCCACGCGCGCCGTGGCAAGGCTGGCGGTTAGGCCCATCAGCGCCTGCACCGGGCCGAGCAGCCGCCCGTGATAGGTGATGAACGCCACCAGCGCGCCGATGGTCATGGTGCCGTCGATGATCTGCTTGCCGCCATAGATCATCACCGCCGCGCTCGATGCCGTCACGATCGTGCCGGGCAGCGCGCCGGTCATGAATGAGACCGTCTGCATCCGCAGCATCGCGGCGATGAAGCCGCCGTTGGCCGCGCGGAACCGCTCGGCCTCGTGGGCTTCTGCCCCCAGCGCATTGACCGTTCGCATACCCATGATCGTATCGACCAGCAGACTGCCGATGTCCGCCCCGCTCTCACGCATGGCGCGCGACAGTTCGGTCATCCGGCGCTGGAAATGCAGGAAGCTCGCCACGGCCAGCGGGACCAGCACCGTACCGACCACAAACAGCTTCCAGTCGAGCCAGAGCATCATCGCCACGGAGCCTGCGAAAAACAGCACGTTGCTGACCACCGAGAGCAGCGTATCGCCGACCACGCGCTGAACATCGGACACATCGCTGTTCAGCCGCGACATCAGATCGCCCAGCCTGAACGATCCATAGAAGCGGGGGCTGAGGGTCTGCAGGTGGCGCAGCAGCGAGACGCGCATGTCGAACAGCATTCCTGCCGAAAGCGCGACATAGCGGTATGAAACCAGCGCGTTCACCGCAAACCCGCCGACGGTCACGCCCACCATCAGCCCGGCGATGCGGATCAGCATGGACCAGTCGCGTTTCAGCAGCGCCTCGTCGATCATCAGCTTGGAGATAAGCGGCTGCGCAAGGGTAAGGCCGGTGGCGATCAGGCTGGCGAGCAGCACCAGCCCAAGGCGCGGCGCGTAAGGCTTGAGCCATGGCCACAGCCGGAGGTAGGTGTTCCACGATGCGATTTTCGGGGCGGTCATGCGGCCAAGTCCCGGCGCACGAGATCGAAGCCGTGCAGGGCAAAGCGCGGTTCGGGCATCGCGGCGAGATGGGCGGTGCACCAGTCGTATCCTGCGCGCGCGGCGGCATATTGGTCGCGCCACCAGGGCGCGGAACCGGCTCCGCCATAGAACGGCAAAGACATCTGCAGATGTCGGCGCATCGCGGCGAGCAGCATCGAATGGTAATGCGTGCGCAACGCCTCAGGGTCTTCGCCACGCGTCAGCGCCATGACGACAGCGCTTGCCAGGATCGCCTCGCGCACGGCCTGCGCGGTGCCATCGCCGCAGATCGGATCGAAGGCGATAGCGGCGGTGCCCAGCGCCAGCCAGCCTTCGCCCGCCAGTTGCTCCAGCATGCGGGGTGATGTGTCGAACGCAGCGCTGGCGGGTTCCACCGCCGCGATCAGCGGGGCGATCATCGGCGCCTGTGCGGCGAGGATTTCGGGCGCGCCCCCCACCGCCAGCAGCCATGCGCCGCCTGAACCATCG
>JAZKBJ010000010.1:0-2495 GCA_040388685.1 Pseudomonadota bacterium
GGCGGCCATGGAAAGGGCGCAAGAGCGTGCAGACTTCGCCGGGTGACGCTATGCTGGTGGCCCGTGTCTTGTCTGGGGCATGGCGCGCCTCGCCCCCGCCCTGCGACCTGACGCCAGCGCAGGTTGCGCGAGTGACGCCGCTGCTCACCATGTCCGGTGGAACCGCGCTTGGCTGGTGGCGCCTCAAGGGCACGCCCCTCGCGGCTCATGCCGAAACCCTGCGCGGGTCGGCACAATGGCTGGCGCTGGACGAAATGGCAAAGGACGCGGCGCTATCCACGCTGTGCGGCTTGCTGAACGGCGCGGGCGTCACGCCCATGCTGTTCAAGGGCTGGGCAGCCGCGCGCGCCTATCCCGAGGGGTGGCTGCGACCCTACGGGGATTTTGACCTCATCGTGCGGCCCTGCGATTTCGCAAAAGCGCATGCAGCGCTCGTCGAGACCGCGACCCGATTTCGCGGCAACGACTTTGCCATGCCGTTCGGGCCGCGAGGACACTGCAGCGTCGACCTGCATGGACGGCTGGATGCCTTCTACGACGCTGATGTCGAGACGCTCTTCTCCCGCGCGCGCGCCGTGAGCCTGCCGAAAGGCCGCCTGCTCTTGCCCTCGCCCGAGGATCACTTGCGCCTGTGCGCCATTCACATGTTCCGGCATGGCGCGTGGCGTCCGCTGTGGCTGTGCGACGTCGCGGCGATGAGCGAAGCGGTAGGGGCCGATTTCGACTGGGACATCTGCCTCGGCAGCAAACCCGCCACTGCCGCGTGGACCGCCGCAGCCGTGATGCTGGCGCACCGGTTGCTGGGTGCGCAGTGCGACCACCTGCCCCAGCAGGTGCGCAATCAATGCGTGCCCGATTGGCTTGAAGAGACAGTGCTGCGATACTGGAGCTATCCCCATGCCGGACAGATCAACATGTCCGGCGATGCCACCTTCCGCGATCCCTTGGCCAAGCTGCGTTGGCATTGGCCCGACGCGATCAAGGCGACGATATGGAGCGGCGGCTTGCCCCTACCAGGTTCGCGCCTGCCGTGGAAGCTGCGGCGCGGCATTGCGACCATCGGACAAGCAGTAGAGCGCAAGTTCAGGCGGTCTTGACGCCGTCGATCGTGGCGGCGACAACCGTGCGCCGCACCAGCGCGCGAATGGCTGCTGCGCCCTGTGCCGCCGCGCTGCCGATACAGCCATCGGGATTGACCAGCACCGCGCAAGGCGTGCCCCAGCAGTCATAGGCTTGTGCCAGTTCGCCCCGCAGCTGCAACAGGGCGTAATGCTCGACTGCCGCCACACCGTCGCTGATCCGCACGATGTCGAGCAGGCCGGAATGGATGGTCTGCCAGCGATCGACCTCGTCCGCCATCGCCACGCACGGCGGGCAGTCGGTCTTGACGAAAAGGAGGATCACCCGGCGTCCGGGAGCCAGCAATTGCTCAAGCGTGACGAAGGCGCCACGGCTGTCGCTCAGACCGAACGACGGCGCCAGCGAACCCTCGGGCAAGCCACGACTTTCGCCGGGCATTTCCCGAATGGGGCCTCCTGCTGCAGTCCCGAGCTGAACGCGGGACAGACGGTGAAGGATCGTCAGTTGCGCGGCCGCAATCAGCAGCAGGAGAAGGAGTGCGAGAACCGCGCCGCCCCCCGCCAAGGCCGACAGCGGGGTGACGCCGAAATAGCGATCCAGGCGCCAGACCGCAGCAGCCTGAGGCCCGGCCACCACGACCAGCAGAGCCATTGCTGTCAGCAGCACGTTGCGCAGCAGCGTTGCAGGCCCGATGGGCGTCGATCCGATCTGGCCAAAACAATTGCAATCGGGATGGCGGCCCTTTGCCAGGTTGAAAGCGATGGCACCGGTGAATAGCGCCAGCAGGGCCGCAGCCGCCAAAGCCCCGCCAAAAGCGGCAGGCGGCACCAGCAGCGCGGCAGCGACCGCCAATTCCGCCAGCGGCAGGGCGAAGGCCGCGACGCCCAGCAATCCGCGCCGGACGCCGAAGCCCACCAGCATCTCCCGGGTCCGGTCCGTGTCCGCAAGCTTGGTCAAACCCGCCACGAAAAAGACGACCGCCAGAACGAGACGGGCGAGCAGCGATACAACCAATAGGATCATACTCAAGCACCGCTCCTGTCGCCCCACGATCGCGGATCATGGTCCTTGCGACACACTGCCAAGTTTCGGGTGCTTAATCGATAGCGCCATGCAAATTCGGTGGCGCAAAACATGTGCCGCATCGCAAAGCCACACAGCCTATTGCGCTCAAGATCATCAATGTCGAGGTGCGTTATCCCTGACGGTCTGCAGTCGTCAGGCAGGCGGCGGCGGTGTGATGACGATCTCCGAGGCGTTCACCGGCCGTGCGAGAGCAGAAATGAACGTTTCGCGGATCTGATATTGCGCACGCATGGCGGGCGACACCTGGCCAGTTACATTGCGGCCGAAGATATTGGAAATACCCCGGCGGCGTACGCCATGCGTGTGGCCGAGGCCCGTGCCAAGTATCC
>JAZKBJ010000010.1:2505-6151 GCA_040388685.1 Pseudomonadota bacterium
TGCCGGGAATACCATGATTGAATTCCGACGAGACGACTACCAGACCATCGGCGGCACCTATCTGGTCACGAAGCGTCTAGGCCGCCTGCGGAAAGCATTCACCCACCAGATCCTGATCGTAGTGCGGAATGGCTCCGATATCGACATAGTCGAATGTTGCTAGCGGGGCGTTGGTGTTGGACAATTGGCCGGTACCCTCGATCTCTGTCTCGCACACGTCGGCGGGCCTCATGAACACTGGCTGTGTGCGGGCGTAGCCAGCCCCTGAAGGCGTACCCGTGGCGATCACGTCACCCGGTTCGAGCTTCACCGAACCGGTCGACGAGTTCGTGATCGATACGCTCTTGGCCATTCTGCGCGCCGGAATCAGCGCGCGACTTGACGGTGCCGGACCCGAAGCAGGCGCACGCGCGGCGGAGTATCACTTGCGGGTTCTGGGAATGACTGCAGCAGAAGCACACAAGGCGAGACTGGCAACCGACAAGATCGCCAATGCAGCGGCTTCGCTGAAGCAATAGCGCCCCGGACTCAGGCTTGCCCGAACTGCGGTCGGCGCTTGGCGAGGAACGCGCTGACGCCCTCGGCAAAGTCCTTGCCCATCATCGCATCGACAAACCAGCCGATGGTCTCGTCTGTTTCAACCGGTGCGTCACCATGCCCCGCCTCACGCAGCATGCGCTTGGTGTGGCGCAGCGTGTAGGCGGACCCGGCACGGATGCTGGCGGTCATCTCAGCAAGATACGCATCGAAGCGGTGAGCGGGCACGCATTCATCGATGAGCCCGATAGCCTCTGCGCGGAGGGCATCAATTGCAGCGGCTGTGTAGATCATCTTGCGTGCCCGGCCTTGGCCGATGGCTGCGGTGAGCCGGTGATGATCGCTGCGCAGATAGAGTGCGCCAAGCTTTGCAGGCGTTATCGCAAATCGCGCGGTGTCCGCCGCGATCCTGATGTCCGCAGCCAGCGCAAGGGCGACGGAGGCTCCGAAGCATGATCCTTCGATGGCCGCGATCACCGGCTTCGATGCCGTCTCCACCGCTTGCATCGCATTGGCCATCGCCCAGCCGAACTGGCGGGCGCCTTCGGAATCGTGGCGAAGGTTCCCGAATTCGGCGATATCGTTCCCGGCGCCGAAATGCCCGCCTGCTCCGCGCAAAACGATGACGGCCACCTGGCCATCGCTATCTGCCGAGGCGATAAGGTCGGCCAGTGTGAGCCAAGTCTGGCAAAGCATCGCGTTGCGGGCCTGAACACGGTTAAACCGGATGGTCGCAACGCCTCCGGCGACGTCAAGCGTTGCGCCACCTGCGGCGTCCTGAATGTGCTCCATTACTTTTCCCGTGAATTCAGTTGGCCGGATCGTGGCCCAACGGCTTTGCCATCCACAGCAGCGCGAAAGCAACCACCGGCATCACCGGCAAAAGCAGCAGGCCCGCATCGTAGGAACCCGTCCGGTCGAAAACCAGCGCCATGGCCATCGGTCCGAAGATGGCGCTGGCCAGACTGATCCCGAAGCAGGTGCCGAATATGCGGGCATGCACGCCGAGCAGGATCGAACGCTTGCCATCGAACCGGGCATAGATCGATCCAGCGCCGGTGGCAGCTTCGCTTGCGATATCGTTGATCGTGATCGCTTCGTAGGCCTGTTTGCGCAGCAACTTCTCGAACGCATCGAGGATGCGCACCATGGTCGCCTGGCTGCGCTCCTGACGGGGCTGGCGGATACGATCAGTGCTGATGCCTCATCCCCTGAAAATGTGCAGAATACCGGTAGCCCAGGTGCCAGCCCAAGTTCATCACCATCAAGATCACGCCGTCAAGTGGCAGGCACCGCAGCAACTACGCGGCAAGGATCAATCGTACCAGCAAGTGCCGCGCATTTCCTGCGGGGCGGCTCACACCCGCGCGGGCAATGCCGTCTTGTAGATGACGGGGCGCAGCGCGAAGCTGGTGGTGACGTTGGCCACGCCTTTCACGCGGGTCAGGCGGTGCCGCAGGAAATCCTCGAACGCACGAAGCGAACCGACCAGCACGCGCATCTGATAATCGGCATCGCCCGACATCAGATAGCATTCCATGACCTCGGGAAATTCGGCCACGGCGGCCTCGAATTCGGCGAGATGGCGGTCATCCTGCTGGTCGAGACGGACCCGGACGAAAGCGGCAACCGACAGGCCGACAACATCGGGATCGACCAGCGCGACATAGCCAGAGATGATGCCCGACGCTTCCAGATTCCGCACCCTGCGCAAGCAGGGGCTGGGTGAGAGGCCGACCGCATCCGCCAATTCCTGATTGGTGATGCGGCCATTCTCCTGCAACTTGTCGAGAATTCTGCGATCAATCGCGTCTGGCTCATATTTTGGCATATTTTACCCCAGTCTGCACATTGATAGCAGAATATGCCAATATCATGAATTTCTGCGACTGACTTCGCAAAGACATGCCCGATCCGGTTCGGCTACCATACCAATTCGTAATCCGGAGAGGTTCAAATGGCTGGCACGACCATCGCAGCGGGCACCGAAGCAGGTATAGAAACACGGGCGGAAACGCTGGCGGCGCTGGAAGCGCTCGATGCGCGGCTGCGCTGGCTGTCGTCGTGGACAGTGCACAACGCCAACCACATCCGGCCCAAGCGCGATGGCCTGAAGGTCGGCGGGCATCAGGCCAGTTGCGCCTCGATGACCGCGATCATGTCGGCGCTCTATTTTCACGCGCTGCGTCCGCAGGACAAGGTTGCGGTCAAGCCTCATGCCGGGCCGCTGCTGCAGGCGATCCATTACATGCTGGGCAACCAGTCGCTCGACCAGTTGCAGCGTTTTCGCGCGCTGGGCGGCGCACAAAGCTATCCCTCGCGGACCAAGGACAAGATCCCGGTCGATTTTTCGACCGGGTCGGTGGGCCTTGGCGTTGCGATCACCGCGTTTTCGAGCCTGGTCCAGGACTACCTGATCGCGCACGGCAAACTGGCCGAAGCCGATGCGGGCCGGATGATTGCGCTGATGGGCGATGCCGAACTCGACGAGGGCAACATCTACGAATGCCTGATCGAGGGCTACAAGCACGATATCCGCAACTGCTGGTGGGTCGTCGATTACAACCGCCAGTCGCTCGACAGTACGACCGCTGACCGCATGTTCCGCCGGTTCGACGACATCTTCGAAACGTGCGGGTGGCGGGTCATCACGCTGAAGCATGGCAAGCTCCAGCGCGCGGCGTTCGAGCGGCCCGGCGGCAAGTCGATCGAGGAATGGATCGACAATTGCCCCAACGCAGAATTCGCCGCCCTGACCTATCAGGGCGGTGCGGCATGGCGTGAGCGCCTCACGACCGATATCGGCGGCAGGCCCAACGTGAAAAATCTGCTCGACAGCTTTGATGACGATGCCCTCGCCGCGCTGATGACCAATCTGGGCGGCCACTGCATCGAAAGCCTGATCGACGCCTTCGACAGCGCGCAGGACGAACGCCCGACGCTGTTCATCGCCTATACCGTCAAGGGCTATGGCCTGCCGCTGGCGGGGCACAAGGACAACCATTCGGGCATGATGAACCCGACGCAGATCGGACAGCTGCGCACCAGCATGGGTATCGCGCCGGGAAGCGAGTGGGAACCGTTCGGCGGTCTGGGCGACAACCAGGCG
>JAZKBJ010000011.1:0-10177 GCA_040388685.1 Pseudomonadota bacterium
GTCCAGGTCGCGCGCGGCGGACAGGCGGACGACATCGCACAAGCCGTGTTGTTTCTGGCCAGCGAGGCGGCAGGCTTTGTTACCGGCACGTCGCTGATCGTCGATGGCGGCATGACCATCGGGCCGCGTCATAGCTGGGATCCCACCATGCCCGGCCTGTTCGACGCACTGCAACAGATGGCCGAAGGCGGAAAAGGCTGACCACTTAATCGCCCGCTTAAATTTTTGCTTGAAATGCCCCCGCGCCCGTTGGACACTACCGCCAAGCAACGTTCGGGCGTGCCCCAAGGAGAGCTTCATGGATTTCGAACCCACCGACCGCCAGAAATACTGGCGCGACCGTGTCCGGCAGTTCATCGAGGATCATGTCCGCCCGCGCGACAAGGATTACAAGGCGGAACAGGCGACCGCCGACCGCTGGAAAGTGATCCGGACGATCGAGGAGGAGAAGGCCCGCGCCAAAGCGCAAGGCATCTGGAACCTGTTCATGCCGCCGCGCAACGGCGGGCATCACCATGTCGACGAGACGTTCGAGTTCGACGGTCCGGGCCTCACCAATCTCGAATATGCGCTCTGCGCCGAGGAAATGGGCCGGGTTGGCTGGGCGAGCGAGGTGTTCAACTGCTCCGCACCCGATACCGGCAATATGGAAGTGTTCCACCGCTATGGCACGCTTGAGCAGAAGGAACAGTGGCTGCGCCCGCTGATGGACGGCGAAACGCGCTCGGCCTTCCTGATGACAGAGCCGCAGGTCGCCTCGTCCGACGCCACCAACATCGAGACGTCGATCCGGCGTGAGGGCGACGAATACGTCATCAATGGCACGAAATGGTGGTCATCGGGCGCGGGCGATCCGCGCTGCAAGGTGGCCATCGTCATGGGCAAGACCGATTTCGAGGCAAGACGTCACCAGCAGCAGTCGATGGTGCTGATGCCGCTCGACGCGCCAGGCGTGACGATCCTGCGCCACCTGCCCGTGTTCGGCTATGACGATGCGCCGCACGGCCACATGGAAATCGAAATGAAGGATGTGCGGGTGCCCGCCTCCAACATGCTGCTGGGCGAAGGGCGCGGGTTCGAGATCGCGCAAGGCCGCCTCGGGCCGGGCCGCATTCACCACTGCATGCGCACGATCGGGGTGGCCGAAGAGGCGCTGGGCAAGATGGCCCGCCGCCTGCAAAGCCGTGTCGCCTTCGGCAAGCGCGTGTCCGAACAATCGGTGTGGGAAGAGCGCATTGCGCGTGCCCGCATCGATATCGACATGACCCGCCTGCTCTGCCTCAAGGCGGCGGACATGATGGACAAGGTCGGCAACAAGGCCGCCGCGCTCGAAATCGCGATGATCAAGGTGCAGGCTCCGAACATGGCGCTGCGCATTCTCGACGATGCGATACAGGCGCACGGCGGCGGCGGCGTGTCCGAGGACTTCGGGCTGGCGCAGGCCTATGCCCACATGCGCACGCTGCGCCTTGCCGATGGCCCGGACGAGGTCCATGCACGGTCGATTGCGCGGATCGAATTCGCCCGCCATTCGGACACGCCCGGCGGTGATCGTGGCTTCAGTTCCGGCGATCTGGGCGTGGCGCGCTGAAGACCGGGAGACAACACGCATGAAAGCCGCCGTCCTCGTCCAACCGGGCAAGCCGCTGGAAATCCATGACCTGACCGTGGCAAAGCCTGGTCCCCACGAGGTGCTGATCCGCACCGCCGCCTGCGGGCTGTGCCACTCGGATCTGCACTTCATCGACGGCGCCTATCCGCATCCCCTGCCCGCCGTTCCCGGACACGAGGCGGCGGGCGTCGTCGAGGCGGTCGGCTCCGAGGTGCGTACGGTCAAGGTCGGCGATGCGGTGGTCACCTGCCTTTCCGCCTATTGCGGGCATTGCGAGTTCTGCGTGACCGGGCACATGTCGCTATGCCTTGGCGCAGACACGCGCCGAGGCCTGAGCGATGCGCCGCGCCTCACCAGCAGCGACGATGGCAGCGCGGTGAACCAGATGCTCAACCTCTCGGCCTTTGCCGAACAGATGCTGGTGCACGAACACGCCTGCGTGGCGATCAACCCGGAGATGCCGCTGGACCGCGCCGCGATTATCGGCTGCGCGGTGACGACCGGCGCGGGCGCGGTGTTAAACGCGGCCAAGCTGACGCCGGGTGAAACGATCTGCGTGGTCGGCTGCGGCGGGGTCGGGCTGGCGACGGTCAATGCCGCGAAAATCGCAGGAGCAGGGAGGATCATCGCGGTCGATCCCATGCCTGAAAAGCGCGCACTGGCGCTGAAGCTGGGCGCGACCGACGCCATCGATGCCGGGCCGGATGCGGCAAAGGCCATTGTCGAGATGACCAAGGGCGGCGTCCACCACGCTATCGAGGCCGTGGGCCGCCCGGCTTCGGGCGATCTGGCCGTGGCGGCACTGCGGCGCGGGGGCACGGCAACCATTGTCGGAATGATGCCGCTGAACCACAAGGTCGGGCTATCGGCGATGGATCTGCTGTCGGACAAGAAACTGCAGGGCGCATTGATGGGCCGCAATCGCTTCCCGGTGGACCTGCCGCGCCTTGTCGATTTCTACATGCGCGGCCTGCTCGATCTCGACAGCATCATTGCCGAGCGTATCCCGCTTTCGGGCATCAATGAAGGCTTCGAGAAGATGAAGCAGGGCCATTCCGCCCGCTCGGTCATCGTTTTCGGCACATGACCGGGCCACTCGACGCCCAGACCGCCTTTACCGGCACAATCGCGCCGCAAGGGGCTGACCGGCTCGACGAAGCCGCACTCACCCGCTGGTGCGAGACCAATGTTGCGGGCTTCGAGGGTCCGCTGACCACGGCCAAGTTCAAAGGCGGGCAGTCGAACCCGACATACCGGATCGACAGCCCGTCCGGCCCCTATGTCCTGCGGCGCAAACCGTTCGGAAATCTGCTGCCGTCCGCGCACGCGGTGGACCGGGAATACAAGGTGCAGGCGGGGCTGTTCCGCACCGGATTTCCGGTCGCGCGGCAATATGGGCTGTGCACCGACGATGCGGTGATCGGATCGTGGTTCTATGTGATGGACTGCGTCAACGGACGCACGATCTGGGACGGTGCGATGCCGGGGGCGACGCCCGAATTCCGGCGCGCGACCTACTTTGCGATGGTCGATACGCTGGCGACGCTGCATCAGGCCGATGCCGCAGCGGCGGGCCTTGCGGATTATGGCAAGCCCGGGAATTACTTCGGGCGGCAGGTCGAGCGCTGGACGAAGCAGTACCGCCTCGCGGAAACCGAGACGATGCCCGAGATGGAGCGCCTGATCGCGTGGCTGCCAGCCACATTGCCGCAACAGGACCGCACCAGCATCGTCCACGGGGATTTCCGGATCGACAACCTGATCTTCGCGCCCGATGAGGCAAGGGTCGTGGCGGTGCTGGACTGGGAGTTGTCCACGCTGGGCGATCCGCTGGCCGATTTCACCTATCTGTGCATGGCGTGGGTGACCGACAACGAAGGCCGGTCCGGCGTACAGGACCTTGACCGAAGAGTGCTTGGCATTCCCGAACTGGACGAGATTGTCGCGCGCTATTGCGAGAAGACCGGGCGCGACGTGATTCCCGACATCAACTGGTGTCTGGCGTTCAATTTCTTTCGCCTCGCCGGGATCGTGCAGGGCATCAAGAAGCGCGTGATTGATGGCACCGCGTCGAGCGCTCACGCGAAGGCGACGTCCGAGCGCGTCTATCCACTGGCGGAAGCGGCATGGGCCTTCGCACTGAAGGCAGGTGCGCGCTAGGAACCCTCCCCATGTCGCGCAGGCTCAAAATCTATTTCGATGGTGGTTGCCGCCCCAATCCCGGCCCGGTCGAAATCGCGGCGGTGGTGCGCGGCGTGGCGCATGTCCGCGATGATCTGGGCCACGGCAGCAATGGCGATGCGGAATGGCTGGCGCTGATCCATGCGCTCGAAATCGCGCAAGCCCTTGGCGAGACGCCTTTCGAACTGGTGGGCGACAGCCGCAACGTGATCGCGCAGGCGAACGGCACGGTTCGCAGCAAGTCACCCGGCGACAAGGCGCATTTAGAGCGGTTCTCGGCGCTCGCCGCAGAAAATCCACCGGTGCGCATCCGCTGGATCAAGCGGGCACAGAATCTGGCGGGGATTGCGTTGGCGACGCGGCACGAGCGGTGACGGAAGAAGGGCCCACCCCCGCCCCCTCCCGCAAGCGGGAGGGGGGGAAGTCGATCAGGCTGCTTCCGCCTTCGCCCCTGCACGCTCTTCGTTGAGCGCTTCGGCCAGCAGGAACGCCAGTTCTATCGACTGCGCCGCGTTGAGGCGGGGATCGCAGTGGGTGTGGTAGCGGTCGGCGAGGCCTTCCTGGGTGATCGCGATGGCGCCGCCGGTGCATTCGGTGACGTCCTGCCCGGTCATCTCGATGTGGATGCCGCCAGCGTGGGTGCCTTCAGCGCGGTGGACCGCGAAGAAGCCCTTCACTTCGGTCAGGATCCGGTCGAACGGCCGCGTCTTGTAGCCGTTGTCGGCCTTGATCACGTTGCCGTGCATCGGGTCGCACGACCACACCACCGGATGTCCTTCGCGCTGCACCGCGCGCACCAGTTGGGGCAGGCCCGCCTCGACCTTGTCATGCCCGAAGCGGCTGATCAGGGTCATGCGTCCGGCTTCGCGGCCAGGGTTCAGCGTGTCGAGCATCTTGAGCAGCGCGTCGGGCGTCAGCGACGGACCGCACTTCATGCCGATAGGATTGCCCACGCCGCGCAGGTATTCGACATGCGCCGACCCTTCGAAGCGAGTGCGATCCCCGATCCACAGCATGTGCGCGCTGGTATCGTACCAATCGCCCGTCAACGAATCCTGCCGGGTCATCGCCTCTTCGTACGGCAGCAGCAGGGCTTCGTGGCTGGTGTAGAAGCTGGTGCCCTGAAGCTGCGGGACGGTGCGCGGATCGACGCCGCAGGCTTCCATGAAGTCGAGCGCTTCGCCGATCTTGTCGGCCATTTCGCTGAACTTGGTCGCCCACGCACTCTTGCCGATATGGTCGAGCGTCCACTGGTGGACCTGGCGCAGATTGGCGTATCCACCGGTCGAGAACGCGCGCAGCAGGTTCAGCGTCGCCGCCGCCTGACTATAGGCGCGCAGCATCCGTTCGGGATCGGGGATGCGCGATTCCGGGGTGAAATCGATGCCGTTGATGTTGTCGCCAAGGTAGCTCGGCAGTTCGATGCCGCCGATCGTTTCGACCGGCGACGAACGCGGCTTGGCGAACTGTCCGGCCATGCGCCCGACCTTCACCACCGGCTGCTTGCTGGCGAAAGTCAGCACAACCGCCATCTGCAGCAGCACGCGGAACGTGTCGCGGATGTTGTTCGGATGGAACTCGGCAAAGCTCTCGGCGCAGTCCCCGCCCTGCAGCAGGAAACCCTTGCCCGCAGCCACTTGCGCCAAATCGGCCTTCAGCGCGCGCGCTTCTCCAGCAAAGACCAGCGGCGGAAAGCTCGTCAGGGTCTTCTCGACCTCGTTCAGCTTATCGGCATTCGGATAGGTCGGCAGATGCCGTCCCTCATATCCACGCCATGATTCCGCAGTCCAGTTCTGTGCCACTTTGCCTTCCTTTCAAGAGGCGGGGCCATAAGGCGGTGGCGCAAGAATTGCAAAGGAAGCCTTGCACGTGCCGCAATCTATCGGCGTGGGCCGTGGCATACGTGAAATCCACTAGTCCCGGTAAGCAGTTGCTTGGTCGACGCACGGCTAGGTTAACCTCGACCATCCGCAAACGGACGTGCCGTGCATCCCGTTTCAGGGTGGTCTCGTTAGCCATGTCAGGAAGCCCGCCTCAAGCGCCATGTTCCATTGCCGCCGCCTCTTGTCTGCACTCTTGCGCAATCGCTCGGGCAATATCCTGCCGCTGGCCGCAATGGCGATCTTTGCGGTGGCCGCATTGCTGGGCGGCGCGATCGACATCAGCCGCGCCTGGCGGGCGCAGACGAAGCTTCAGGCGGCGTGCGATGCTGGCGTGCTGGCCGGGCGCAAGGCTGTGACCACCAAGGGCTTTGATTCTACCGCCAACGCCCAAGCGCAAAGCTACTTCAACGCCAACTTCAACCCCGACCAGTTCAATGCCAACGAAACCACCTTCGTTGCCTCGTCGGCAGACAAGGGCGGGACTGTAGATGGGCTTGCCACGACCTATCTGCCGCCGATCATGATGCAGATCTTCGGCTATGGCGAAATGAAGCTGGTCAGCGACTGCACCGCATCGATGGGTGTTGGCAACAGCGACATCATGATGGTGCTCGACACCACCGGCTCGATGTCCTCGTTGCTTGCAGGCAGCACGCAGACCCGCATTCAGGCGCTGCGCGCGTCGATGAAGAACTTCTACGATACGGTAGAAACGGCGCTGTCGGGCACCAATGGCCGCGTGCGCTACGGCTTCGTGCCCTACAGCTCTTCAGTCAACGTCGGCCAGCTTCTGGTCGATCTCGACCCGAACTACCTCGTCGACAGCTGGACGATCCAGTCGCGCAAGCCGATCTACAAATCGGTCCAGACACTCACCGGCTATGGCACACCCACAACTGGCACGCCTTCGACCACGACGACGACACCAACCTATTCGGCGTGGGCGAACTATGGATCGAGCACCTATCTCTCTTCTTCGTCGTGCAACAATGCCAAGCCTGCAGACACGGCCTGGTCAAATAGCGGCACTGCGACCAGCACGTCGACAACGACCGTCAACGGATCGGGGCAGCAGGTCGTCACCACAGTAACGACCCAGCCACAGACTGCCACCTATTACCAGTGCTCTTGGCAAATTCTCTTTTACAAGATCCAGTCACGCACCGGTTCGCGCAATACGGTGACCACGACAGTCTCGACGGCCAACCCCGTATACACCACCACCCAGACGTTCGATAAATGGGAATACCGCCCGGTCACCTATGATGTGAGCCAGTACAAGCAGTTCCAGGCCGTCTCGACCAACACCGGGACAAATGGCGCGGCGCAATCTTCAACGTGGAGAGGCTGCATCGAGGAACGCTCGACCGTTTCCGAAGACGCTTTCACGTGGTCCTCGATCAACGAGTTCACACCAAGCGGGGCCGAAGATCTCGAAATCGACGCCGCGCCCGATGGCACGAACGCCACCAAATGGGCGCCGATGTGGCCAGACGTCGCCTATATCCGCACGGTGACCTTCAGCGGCGTGGTCTACATGAACAGCGCGATGCCCTCACCCACCGGGCAGTTGGCGGGGTCTTACTGCCCGACGGCCGCGCGCCTACTCGGCACGATGAACAAGTCGGCCTACTATGCCTTTGCTGACTCGCTGAATCCCGAAGGCGGGACGTATCACGACATCGGCATGGTCTGGGGGGCGCGGCTCGCCTCACCCGATGGCATGTGGTCGAGCAACGTGCGCGAGGCGCCCGACAACGGCGGCGAAGTATCGCGCCACCTGATCTTCATGACCGATGGCGAAATGGCACCAAGCTATTCGATCCAGTCATCGTGGGGCATCGAATACCACGATCGCCGGGTCACCGACGATGGTGTGACTAACGATACGGCGCGGCACAATTCGCGCTTCCTTGCCCTGTGCGATGCGGTCAAGGCCAAGGGTATCCGTATCTGGGTCATTGCCTTTGCCCAGGCCATGACCACCCAGCTGCAAACCTGCGCGTCGGATGCGAGCGCCTTCACTGCCGCCAATGCCAGTCAGCTTGATGCCGCTTTCCAGTCGATCGCCAAGCAGGTCGGTGAATTGCGGGTGGTGCAATGATGGAGCGCTCACTCTGCTGTGACAGCGAAGGTGCAACTATCGTCGAGTTCGCAATCGTCGTGCCGCTGTTCATGCTGCTGCTGCTTGGCATCATGGACGTGGGCCAGATGGTCTATGGCAAATCGGTGCTGGCGGGCGCCGTTCGCAAGGCCGCGCGCGAATCCTCACTGGAAACGCGCAATACCTCGGAAGCCGATGCCATGGTGCTCGACATGATCCGCCCGGTACTTCCGGGCGTGACAATCGCCACGACACGCAAGAGCTACTACGACTTTTCCGATATTGGACGTCCTGAAAAATGGAACGATTCCAACAAGAACGGCCACTGCGATAACAACGAGACCTACACCGACGAAAATCGCAATGGGCAGTGGGACGAGGATGTGGGCAAGGCCGACAGCGATGGCGGCGCGAGCGATGTAGTGGTCTATACCGTCAACGCCTCGTTCCAGCCTGTGTTCAAGGTTCCGTTCCTGCCCAAGCTTTGGAACAACCGCACCCTGTCCTCGACAGCGGTCACCCGGAACCAGCCCTTTGCAACCCAGGCCGGATACGGCTCAAGCGCGGGAAGCTGTGCGTGACATTACGCTACCGCCACCTGACCGCCCCGCTGCACGACCGCACAGCCGTTTCGACCATCGAATTCGCACTGGTGCTGCCGGTATTCATGATCCTGGGCATGTACGGCGCGGAAATCGCGTGGATGAATGCGTCCGCGCTGGAGGCCAGCCAGGTCGCCGTGGCGCTGGCCGACAACGCATCGCGCCTTGGCCAGACCGACAACAGCGGCGTGACGCCGACGATCACTGGCGCCGATGTCGCGTCGGTCTTGTCCGGTGCCATTGCGGAAGGGGAAAATATCGGCCTCGCCGCCGATGGCCGGGTCATCCTGTCAAGCCTTGAAACTCACGCAGTCACCGGCAAGCAATACGTCCACTGGCAGCAATGCATGGGGTCGCTCAAGAAGGATTCTGCTCACGGCAAGCCAGATCTGACCGGGAGCGCACTTTCACCGCTCGCAAATGGCCTTGCAGTCGGCAAAACCAGGATCACTGCGCCGACAGGCTCAGCCGTCATGGTTGCCGAGGTATGGTATAAGCACAAAGGCCTGTTCGGGACGATGTTCATCCAACCCATCACCATGCATGAGGAGGCTGCGGTCATCGTGCGCGACAACCGCAATCTCACCACTGGTATCAGCAACGGGAATTCATCCACAAAGTGCTGAACCCCGATCAGGGGGCGGATTTCTCCGGCACAACTTTCAGCCGCCAACTCTTGTCGCTGCGCAAATACCGCCCGGCCAGAGCCTGCATGCGTTCGGGCGTGGTCTGGCTGTAATCGTTCAGGATCGTGCGAATGCCTGCGATCTTGCGGGGATCGTTTGCCGCCCCTTCCAACTGAAACATGTAAAAGCCGTTGCCAGTGCTCGCCCGCGTGATGAGCTGCTTCAGCGGCTCGGTAACCCGCGCGACCTCGTCGGCACTCGGCGGGCTGGCCGCAAGGTCTGCCGCGATCTTGTCTGCCGCCGCAAAGAACGTATCGAAATCTGTCGGCCGTAGTTGCACCGTCGCTGCGATATAGCCGCCCGAGGGCAAGTCCAGCGGCCAGCTCGATCCCACTTGCGGGGCATAGCTTGCGCCGACCTTCTCGCGCATCGCGTCGAACAGGCGGTTGTTGAAGATCTGGGCGAGGATTTCGAGTTGGCGGCTTTCGCGCACGCCCGCCTGCCCGCCGCCCGTGGGCCATGCCATGACCGCCGCCGCCTGCCCCGGATCGCCGCGATGGGTCAGCACCAGCGGTTCGGCGTTGTGTGCCGGGATGTTGGGTGACAGCGCGGGCGCAGCGCTGGCAACTCGCGCGGGCAGCGCGCCAAAGGTCTTCTCGAGCGAAGCCAGCGCCTGCTCACGATTGAAATCGCCGAACATGTCGATCTCGATCGGCCCTTGCGCCAGCAGCGGCTCCCACGCCTTGCGGAAGCCGTCGGGCGTTACTTTGGCCAGTTCCGCCGGATTGGGCGTGGCATAGCGCGGATCGCCATCGCGCAGCAGCCACGTCAGATCACGTCCGAGCACGGCCATCGGTGACGAATTGTAGCTTTCGTACTGCAGCTTTGCCGCCGCCTTGGCGCGCAACACCGGATTGGGGTCCCAGCGCGGCGACGCCAGCTTGGCCGCCATAAGGTAGAGTTGGTCCTCCAGATCAGCAGGCCGCGTATCGGCTGAAAGACGGAATGCGGTGTCGTCGATATCGAAATCGAGACTCAGCTTGCGGCCAGTGGCCAGCCGGTCGAGATCGTCGCGCCCGAGCGTGCCGATGCCGCTGTCCATCAGCGCGGCTTCACCGATAGGACCATAGACCGCATCCTGCGGCGCGATTGCCGAATAGCCGCCACCG
>JAZKBJ010000011.1:10187-10644 GCA_040388685.1 Pseudomonadota bacterium
TGACGATGATCCGCCCCGGCTCGGCATCGTTCGGCCACAGCAGGACCTTGACCCCGTTCGACAGTTCGACCTGCTCGATGCCCAGCAGCCCGATGGGGCGCGCACTGGACACGGTGCCTGGCGTTCCCACCGGCGGCAGGTCGGAGAACTTGAGCGTATTGGCGGCAACGCGGCTGCCCGAGGCCGCATCGACCTTCTGGGTCAGAGCCATGCGCAGCGCCGCATCATCCGCCTCACCTGCCTTTGGCGTGATCATCAGAGGGCGGATCACCGTGCCCTGGAACAGCTTTCGCGTGCTGGCCAGCACCGCCTCCGGCTTGAACAGCGGGATGGAATTCTTGAAGATGCCATAAACCGTATCGGGATTGGCCACCGTCTCGCGGATGTCGACAGCGTTGACCACATCGTCCGCCGCTTTCGATCCGGCGATGGTCGATTGCGTTTCGACGCCAACCTT
>JAZKBJ010000011.1:10714-11086 GCA_040388685.1 Pseudomonadota bacterium
GAACTCGGCCACTTCACGGTCGATTTCCGCCTGAGAAGGCGGGGTGGCAAGCGCGTCCGCGATCACCGACCGCACATCGGTTACGGCGCTTTTCCAGTCATCACCCAGTGGGGTGACGGTCACGATAGTGGCATCGGCAGACCGCGAAAGCTCCTGTTTCATCTCGTCAACCGAGGCAACGAGATAGCTGCCGCCCCCGCGTGCCCGGCCCTCAAGACGCCGGTTGATCAGCGCCAGCGCCAACCGGTCGACCATCAGCCCCTGATTGTAGACGATCGTGTCGTTGACCTTGGACCATGGCCGCAGGATCGCCCAGTTCACGATACGCGGCAGGTCAGGCTCGACCAGCACCTTGGCCTCGCCCACGGGGTT
>JAZKBJ010000011.1:11096-11661 GCA_040388685.1 Pseudomonadota bacterium
ATGATCACACAACCAGGCAATTCCGCCGGCAAATCACAGAGCAGCGCCCATGCGGCATCGGCGTCCACGAGGGTGTTGTAGCTCAGTTCCTTGCCCTGATGCACACGGAACGGCGCCGCGTCGACCAGCACCTTGGCCTCGCCCACGGGGTTTTTTGGATCAAGCCCGGCAGGCGCGACAGGCTTGCCGAAATCAGGCTGGACCGGCTTCTTGCCCGCGACTTTCCAGCCGCCGAACCATTGCTCGATCCGCGCGACCAGCGCTGCCGGATCGGCGTCACCCGCCACCACGATCACGGTGTTGTCCGGCCGGTACCACTTGTCGTGAAACGCCTTCACGAGCAGGCGCTCGCGCGAGGCGAGAAGCTGGTTCTTGAAGAACAGGTCCCGCGTCTGGTCCAGCACGCGCGACTGCGGACTGGTCCGCTCGCGCATTTCGGCAAGCACGATCGGCACTTCGGTCTTCACGCCGTGATCGGTGAAGATCGGCGCGGTGACCATGCCCGAAAGCAGCTTGAACGTCTCGTCGAGCTTTTCGCTTGTCGCGTTGGGAATATCGAGCTTGT
>JAZKBJ010000012.1:0-661 GCA_040388685.1 Pseudomonadota bacterium
CCCTGCCAACACTGTGAGCGTAAAGAACGCCATCATGTGCTGAAACTTGTCGCCCAGATCGTCGGTCGGCAGTTCGGGCGGCTTGGGAAGGACTGCCATGACCAGCGCAAACGCCAGCGCGGGCCAGAACACCAGCCGCGCAAGGCGTGAAATCGTTTCAGTCCAGCGTTTCATCGCGCGGGCTCATGCAATGCCGCCCGCAATCTGGCAAGACCGTCCGACGGGGGTGGCACTGCGCCGCAAAGCGGATATGAACATGGACATGACCGACCAGCCCTCACCCGCCGCCGCTCCCGTCAGCGTGTCATTCCTCGGCCTTGGCGTCATGGGGGGGGCCATGGCCCGGCACCTCGGTGAGGCCGGGCACAATCTCACGATCTACAACCGGACGCCTGCACGTGCCGAAAATTGGCTGGCGGCAAATCCCGGTCTCGAAGTCCGCGTCGCCTCAAGCCCCGCAGAAGCGGCAGATGGCGCAGACGTGGTGATCACCTGCGTCGGCAACGACGATGATCTGGCCGACGTCGTGCTCAGCCCGAATGGTGCCTTTTCAACGCTGCGCCGGGGGGCGCTGTTCATCGACCACACCACCGTTTCCGCGCGCATCGCACGGCAGATCGCGGTGGAGGGCTGGACGGCCGAGCACGATGATAAGCATACC
>JAZKBJ010000012.1:671-6706 GCA_040388685.1 Pseudomonadota bacterium
GACAAGGAGTTGCTCTGCGTCGACGCACCCGTCACCGGCGGGCAATCCGGTGCTGAGGCAGGCAAACTTGCGGTCATGTGCGGCGGCAGCCTCAAGGCGGTCGAGGCTGCACGCCCGATCCTTGCGGCTTACGCCAAGCGCGTCGTCCATGTCGGCAAATCCGGCGCCGGGCAGACCACCAAGATGGCCAATCAAATGTGCATCGCCGCAAATTTGGCGGGCCTGTCCGAAGCGATCCGCTTTGCCCAGGCCGCCCATCTCGATCTCGACAAGGTGTTCGAGGCTATATCGGGCGGCGCGGCGCAATCGTGGCAGATGGACAACCGCTTCCACACCATGGCGCGCGACGAGTTCGATTTCGGCCTGGCCGTCGACTGGATGCGCAAGGATCTTGGCCTCGCCATGGACGAAGCGCGCAACATCGGTGCCAGCGTGCCCGTCACCGCGCTGGTCGACCAGTTCTACGTCGACATACAAGCCATGGGCCATGGCCGCGAGGATACCAGTGCACTGATACGGCGCCTGCCCCGGCGCAAGGCAGGCAAATGAGCCGAGTCCGCCTTGCGCTGGGCGCGCTGTTGCTCGGCATCTCCACCTCCGCGCTTGCCGATACGCTGGTCGACAACGTGCGCGGCTCGACCATTGGCACGAACGGCCAGGTCGAAAGCTTCACAGGCCTCCTGTTCGACAGCGCCGGGACAATCGTGCGCGTTATCCATGCGGGCGACAAGAAGCCCAAACCCCGCAAGGAATACCAGTACCATGTCGACGGCAAGGGCCGCGTCATGCTGCCCGGCATGATCGACGCCCACGCCCACGTCATGGATATCGGCTTTGCCGCACTCACGCTTGACCTGTCCGACACCACTTCCCTGCAGGATGCGCTTGGCAGGATCGCCAGGTTCGCAGCCGAGCATCCCGATAGGCCGTGGATCATCGGGCGCGGTTGGAATCAGGAAACCTGGAAGCTCGGACGATTCCCCACGGCCGCCGAACTCGATGCCGTAACGGGCGGCCGCCCCGCATGGCTCCAGCGCGTCGATGGCCACGCTGGCTGGGCAAACAGCGCCGCACTCAAGACGGCTGGAATTACGGCCGCAACCAAGGACCCGGCTGGCGGAAAGATTGAGCGGGGAGCCGACGGCATCCCGCAAGGCGTGCTGGTCGATGGGGCGATGGAACTCCTTGCCACGCGCGTTCCGCCGCCGCGCCCTGATGACCGCGACACCGCGCTCGCCACGGCGCAGCAGATTCTGTTCAAGCGCGGGGTGACCGCCGTGGCCGACATGGGCACCGGGATCGAGGACTGGCAGGCCTATCGCCGCGCGGGCGATGCCAACCGGCTCTACGTGCGGATTATGGCCTATGCTGCCGGTGTCGATCAGATGGTCCTGATCGGCGGCCCCGGCCCATCGCCATGGCTCTATGCCGACCGCCTGCGCATGGGCGGGGTGAAGCTCTACCTCGATGGTGCACTCGGATCGCGCGGCGCGCTGCTCAAGGCGCCTTATGCCGATGCGCCGGGAACGCGCGGCCTCGGCCAATTGTCGCAAACCCAGCTCGGCAATCTGATGAGCCGCGCCGCGATGGACAAGTTTCAGGTGGCCATCCACGCCATCGGCGATTCTGCCAATGCGATCGCCATCGGCGCGATCGAGGATCTTTCGGCAACTTACGGCGGCGATCGCCGCTGGCGCATCGAACACGCCCAGATCGTTGATCCCAAGGACTTTGCGCGGTTTGGCCGCAACGGCGTGATCGCCTCGATGCAGCCGGTCCATCAGACATCTGACCGGCTCATGGCCGAAGCCCGGCTCGGCCCTGATCGCCTCGCCGGGGCCTACGCGTGGAAGTCGCTGCAGGCCGCAGGCGCGAAGCTCGCGTTCGGATCGGACGCGCCGGTTGAAGTGCCCGACCCTTGGGCGGGGATTGCTTCAGCCATCAGCAGGCAGGGGCCGGACGGGCAGCCCGATGGCGGCTGGCAGCCGCAGGAACGGCTCGATCGCACCAGCGCCCTTGCTGCTTATACCAGCGGCGCTGCCTATGCAGGCTTTGCCGAACAGCGCTTTGGACGGCTCGCTCCGGGGCTTCGTGCGGACTTCGTGCTGGTTGATACCGATCCATTCGTCGCAAATCCGGCACAGATCCGCGCAACAAAAGTCGTTGAAACGTGGATTGGCGGCGGTCGCGTCTGGTCGGCGGAAGAAGGGCCGGAAACCACTGCAGCCGACAAGCGTTAGACAGCCCGACGCGGAAGGTGGAGGACGGGGTGTCCGAAGCTGCGTTGCAAATGCCCGTGCCGCTCTCTCAATCGGGGGCTTTGCGGCCTCATCCGGGGCCAGTGCCAAAATTCAGGAACGGGGGCTGCGGCCCCCGTTTCACGTTCTGATCCCAAACCTCAGGGCAGAAGCGGTGGCTGCTCGTCCGCTGACAGAGCCACGAGGTCACCCTTTTCCTCTTCAGCCTTGCGCTTGGCATCGGCGCGCTCGGTAAAGCGCATCAGCACCAGCGTGCCTTCGAACAGGATCAGCAACGGAATCGCCAGCATCAGCTGTGAAACGACGTCTGGCGGCGTTGCGACGGTTGCCACCAGGAAGATCACAACGATCGCATAGCGGCGCGCCTTGACCAGTTGGTCGCGGCTGACGATCCCGGCGCGGTTGAGCAACATCAGCAACACCGGCAGCAGGAAGCTGATCCCGAAGGCGAGGATGAACTGCATCACAAGGCTCAGGTAATCGCCCGTCCCCGGCAAAGCCTCAAGTTGCAACCCGCCCTTGTTGCCCTCAAAACCAAGGAACCATTTGAACGCGGTGGGCATGACGATGAAGTAGGCGAGGCTCGCCCCCATCGTGAACAGGATCGGCGTGGCGAAAAGAAACGGCAGGAACGCCTTCTTTTCCTTCACATAAAGCCCCGGCGCCACAAAGGCCCACAACTGGTTGGCGATCACCGGAAAGCTGATGAAGAACGCCGCGAACATCGACACCTTGAGCTCGACGAAGAACGCTTCGTAGAGCTTGGTGTAGATCAGCTTGCCCTGCCCCGGCGGAAACGCCACCACCAGTGGGCGGGCGAGGATCGAGAAGATGTCGTCGGCAAAATAGAAACACACCGCAAAGGCGATCAGCATCGCGTAAACGCAGCGCAGCAAGCGTGTGCGCAGTTCCAGCAAGTGATCGAGCAGCGGTGCCTGACTTTCGTCGATGTCGCTGATCATGGCTGGACGCTCCCCGGACCGGGCAGATCGCGAACCTTGTCCTCCGGCGGCATCGGCCCGACCATCGTGGGTGATGCATCGGCTGTCGGCAGTGGATCATTCTGGTCGTCGGCCGCAGCAGCCGTCTGGCCTTGCGCCGCAGCAGCTTCCTGCGCGGCGGTTTCACGCATGATCCGCTCGTTCTGCTCTTTCCACTTGCGTTCCATCTCTTCCATCTCCGCCTCGCGGATCATGGTTTCGATGCCCGAACGGAAGTGGTTGGACATGGCGCGCATTTTCGCCACCCAGCGCCCGGCGGTGCGCAGCGCCATGGGCAAGTCCTTCGGGCCGATCACGACGATCGCCACGATGACCAGCACCAACAGTTCGGATGCGCCGATGTCAAACATGGCTTGCGGCCCTCAGCGACTGTGCGCGAATGGGCTTACTGCGCCTGATCGGTCGTCGAGGTCGGCTGCGATACCGGCTGCGCAGGCGGGACCTGCTGCTGGATCTGCGCGGGCGGCGCGGGGACAGGCTTGTTGTCCTCTTCATGCATGCCCTGCTTGAAGCTTTTGATGCCCTTGCCGAAATCGCCCATCATTTCGGAAATGCGGCCACGGCCGAACAGCACCAGTACGACCAGCGCCAGCACGATCAGGTGCGGAAGGGAAAGACCACCCATGTCACTAACTCCTTTACGCCTCTGTTGAAGCGCGAGACCCTTAGATAGGAATTCCGGTCGCGTCTGACCAGCTAATCCATTTGGCTGCTTTTACCGTCCCCGCCTGACGGTTCAATTGCCCCCGTGTCCTCATCATCCGCCCCCGTCAAGACGGCAAACGCCTCATCCACCGGATCAAGCAGCCCTGCGGCCCGCAATTCCTCAATTCCGGGCAGATCACGGCGCGATTCCAACCCAAAATTCGTCAGGAAATCGGGCGTCGTGGCATAAATGCGAATCCATCCCGCCTCAAGCAGCACGTCGAGCGTGCCCTTGGCGGTTTGCACGCCGCGGATGGCCTCGATCTCGGCGCGGCTGACCGGCTCGTGATAGGCGACAATCGCCAGTGCCTCGGTCGCCGCGCGCGACAGGCGGCGTGGCTCTTCCTTTTCGCGGCGGAGCAGGTGCGCGAGATCGGGCGCGGTCTGGAAATGCCAGCGCCCTCCGCGCTCGACCAGTCGGACACCGCGCTCGGCATACGTCTCCGCCAGTTCCTCCAGCGCATCTGCCACCGACGCGCCAGCCAGATGCACCGACAATTCTTGCGCCGTCATCGGCTGTTCGGCAGCAAACAGCGTCGCCTCAACCGCGCGAACAAGGTCGTCCGGCCTCCCGCTCATACCGCTCGACCCGAGCTTGTCGAAGGAGCCGCCCGCAGCATCAGCGGGCCGAACGCGCTGTCCTGCGCAATCTCCGCCCGGCCCTGCTTGGCCAGTTCCAGCGCCGCCAGAAAGCTCGAAGCCAGCGCAGACTTACGCAAACGGGGGTCGGCATCGAGCGGCAGAAAGGCGCGCAAATCGGTCCACTCGATTGCAATACCGAGCATCTTTCCCACGCGCGTCAAGGCCGCGTCCAGTGTCATCACCGCGCGCTCGCGCACCATGTGCACCACCGGCTGATTGCGCAGCTTGATCGCGCCATAGGCCTGAATCAGCGAGAAAATATCACATTTCCACAAGGCCTTGCGGTCCACTCGCAAACCTTCGGGATTGCCGCGCACAAACACGTCGCGCCCGATCCGGTCACGCCCCATCAGCCGCGCCCCCGCCTCACGCATCGCGCCAAGCCGTTGCAGCCGCAGTTGCAGCTTGAGCGCCAGTTCCTCGGGGCTTGGCTGCACTTCGGGATCACGCGGCAACAGCAGCAGCGACTTGAGGTAGGCGAGCCACGCCGCCATCACCAGATAGTCCGCCGCCACTTCCAGCTTGAGCGCCTCGGCCCGCTCGATATAGCCCAGATACTGGTCGACCAGATCGAGGATCGAAATCGTCCGCAAATCGACCTTCTGCCGCCGCGCCAGTTCCAGCAGCAGGTCGAGCGGCCCTTCCCACCCGTCGAGTTCCAGATAGAGCGCCGCGTCGTCGGACTGCGCCGACGCGATGCCGTCCCACGCTTCATCGCCTGAAAACAGCGTGGGCGCGGTGACATCTTCCATCACGCGAGGTCCAGCAACCGGTCGCGCAAGGCGAAAAGCGTGGCCTGTTCACCGAGGTCCGCCGGGCCATCGAATGCAGCAGTCGGCGTCAAGGCCCGCTCGAGCCGCGCGGCAGTCTGCGCGCTCATGGCATCAAGAGCGGAGGCGATTCCCACCATGTCGTCCATCTTCGCCCAGCAGTTGAGCGACAGATCACACCCGGCTGTCTGCGCCTTGGCCGCGCGTTCCGGCACACTGCCGCCCAGGGCCTGCATGTCGAGATCGTCGGTCAGCAACAGCCCGTCAAAACCGATGCTCTTGCGGATAATCTCCTCGATCACGAATGACGAATGGGTCGCGGGATTGTCGGCATCCCACGCGGTAAACCGCACATGGGCTGTCATTGCGATGCTGGCCTGCCGGAGCGTGCGGAACGGTGCGAGGTCGGTTTCCAGTTCCTCCGCCGAAGCGGTGACGGTGGGCAATTCCTTGTGGCTGTCGGCCAGCGCGCGGCCATGTCCCGGCATGTGCTTGACCACCCCCGCCACCCCTGCACGACGCAGCCCGTCCAGCGTCGCGCGTCCAAGTGCCGCCACGCGCATTGGCTCACTACCCAGCGCACGGTCGCCGATCACGTCATGCGCGCCGGGCTGGCGCACGTCGAGCAAGGGCAGGCAATCGACGCTGATCCCGGCTTC
>JAZKBJ010000013.1:0-421 GCA_040388685.1 Pseudomonadota bacterium
GGCGGCGAAAGCATCGCGGCGGTGGCGCGCGGCAGCGGCGACCAGCACGATCGGATCGCCGGGATACGTCACGCCGCTGCGGTGGACGATCAGCAGGCCTTCGAGCGGCCAGCGCTGCTCGGTCACGCGGGCGAGTTCGGTCATGCCGGGCAGTGTCATCGGACCGTAGTGCTTGAGTTCGAGCGCTTCGACGCCGCCGCCCTCGCGGACCTGACCGAGGAAGGTGACGATGCCGCCCGCAGATGGATGGGCTGCGTTGAAGGCGGCGATCTCCGCCGCCGGGTCGAGCACCGATTGGGCCAACCGGACGTCGGCCATGTCAGCCGCCGCTGACCGGAGGAAGGAATGCCAGTTCGTCGCCCTCACCCAGCGTAATCCCGCCCATGTCGGTGATCAGCCGACCGTTGAGCGCCATTCTCAC
>JAZKBJ010000013.1:431-4133 GCA_040388685.1 Pseudomonadota bacterium
CGAGGAGGTTGAGCGGGCCATCGACCGTCCAATGCACCTCGATGCCCATCGGCCGCTTCCAGCCGGCAATGATCGCGCGATTGAACAAGGGCGAGCCACCGGAGGCGAGCGCGGGATCGAGCTGTGCAAGAATCTGCTCGACCGGGCCGGGCGCGACGGCGAGTTCGCCCATGCCCGCCACGTCTTCGAGGCGTCCGAGGAATACCAGACGGGGCATGTCAGCCGCCGGTGGTGGACATGTGGCGCGAAACGGCCGGTGCCCCGCCGGGACGGTCGATCACGAAGGAATGGCGCTCCTGCTTCTCACCCATGGCGCGGGCAAAAGCCGTGGCGAGCTGCTCGTCCGGATTGTCCGAGCGCAATGCGGCGCGCAAATCGACCCGGCCTTCCCCGCCGAGACACATGTAGAGCTGTCCGGTGGCGGTGACGCGGATGCGGTTGCAGCCCTCGCAGAAGTTGCCCGTCAGCGGGGTGATGAAACCGAGACGCCCGCCGGTTTGCGCAATATCGACATAGCGCGCAGGACCGCCCGAGCGGGCATCGCTGGGGGTGAGCGTCCAGCGCTGCTCCAGATCGCGGCGCACGGCATCGAGCGGGAGGTAGTGGTCGAAGCGGTCGCCCTCGACCTCGCCCAGCGGCATGACCTCAATCAGGGTAACGTCGTGGCCATGACCATGCGCCCATGCGATGAGATCGGGCAGGGTCGCCTCGTTGATATCCTTCAGCGCCACCGCGTTGATCTTGACCTTGAGGCCTGCGGCCTTGGCTGCTGCGATGCCTTCGAGCACTTGCGGGAGCATGTCGCGGCGCGAGAGTTTGGCGAACGCCTCTCGGTCCAGCGTGTCGAGCGAGACGTTGATCCGCTTGACGCCGGCAGCCGCGAGATCGTCGGCGAACTCGGCAAGTCGGGTGCCGTTGGTGGTGAGCGTCAGTTCGTCCAGCCCGTCCCCCAGCTTGCGGCCGAGCGCCTGGACCAGCTGGATCATGTCGCGCCGGACGAGCGGTTCGCCGCCCGTGAGCCGGATTTTGCGCACACCGCGCTCGATGAAGGCAAGCGCGAGGCGGTGCATTTCTTCGAGCGTGAGGACTTCGGCGCGGGGCAGAAATTCCATGCGCTCGGGCATGCAATAGGCGCAGCGCAAGTCGCAGCGATCGGTCACCGACAGGCGCAGATAGGTGATTCGCCGCGCAAAACGGTCAATCAGGGGCGCGTTGGCGTTAAGGGAAGCGCTGCTCACTTCTCCATGTATACGAAGTCACGGGGGTAAGATTCAAGGTTTGCGCCCGCATCGACGAAAATAGTCTGCCCGGTGACCGAACGCGCGGTGGCGAGGAAGTGCACTGCGTCGGCGATTTCATCCGCTCCGGGCAGTCGCCGGAGTGGCATGATCTCTTCGAGCCGCTGCCATTGCGCGGCGTCGTAGTCCGACGTGGGCAGGATCAGGCCGGGGGCGACACCGTTTATCCGCACGCGCGGGGCCATGGCGCGGGCGAGCGTCCTCACCGACGCGTGAAGCGCCTGCTTGGACAAGGTATAGCTGATCTGGTCTGGCACCGGGTTCATCACCCGCTGGTCGAGAATGTTGACAACCGAGCCGGTACGCTCGCCCAGGGCCTCGGCAAAGGCGCGCGTCAGCAGCAGGGGCGCGAACAGGTTGACGCGGAAGTGCTGCTCCAGTTCCTCGGCGGTTATGGTGTCCGCTCGATCATCGTGGAACAGCGAGGCGGAATTGACCAGCAAGTCTGGCGCGCGACCTGCGGTTTGCGACACTTCGTCCAGCAGGCGCGGTGCGAAGGCGGGATCGTCGAGATCGCCCGAAACGGGATAGACGACCGCGCCGAGCCATTCGAGCTGGGCCTTGAATTCGGCATCGAACGTCTTTGCATGATGGGCGTGCAGCGCGAGGTCCCAGCCCTCTGCCGCCAGCTTGCGCGCAATCGCACCGCCGATCCGCCGCCAGCCCCCGGTCACCAGCGCCAGCGGTGGCGTGACTGGCATCAGGCGCGACGCTCACGCATGAGCGTGATGCCGATTTCCTCGCCGTTTTCGCTGATCGCCAGCTTCACGATCTTCACTTCCACCCACATCACCCGGTCATCCTGCACGAACAGCGTTTCGCAGATATGGTCTGCCACGGCTTCGATCAGCTTGAAATGGACCCCTTCGGGCAAGCCATCGCTTGCCGCGAACTTGAGGTCCATGTAGTTCTTGCTGGCGCTGAGCGGGCAATCGGGGGTGTAGCGATCCTTGACCTTGAACCCGACCCGCATCGAAATGCGCAAGGGCTGCGGACGGCCCGTCTCTTCCGAATCGATCCCGGTGAGGACATCGGTTTCAAGATTGGCGACTTCGAGGATCAGGGTGTCTGACATGGACTTCGCCTTGGCATCGCGGCGCGGGCGTGTCCATCACGCCGCGTGGTGCGTTTCAGTTTTTCCAGCGCGCAAAGATCGCGGTGGGGAGCAGGCGTCCGCCCTCGCCTTCCTCGCGGATCGACAGGTCGCCGTGCTCGATCGTACCGGGCAGGCCTTTGAGCGCCTCGGCCAGCAGCCCTGCGATGGCGAGCGAGGACATACGCACCGCATAGACGGTGAGGAACAGGAAACGGCTGTCGGCATCGAGCAGGCGCGCGCAATCGGCGATGAGGTTGGGCAGGTTTTCCTCGAGCCGCCAGACTTCGCCATCGGGGCCGCGCCCGAACTTGGGCGGATCGAGGATGATGCCGTCGTAGCGCTTTGACCGGCGCACTTCGCGCGCGGCGAACTTGGCGGCGTCGTCGACGATCCAGCGCACCGGGCGGTCGGTCATGCCTGAAAGCTCTGCGTTGACGCGGGCCTGCGCGACCGACTTCTTGGAGGCATCGACGTGGGTTACCGGGCCGTAGTCGCTGAGCGACAGCGTGCCGACGCCGGTGTAGCCGAACAGGTTGAGCGTCTGCGCATCGGTCTTGTCGTGAAGCCGCTCGCCCATCCAGTCCCACACCGGGGCCATGTCGGGGAAGAAGCCCAGGTGGCGGAAGGGCGTGCACGAGGCGGTGAAGCGCACGTCGCCACGGCCAAGCTCCCAGCCATCGCGCGGGACCGGGCCGTTGTATTGCCAGCGCCCGCCGCCGTCCTCGTCGGAACCAGGGACGAATTCGGCGTCGGCGGGCCATTGCGGCAGGCGCGGGCTCCACATCGCCTGCGGTTCGGGGCGGATGAAGCGGTGCTTGCCATAGCGCTCCAGCTTTCGGCCATCGCCGGAATCGAGCAGGGCGAAGTCTGCCCAGCCCTCACCGACCATCAGCTTTGGCTGGATATCGAGATCAGCCATGGCGTGCTGTGGCCCGCTCCGCGACATAAGCCGCGACGGCTTCGTAAGTGCCGGGCAGATGATCGCAGCGCTCTTCGCGCTCGAACAGGTCGCCCACGCGGGCGGGCAAGCCGGGACGAAGGCCGGTGGCGCGCTCGACCGCATCGACGAACTTGGCCGGGTGCGCGGTGGCGAGCGTGACGATGGGCACGCCTGCCGGAATGCCCTTGGCGATGCGCGCGGCATGGAGGCCGATGGCGGTGTGCGGATCGAGCACTTCGCCGCAGGCCTCATAGGCCCAGCGCATGGCGTTGGCCATGTCGCCCGAATCGGCGCGTTCTGAGCTGAACAGGCTGGCGGCCGATTCGCGCTGCGCATTCGTCAGCTGCATCGCCTTGGTGGACTCAAAG
>JAZKBJ010000013.1:4143-5462 GCA_040388685.1 Pseudomonadota bacterium
GCGCGGACAGGGCAGCGCCATCGCGGCCGCAGCCATCGAACAGCAGGCGTTCGAAGTTCGACGAGACCTGAATGTCCATCGACGGTGCGGCGGTGGGCGTGACGGTGCTGGCCGAATAATCGCCTGTCGAGAGCGCGCGGTGGAGAATGTCGTTGACGTTGGTGGCCACGATCAGGCGCTCGATCGGCAGGCCCATTTTTGCCGCGACATAGCCCGCGAACACATCACCGAAATTGCCGGTCGGCACTGCGAACGCGACCTCGCGCTGCGGCGCGCCAAGCTGGAGCGCGGCGTAGAAGTAATAGACCACTTGCGCCATCAGGCGCGCCCAATTGATCGAGTTTACAGCGGCAATGCCGAAGCGCCCGGTCATCGCCGCATCGTTGAACATGCGCTTCACCATCGCCTGCGCATCGTCGAAGCTGCCGTCGATGGCGATGTTGTGGACGTTGGGCGCGATCACCGTGGTCATCTGGCGGCGCTGCACATCGGATACGCGGCCATGCGGGTGGAGCATGAAGATATCGACCTTGGCGCGTCCTGCGACGGCGTCAATCGCGGCAGAGCCGGTATCGCCCGAGGTGGCGCCGACGATGGTCAGATGATCGTCGCCTTGTGCCAGAAATTCCTCGAACAGCAGGCCGAGCAATTGCAGCGCGACGTCCTTGAACGCCAACGTGGGGCCGTGAAACAGTTCGAGCACCCACTGGGTTTCGTCGAGTTGCTTGAGCGGCACCACGGCAGCGTGGGCGAAGCGGCCATAGGCCTGTTCGCACAGTTGCAGGAGGCGTTCCGGCGTCAGGCAATCGCCGACGAAGGGCTGCATGATCTTTTGCGCAAGCCGCGCATAAGGCAGCCCGGCCATCGCGGCGATTTCATCCGCGCTGAACTGCGGCCACGTTTCGGGCACGTAAAGACCGCCATCGGAGGCGAGGCCTGCGAGCGTGACGCCGCGGAAATCGAGCGAAGGGGCCTGCCCCCGGGTGCTGACGTACTTCATGGGATTGGCCGGTTAGCGGCCACGGGGCTGTGTGGCAAGGATTCTGGCTCTCGCCACGCAGCGCCATGATCCGTTCGTGTTGAGCAGAGGACGGGCTCAGCGCTCCTGCCAGCGTTTGCGCAGGGCGATGGCGTAGATGATCAGCGCGACGGCGGCGAAGAGGAACCACTGGATCGCGTAGGACCAGTGGTTGTTGGGCAGGTCCTTTGGATCGGGGCGCGCGTTGGCCTGAAGACCGGCGAGTGGCGGGTCGGCCACGACCCGGACCGCGGCCTTGCCCATCGGCGCGATGATCCCTGAAACCCAGCCGCCCCGCCAC
>JAZKBJ010000013.1:5472-6301 GCA_040388685.1 Pseudomonadota bacterium
CGCGTAGGACCAGTGGTTGTTGGGGATATCGTTCGGGTCCGGGCGGGCATTGGCAGCCAGCCCAGCCTGCGCCGGATCGGCGATGAGTTTCGGGCCGGGAGCGATCCAGCCGGTGACCTTGCCGCCGCTCCATGCCACCGTGGCCGGGGTCTGGCCGACACCGAGCACGACTTCGACGTCTGTTCCATCGCCGAGGCGGCAGGTTACGATCTGGGCAATGCCCGCGTCGCCATTGGCGTTGCGACCAGAGCGCGACGTCGGGTTGCTTGCGCCGAGGCAATCGAGGGCGGAATGATGGTAAAGTGCTGCTTCAACGCTGCTGGGTCTGATCGGGAACGGCATTTCCGTCCCTGCTGCCTGGGCTGCGGTATAACGCGCCAGCATCGCCTCCTTCTCGTGCATCCGGTCAAGCTGCCAGATGGCGAGGCGGATCATGATGCCCACTGCGATCAGGACGATGATCGTCGGGACAATCGGCAGACGGCGCATCACAGCAGTCCTTGTTTTTCGAGTCGCGCGCGCAGAACGACGGTCTTGGCGAGGCGCAGCGCGCCGATCACGGCGAGCGGCACGGCGATCCCCCACAGCGGGACCAGCACCCACACGGGCAATTGCACCGCCTCGTCCAGCTTCAGCGCCGCGAGGATCAGCAGGATCGTGACCGGCAGGACGACGAGGTAGAGGCCTCTGCCCTTTGGTTCGAAGCGGGCGAAATCAAGCCCGCAAGCATCGCACCGGGCTGCCACGTTCGCTGGGCCGTCCCACAGGCCTTTCGCGCCACAACGTGGGCACAAACCGAAAAGGGCAGCCTGGGTAATCCCCGGCTGCC
>JAZKBJ010000013.1:6311-10806 GCA_040388685.1 Pseudomonadota bacterium
GTGTTGCGATCGCCTTTGGGGCTTTCGCCGTCTGGCATCAGTGGATCTTGTAGCCCCAACCGCCCCATACATAGATGGCGACGAATAGGAACAACCACACCACGTCAACGAAGTGCCAGTACCACGCGGCAGCTTCGAAACCGAAGTGCTGGCGCGGGGTGAAGTGGCCCTTGTAGGCGCGAATCAGGCAGACGATCAGGAAGATCGTGCCGACGATCACGTGGAAACCGTGGAAACCGGTCGCCATGTAGAAGGCCGAGCCATAAGTGTTGGTGCCGAAGGCGAACGGTGCGTGCGCGTATTCGTAGGCCTGAATGGCCGAGAACACGAGGCCGAGAATGATCGTTGCCCAGAGGCCCTTCTTGAGGCCGTCACGGTCACCATGGATCAGCGCGTGGTGCGCCCAGGTGAGCGTGGTGCCCGAGCAGAGCAGGATCAGCGTGTTGAGCAGCGGCAGGTCGAACGGGTCCATGACCGCTTCGATCGCCTTGGGCGGCCACTGGCCACCGACCACTTCGGCAATCGTCGAAGGGAACAGCGAGAAATCGAAGAAAGCCCAGAACCAGCCGACGAAGAACATCACTTCCGAAGCGATGAACAGGATCATGCCATAGCGCTGGTGAAGCTGCACCACCGGCGTGTGATCGCCCGCATGCGCTTCCTTGATGACCTTGCCCCACCACGAGAAGAACGTGACGAGCACGCCCAGCAGCCCGAGCGAGAAGATGGCGGTGCCACCAGCCATCTTGTGCATCCAGAACACGCCGCCGGTGGCCATCGTCAGCGCCGAGAAAGCGCCGATCACCGGCCAGATGTCAGGCGGCAGAATGTGATAATCGTGGTTCTTTGCGCCGGCCATGATCGTCGAAATCCCCCAGTCAAATCTGGTCATGTAAGCGTGGTTCGGACATGGCGCCCGATACGCAGTTCAAACTGGCCTTTATCGCCGCGTTCGCGCCGGGTCCAGAGGCTTTTCCATCGGTTGTGCAATGGTCTTCTGCGTAGCCGCTGCCGCACTTTCCGGTGTTTCGTTGAAGGTATAGCTGAGCGTGATCTCTTCGATGTTGCTCGCGCCCGGATCATCGAGAATCGCCGGATCCACATAATAGATGACCGGCATGCGCACTTCCTGACCCGGGTTAAGCTTCTGCTCGGTGAAGCAGAAGCACTGGATCTTGTTGAAATACTTACCGGCCTGCTCGGGCGAAACGTTGAAGCTGGCCGTACCGGTAACCGGGCGACCCGACAGGTTGTGGGCGTAGTAGGTCGCCAGCTTGCGCTCGCCCACCTTCATGTCCTGCGTCACCTGTTCGGGCCGGAACTGCCACGGCATGCCCGGCGCGACGTTGGCATCGAAGCGCACCCGGATCATCTTGCCGCCGACCTTCACCGCTGCCGCCTTGGCCGCGTCGGCACGCTGGGTGGTGCCGCCGTAGCCGGTCGCCTGACAGAACATGCGGTAGAGCGGAACCGATGCGTAGCCGAGCCCGAGCATGGCGAGCGCACCCGCAGCTGCAATCAGGCCGACGCGGCGGTTCTTGCGCGGATCGGGAACGGCTTGCGCGACCATTTCAGTGCGTGCCTCCGGCCTGCCCTGCGATTTTGACGATGGTGATGGCAAAGAACAGCACGGCGAGCGCGCAGAGGACGAGGCCGAGCACGCGGTTGCGGCCACGCTGGCGGGCACGATAGAGCGCGGTCTGTTCTTCGTTGAGCGGTTCGTTCATCACTGCCAGCCTTGCACTGTGGCGAGCCGGTCCGCGACCAGCATGCCGAAAAGGACGAAAAGATAGAGGATCGAGTAGCCGAACAGCCGCTTTTCAGGAACCATTCCGTCACCCGGCACCGAGGTCCGCACTCCCACCTTTACCGAGAGCGCGACAAATATCAGGCCCAGCACCAGCGCCGACCAGCCGTAGATCGCGCCTGCGCCGCCGATCCACCATGGCACCAGCGTGAGCGGCAGGAGCAGCACCGCGTAGGCCAGAATTTGGCGGCGGGTGGAGCGCTCACCCGCGACGACCGGCATCATCGGAATGCCGACCTTGGCGTAATCGGTCTGGACGAACAGAGCGAGTGCCCAGAAGTGCGGCGGCGTCCACATGAAGATGATCAGGAACAACAGGACCGGCATCATGGTAATGTCACCGGTCACCGCGACCCAGCCGATCATCGGCGGGAACGCGCCTGCGCCGCCGCCAATCACGATGTTCTGCGGCGTCCGCGGCTTGAGCCAGACGGTGTAGATCCAGGCGTAATAGAAGATCGAGAAGGCAAGGATCGCGGCGGCCAGCACGCCAACGCCAAGCCCCATGACCATGACCGACCCGCCCGCCAGCGCAAAGCCGAAGTCGCGCGCCGAAGTGCGGTCCATGCGGCCAGCGGGAAGCGGGCGACCGGCGGTGCGCTTCATGCCCGCGTCAATGTCGGCTTCCCACCACTGATTGAGCGCAGCAGCGCCGCCTGCACCCACCGCGATGCACAGGATCGCGGTGAAGGCGATGACCGGGTGAATGGTGCCGGGTGCCGCGAGCAGCCCGCAAAGCCCGGTGAAAATCACCAGCGACATGACGCGCGGCTTGGTCAGCGCGAAGAAATCGCGCCAGTCAGCGGGGAGCGGAAGGGTTTGGCCTGAGTCCATGATTGGCCGCGCCTATACGCGCGAGTTGCGCGCTAGGGAAGCGAAACGGGATGGGTGGAGAGCGGGCCGTTGATCCTTGCGCTTTTGGGCAGGTCATTTGCCAACGAGGCGCCGGATGCCCACCCCGCTGCGACTAACGCTTCTTGCAGAAGCGCAAGTCTCGCTCCCCTCCCGCTTGCGGGAGGGGTTGGGGGTGGGCATGCACCGTCTGGAATTTATCCGAACCCAGATCCAACGAAAAAGGCCCCCGGGTTCCCCCGGAGGCCATTTTTCTGTCAGACGCCCAAGCTCAGTGGTGAGCGCTGTCGTCGATGACCGGAAGGGTTTCGAACTGGTGGAACGGCGGCGGCGAGGACAGCGTCCACTCCAGCGTCGTTGCGCCTTCGCCCCAGTAGTTACCGGCGGCCTTCTTGCCGGCCAGGAACGCATAGGCGATGTTGATGAAGAAGATCACGATCGACACGGCCATGATGACATAGCCGAGCGAGGCGACTTCGTTCCACTTGGCATAGGCCAGCGCATAGTCGGGATAACGACGCGGCATGCCCTGGACCCCGAGGAAGTGCATCGGGAAGAAGATCAGGTTCACGCCGACGAAGAACACCCAGAACTGCAGGTGGCTGAGGAACTCGCTGTGCATGCGACCGCTCATCTTCGGGAACCAGTAGAAGAACCCGGCGAAGAGCGAAGTGACCGCACCCAGCGACAGCACGTAGTGGAAGTGGGCAACCACGTAGTAGGTGTCGTGCAGGTTGTCGTCGACGCCGCCGTTGGCAAGCACGACGCCGGTCACGCCGCCGACGGTGAAGAGGAAGATGAAGCCCATCGCCCAGACCATCGGTGACTTGAACTCGATGCTGCCGCCCCACATCGTTGCGATCCACGAGAAGATCTTGATGCCGGTGGGCACCGCGATGACCATGGTTGCAGCGGTGAAGTACATCTTCGTGTTAACGTCGAGACCGGTGGTGTACATGTGGTGCGCCCACACGATAAACCCGACCACGCCGATGGCGACCATCGCGTAAGCCATGCCGAGGTAGCCGAAAACGGGCTTCTTCGAGAAGGTAGAGATGATCTGGCTGATGATGCCGAAGCCCGGCAGGATCATGATGTACACTTCGGGGTGACCGAAGAACCAGAACAGGTGCTGGTACAGAACCGGATCACCGCCGCCCGAGGCGTCGAAGAAGGTGGTGCCGAAGTTGCGATCGGTCAGCAGCATGGTGATCGCAGCCGCCAGAACCGGCAGGGCGAGCAGCAGCAGGAACGCGGTAACCAGCACCGACCATACGAACAGCGGCATCTTGTGCAGGGTCATCCCCGGCGCGCGCATGTTGAAGATGGTGGTGATGAAGTTGACGGCGCCCAGGATCGAGCCGGCACCGGCAAGGTGCAGCGAGAAGATCGCGAAGTCGACCGCAGGGCCAACCGAACCCGACGTGGAGAGCGGTGCATAGACGGTCCAGCCGGTGCCAGCGCCCTGCCCGGTGCCGCCCGGCACGAAGGCCGAGAACATCAGCGAGCAGAAACCGACGAAAGTCAGCCAGAACGACACGTTGTTCATGCGCGGGAAGGCCATGTCCGGCGCGCCGATCATGATCGGAACGAACCAGTTGCCGAAGCCGCCGATGATCGCGGGCATGACCATGAAGAACACCATGATCAGGCCGTGTGCGGTGATCAGCACGTTCCACAGGTGGAGTTGCTGGTCGAAGCTGGGATTGGCTTCACCCATGAATGCGGCAAACTTGCCCAGGTACTGAATGCCTGGATAGGCGAGTTCGGCACGCATCATGCCGGACACCGCGCCGCCGACGACCCCCGCGAAAATCGCGAAGATCAGGTACAGCG
>JAZKBJ010000014.1:0-8884 GCA_040388685.1 Pseudomonadota bacterium
GTGCGGAAATGGCGGCCGCATCCCATCGCGCTGACACAGCGCGCGCGGTCGCTCGTCCCCGCCAGCGGCAGCGATATGCTCACCGCGCTGGCGCAGCGCATCGACCTCTATCTTGTCGGCTTTCTGCTTGGTGACGGGCCGGTCGGCATCTATGGCGTGTTGCGCCAGTTGCGCACGCCGATCCTGCAGGTGCGCCAGTCGTTCGACGGCATACTCACCCCGCTGACCGCGCGAACGATGAGCGCCGACGGCGACGTGACCACGGGCGAGGCGACGGCAGCGGCCACCCGCGTGATCCTGACGATCCAGCTCGGCGTCGTGCTGCTGATGGCGGCGGCGGGCGACGCGCTGCTTGGCCTGTTCGGCGCACATGCCACCTATGCTTACGCGGCACTGATTGCGATGGTTCTGGCCGAAGCGGTCAATGGCGCGTTCGGCGTGTCCGAACTGATCCTCTATTACAGGCGGCCTGCGCTGGCATTGCAGGTCAATCTTATCCAGATCGTGATTGCCGCCGCCGCCATCCCGCTGCTTACCCCGCGCTACGACATTCTCGGCGCTGCGCTGGCGATGCTGTTGGCGGCAGGTGTTGCGGCGGTCTTGCGGCGGCACTGGCTGGCGGGGCTGGGCGTGCGCCGTCATCTTTTTCATGCCGCCGTGCCTGCCGTGGCCGCCGGGCTGTCCGTGGCTTTCGGCATCTACGGCGGATGGACCCTGCGGATGAGCGTGCTGCAAACTGCGCCTGACGCCTTGGCGCGCGCGGTGCCGCCGCTTCTGGCGCTGGCGCTCTACGTCGCGCTGGTTATGGCGTGGCGCAGGCTCCGACCCGGTGTGCTGTCGCTGGAGCGCTTCCGCGTCAGCTAAGTGCGGCGCTTTCGAGCAGATCGACGCGGGTAGCGGTCCTCTTCGCCGCGCGGTTGTGCAGCTGCACCGAGATCAGCAGAAGCACGTTCAGCACGACCGCCTGGTAGAAGAAGTAATAGACCGGGCTTCCTGCAAGCATGGCCAGCCCCAGCACGATGGCGCGCGGGTTAGGTCCGAGAAACTTGAGGAAGCCCAGTAGTGGCTTCTGCTCGCGCGCCACTTCGCCGCGAATCGCCATAAGCCGCGCCGTATCGCCACTCGCCATGGCCTCGCCGACCGCAGAGTCGATGCGGCGCGCGTGCGGCGTCATGCCAGCGGCCATGTACAGGTAACCCCGCGCAATCGGCTCGAACAGGCTGGAAAACAGGCTCTTCCCGCCGAAAATGCCCGCCCCGTCCTCACGCGAATTGTTCAGCCAGGGCACACCATAGGTCCAGTATTGATAGAACCGGCGCTGCACCTCGACGTGGTTCGACTGGACGATGTGCGAGACGCCCGCAGCAAGCGTCCACGCCCAGGCCGGGCCCGCGCCGATCTGCCGGGTCAGCACGAAAGCGAGCAGGACATAGACGACGATATGGCTGGTGTAATCGCAGATGCCATCGACCATTTCGCCGATCGGGCTGGACTTGCCGGTGATGCGCGCAAGATCGCCATCGGCGCCATCGACCACGTGCCAGCTCATGTGCAGCACCATGCCGAGCAGCGCGCCCCATGGCCAGCCGAGCGCCCAGGTGCCCCCGGTCGAATCCATGTTGAAA
Organism: Pseudomonadota bacterium; assembly: GCA_040388685.1. Lineage (GTDB taxonomy): Bacteria > Pseudomonadota > Alphaproteobacteria > Sphingomonadales > Sphingomonadaceae > Novosphingobium. The sequence continues at coordinate 1,626 of JAZKBJ010000014.1, forward strand.
TAGACCACGCCCGCCACCACCACCAGCAGTCCGCCGAGGACCGAAACCATGTTCGGCGTCAGCGGCGTGCGCGACAGCAACTTTGCGAGGCGCCACGCCAGCGGGTGATAGAGATAGAAGTTGAGGGAATCCTGCAACTCGCGCGGGCGCTTCGGACGCTCGATCGTCCTGTTCGTATTCACCGCACTCACCTGGCCAACCCCTCTTGCAAACCCCGCTTGGCGCAAGCGGTAGCCATGTCTATAGGCGGTGGAAAGGGCCTGCGACGCAGAGCAAGAGGCAGACGCGCTTGAACACCGCATTTTCCGTCGCAATTCCGGCCAGTTCCTGTCTGCGCCGCACCGTTGGCGGCATTACCGGCATTGCCCGCGCGGTGATCCTCGCCGATCTCGCACAAGCGAGCAGCATCTTCGTCATCGCGGATGGCCCGGTGGCGCAAGATTGGCGGAAGAGCTTCGCCCTGCGCGCGCGGCCCCTGCCCGATGTGACGATGGTCGGCACCATCGAAGAGCTTCCCGCCGGGACGGCGCTGTTGCCCGCCGATGCCCTGCCGACAAAAGCCGCGCTCGAAGCACTGAAGGCCAATCCCGCGTTGCAGTTTGCGCAGGACGATCCACGGCTGATCCGCGAGCCAAGCGATCATGCCGCGGTCATGGCGCTGCTCCATGCAACGCTCAAGCCCACCGAAGGTCCGGTCGGACGCTGGATCAATCGCCCGATTTCGTTCCGCATGTCGGCGCTCGCGCTGCGGCTCGGGCTTGGTCCTGACCCGGTCACCTGGTTCACGCTGGCGCTCGCCATGGTCATGGCGGCCGTGCTCGCGCATGGCGGACCGGAGTGGCTGGCGCTTGGCGGATTCCTGTTTCAGGCGGTGTCGGTCACCGATTGCGTCGACGGCGATATCGCCCGCGTGTCCTGGGCGATGAGCCGCCGGGGCGCGCTGCTCGATACCGCCTGCGATACGGTGGCAAACCTCGGCTTCGTGATCGGGCTGATGACCGGCGTCATCCGGACTTATGGGCAGGACTATGCGTGGGTCGCGCTGGCCTGCGTGGTGCTGCTGGTCTGCGGCATCGCGGCGATGAGCATTCTCGTCCGGTTAGGCCCCAAGCGCGGCAGCTTCGATGTGATGCGTGCCGCTCTCACGCTCAGGCTCGATGGGCGGCCGGTCCTGCAAGCCGTCACGCTGACGCTTGAGCGCATCTTCAAGCGGGACGTCTACGTCATGATCGCCTGCGTGTTCTGCCTTGCAGGCCTCGCCTGGGTCTTGCCCGGATTGCTGCTCGGGGGCCTGCTTATCTGGCTGGGCGCGGTCGCATGGTGCGCGCCGCTGATCCTGGCTGACGCCGAGGGCGCACTGCTCCCGCCGCACATGCGCCAGATCTGAAAAGTCACAGCGCGTGAGGCCTTCGACCCCGGACCCCTTGCGCGATGCGGCCGGTTCCCCCAAATTGGATATGACAATGTCCGCAACTGGGAACCGAGATAACGAATGAAGGGTGTGATCCTGGCTGCGGGCCGAGGCAGCAGGCTTGGTGAAGCGACCGAGTCCCTGCCCAAGCCGCTGATGCCGGTTGCCGGGCGAGCGTGCATCGATTTCGCCATCGAAGCCTTGCTGGCAGTGACCGATGAAGTCATCGTCGTTACCGGATACCGTGCCTCGCTGATCGAGGATCATCTGGCACGCGAATGGCCGTCTGCTCCGGTTCGAACGGTGCGCAATTCCGATCTGGAAGCCGGCAATCTCACCTCGCTAGGTGCCGCGCGCGCGCTCATCGGCGATGCCGCCTTCATTCTCACAAACGCCGACCATCTGTTTCCCGCCGACATGTATACGCGCCATTTCGGGCCGGCAGCCGGTGCCCTGCAGATCGCCTGCGAACGCGAACGGCCGGTCCTGCCCGACGAAATGAAGGTGATAGAGAAAGACGGCAGTCTTCTCGCCATTTCCAAGACCCTGCCGAAATACGATGGCGCCTATATCGGCACGACCGTGATCGGACAGACCCATCGCGCGGCCTATTGGTCTGCATTCGACAGGGTGCACACGACGCAGGATCTGGCCTCGGCGTCGGTGGAAATGGTGCTGCACGAACTTGCGCAGGAGCCGGTGACAGCGCCGCGCGTCAGCTGGCTGTCCGGCCTCAAGTGGTTTGAAGTCGATACCCCCGAGGACCTGGCGATTGCGCGCGAAAGCCTGTCGGCGTGACGGCAACGGTTGGCGGCAATGCGGTGCGCGTACTGGTGTTCGACCTCGACGGCACACTCGTGCCGACCATGGACGATTATGCGGATCGCGCTGCCACGCTGATGGCGGAATCCTTCGGCACGCCTTTTGCCGAAGCGCGCAGATCCTATTTCGCAACCTCTGGCCTGCCGTTCGAACGGCAGCTCCGCCAGCTCTACCCCGGACAGGACACCGATCCCGTTGCGGATCGTTTCGAGGACTGGAAAGACAGCTACCTGTCAGGCATTGCCATCTCGCCGGAGGTCACCGCAAAGCTTGAGGGCTGGCGCAGCGCAGGCTATCTCGTCGCCATCTCCTCCAACAATCTTGAGCGCTACGTCGAACGCCTGGCGCGGGACTGGCCCGTCGATTGCGCGCTCGGCTACCGCACCCCGGATGGAGCCGATCCCGGCTTCGCCAAGGGTGAGCCGCACTTCCGCGCGCTTGAACAGCGCTTCGGGATTTCCCGGTCGGCATTCCTGTTCACCGGAGATTCACCGAACGACGCCCACATCGCGCACGCAGCAGGGGTGCGGTTTCGCGCACTTTTGACCGATGCGTTCACGCAAGACGATTTCGAACGGGCCGTTTCCGGCACCCTGACCCTCTCGTCCTTATCCGAACTTGGTGGCGTTCTCGCCACGGTTTCGGCAATCGGTTGAAGGCACAAACCACTCCTTTTGCAAACGCACTATCGCATGCCGCATTTTTCGGTTAAGGGCCGCTTCCCATCGAAAGTTGCAATCTTTTGCGCGCCGGTTTCGCAGGTGCTGCGCAGACGACAGGAGTGCAAGTGACTGGTTGGTGGGTGCTGCCTGTCCTCCAGTCCGTCGTGACTGGCAGAGGAATCGACTTGCATTCGGCGGCATTTCGGTATTGTGAGGCAGTTTGATTACAGCCGCCCTGGGGCGCCTGTGTGAAGGGATCGTTATTCATGAAGCCAATCAAGGTCGCCGTGATCGGCGTGGGCAACTGCGCTAGCTCGCTGGTGCAAGGGGTTGCCTACTATCGCAACAACAACTCGTCGCAGGGCCTGATCCACGACCGGATCGGTGGCTACGGCGCTGGCGATGTCGATTTCGTGCTGGGCGTCGATGTCGACGCACGCAAAGTCGGCAAGGATATCTCGGAAGCGATCTTCGCTGCCCCGAACAACACGACGGTTTTCCAGCCCAACGTGCCGGCAACCGGCGCCAAGGTCATCATGGGCTATGTGTCGGACGGCGTTGCCGCCCACATGACCAGCGTTGGCGAAAAGGGCTTCATCGTTTCGGACGAACCCGAAGCCACCCAGGCTTCGATCGTCCAGGCACTCAAGGACAGCGGCGCTGAAGTTCTGCTGAACTGCCCGTCGGTTCGCAGCTCGCCACCGAGTTCTACATGGAATGCGCTCTTGAAGCCGGCGTTGCCGTCGTCAACTGCATGCCCGTGTTCATTGCTTCGACCCCCGAATGGGAAGCGAAGTTCCGCGAGAAGCGCATCCCCATCGTCGGCGACGACATCAAGGCGCAGGTCGGTGCAACCATCGTTCACCGCGTGCTTTCCAGCCTGTTCGCCGCCCGCGGCGTCAATGTCGAGCGCACGTATCAGCTCAACACCGGCGGCAACACCGATTTCATGAACATGCTCGACCGTCAGCGTCTGGGCAGCAAGAAGGAATCGAAGACCGAAGCCGTGCAGGCGATGCTCGCCACGCGTCTGGAAGACGAGAACATCCACGTTGGTCCTTCGGACTATGTTCCATGGCAGAAGGACAACAAGCTGTGCTTCATCCGGATGGAAGGCCAGCAGTGGGGCAACGTGCCCATGAACCTCGAACTGCGCCTGTCGGTCGAAGACAGCCCCAACTCGGCAGCTTGCGTCATGGACGCGATTCGTTGCTGCAAGGTTGCACTTGATCGCGGTGAAGGCGGTGCGCTGATCGGCCCGTCGGCCTACTTCTGCAAGCACCCGCCGCAGCAGTTCAACGACGATGTCGCTGCGCAGATGGTCGATGAATATGCATCGGTCGAAAAGCTGGCCGCCGAATAAGCGAGCCGCTTTACGCAACGAAAATGGCCGACCGGGCGGATCGTCTGGTCGGCCTTTTCGTTTTGAAAATCCCGCTGAAACTTTGATGAGATCCCCGTGGACGCCCTGATCATTGCCGCAGGATTCGGCAGCCGCCTTGCCGACCTATCGCCTTCGAAGCCGTTGACGCCGGTGGTCGGCGTACCGCTGATCGAAATCGGCGTGCGCCAGGCAATGGAAGCGGGAATCACCCGCGTCGTCGTGGTTACCGGCCATCGCGCCGACATGCTGGAAGCCTTCCTCGCCGACCTGTCGCTGCGTGCCGGAATCGAGATCGTGCCAGTGCGCTTGTCTGATTGGTCGACGCCGAACGGGCTCTCGGTCATGGCTGGTGCCACGCGATGCGACGGCAACTACCTGCTGATGATGGCCGACCACATGTTCGAAGCAGACATTCTCGCCCGCCTCATGCTTGAGGACAGTCCGGCGCGCGGCGTCACGCTGGCGATTGACCGCCGCCTCGACAATCCGCTGGTCGATCCCGACGATGCGACATGGGTAAAGCTGGACGACGAAGGCCGGATCACAGCCATCGGCAAGTCCATATCCCCTTATGACGCGGTCGATTGCGGCGCGTTCCTGGCCACGCCGGAACTGGCGCTGGCGATCCGCGACGCAATCGCCGAGGGCAAGCCGGGCAGTCTGTCAGACGGCATGCAGCGTCTTGCCGATGCAGGGCGTGCCGGCACGATGGATATCGAGGACGCGTGGTGGCTCGACGTGGACGATCCGCGCGCGCATGCTCTGGCCGAGGAAATGGCGCCCTGGCATCTCGCGCGCACCTTTGCCGCAGTCGAAGCCTCCACGCTGGAAGACTGACGTCCGACTGAGGAACGCCAAGCGCTCCCCGGTATTATGGATATTTCAGATGAATCCGGGTCGAGAGGCCTGATTTGGCGATATTGAGGCGCACCGACCGGAACGAGGGAATGCTCGCAATCGTCGGCGGGTTGTTCGAAAAGCCGAAACCTTCCTCGGGCAAGCCAAGCACACCGCTGCGCTTTATGTTCCGGCTCGAATCCTCGTCGTGGTACACCGCCAGCACATAGACGCCGGGCTTGGGCACGTAGAGGCACATCTTCGTCTCGGGCGCGGTTGCATCTACGCGGCCGACATACATCGATCCGTGCTTCACAAGAAACTTGCGCGATTCATCGGCATAGAGCGTCACCGCCATAAGGCCGTTGCCATTGCGGACGCCATCGACCGTTACATTGACGTAAGTGTCGCTGACAGGTCCTGCACAATTAGGTCCGTTGGCCGTCGCTGCGGAACTACCCCCGATCAAAGCGGCGGCGCCAGCGGCAAAGGCGATGGCCGTGGCGTGGAAACGTCTCGGCTTGGTCATGGTCAAAAGCCCCAAAATCGATGTGTCTTTCCAGCAATTCGCCGACCTTGCGCGATAGCGAGCCGAGGTCTGATGCGAAGCTTTCGGTGTCCCCTGCCAGTGGCATACCGGCAGTTCTCGCATACGTTAAGTATGATTCGTGGCGTTAATGCGTCCTGAACTCAGGTCGAACCAACCATTCAGCTAAATCGCCTGCACCAACGCGCCTGCGAATCGCCTCCGAAGCGGGACATTCCGTGTGGATAAGCGCGCCCAAAATGCTTGTTCCGCCGATTCGCCAAAGGTAAGCGCTTAGGCGTGGGGTGGCGGTGTGCCAGCGCCGGTTCGGGCGCAAGCAACGCCTGCCCATGCTGCAGGAAGACGCCGCTCCATGATCCCGCTGATTTCCCCCTCGATCCTTTCCGCCGACTTTTCCCGTCTGGGCGAGGAAGTGCGCGCAATAGACGCAGCCGGGGCCGACTGGATCCACGTCGACGTGATGGACGGGCATTTCGTCCCCAACATCACGATCGGGCCGATGGTCGTGAAGGCGCTTCGCCCGCACACCGCCAAGCCGTTCGACGTCCACCTGATGATCTCGCCGGTAGACGGCTACCTTCAGGCCTTTGCCGATGCCGGGGCGGACATCATCACCGTTCACCCCGAGGCTGGCCCGCACGTCCACCGCACGGTGCAGGCGATCAAGGCGCTGGGCAAGAAGGCGGGTGTCTCGCTCAATCCGGGAACCCCTGCCAAGATGCTCGATTACCTGATCGACGACGTGGACCTGATTCTGGTGATGAGCGTCAATCCCGGCTTTGGCGGGCAGCGCTTCATCTCCAGCCAGCTGCGCAAGATCGAGGCGGTGCGCAAGATGATCGACAAGACCGGCCGGGACATTCACCTTGAAGTCGACGGCGGCGTCGATCTCAGGACGATCCGCTCATGCGTCGACGCCGGAGCCGACGTGCTGGTTGCGGGGACCGCCACGTTCCGGGGGGGGCCGGAACAGTACGCGGCGAATATCGCTGCACTCAAGGCCCTCGGCTGATATGCGGGACGGCGGCGTTTCCCTGAGTGGAAGCCGCCCGGCGGCCCCCGGCGCTGCTACCCGTTCAGCCATTCCGCTGAACGCAACGAAGGAGGAACCGCTGGCTGAACCTGACGACAGCGCGCTTCTCCCTGGCATCGCGCATGATTCTGCGCCTTCGCTGGCTGATTCGTCTTCGGTGGAACATGGCCGAGCGCTTGCGCTTGCCGATTTCGCGCCGCCATCGCTTGGTGCGGGCGACCGTCTGGTGCGCTTCGCCTACCGGCTCGGCCTGCCCGCCAGCGCGATCCATCCATTCCGCAAGAATGCCAAGACACGGCTCACCGCAACCGTCACCAATCCGCTGCCCGGCGACGCTGCTGCGGGCAAGGCGCTGCGGGCCGGGCATTTCCTCGTTCACGGTTTCAAGTCTGCGATTGCGGACACCGCCTTTTCCGGCCCACGCCTGCCGCCATCGTTCGAGCGCATGGTTCACGGTTTCCGTTGGTTGCGCGATCTTGAATCCGGGGGCCAGCGCCAGCAATGCGCCCAAGTGGCCGAGCGCATTCTCGGCACCTGGATCACCGCCAACCCCAAGCCCGACG
>JAZKBJ010000014.1:8894-23473 GCA_040388685.1 Pseudomonadota bacterium
CTCGCCTGGGTCGCCACCTGCGGTGCGATGTTCCACGCGGTGCTCGCACTGGTCGTGCTGGTCGCCGCGCTCTGGCTCACCACTGGGGGGCTGCACGCGACGGTGCTGCTCGCGCCGCTGGTCCTCTCCGGGCAGGACCGCACCTTCCGCAGCCGCGTGCTGCACACGATAGAAGAGACCGCGCGCTGGCTCGACCGCCATGTCGGCAAGGCCGACGACCGGCTGTCGGAAGTGGCTGGCTGGTCGGCACTGGTTTCCGCCGGGCTGATCATGGCCGACGGCAAGGCGCGCCGCCTGTTCGCCGAAGCGGGCCTCGTCCGCGCGCTGGGGGAACTGGTCAGCGACGATGGCGGGGTGCTGTCGCGCAGCCCGCTCTGCCAGATCGAGGTCATCGAACTGCTCGTGGCGCTGCGCGCCTGCTACGAAGCCGTGCGCGCCGAGCCGCTTCCGCAGATTGGCACGATGCTGAACCTGCTCGTCCCGCCGCTGCAGGCGCTGCTCCATGGCGATGGCGGGCTGGGCAACTGGCAGGGCGCGGGCGCGATCGAGCATGAACGGATCGATGCGCTGGTGAAGATCACCGGCGTGCGGACCCGCCCTTTGCGAGATGCGCGGCAATGGGGATACCAGCGCGCGACCGCCGCAAAGGCCGTGCTGCAATTTGACGCAGGACCACCCCCGGTTGCGCGCCACGCCCGTGATGGCTGCGCTTCCACGCTGGCGTTCGAATTCAGCCACGGGCATGACCGCCTGATCGTCAATTGCGGCGGCGCTGCCTTTGCGGGCGGGCTGATCCCGCTTCGGCTGGAACAGGGCCTGCGCGCAACCGCAGCCCACTCCACGCTGACCATCGACGATTTCAACTCGACCGCCGTGTTGATCAACGGACGGCTTGGCTCAGGCGTGTCTGAAGTCGAGGTCGATCGTCGCACCTTGTCAGCTGATGGCACCGGTCCCGGCGCCACACGGATCGAGGCAAGCCACAACGGGTATGTGGGTCGCTATGGCCTGGTCCACCGCCGTATCCTGATCCTGCGCGACGATGGCAGCGAGCTGCGCGGCGAGGATCTGCTTGTCCCCGCCGGGCGCAAGGGCAAGCGCGGGATGATCGGCGTTGCCTTGCGCTTCCACCTCGGTCCGCATATCGAGCTTGCCGCCAGTTCGGACGGGAAAGGCGTGACGCTCGCCCTGCCCGACGGCAGCCTGTGGCAGTTCCGTTCGGGCCGCGATGCGATTGCGGTCGAGGAAAGCCTCTGGGCAGACGGTCAGGGCAGGCCGCTGGGCACGCGCCAGCTGGTCATCTCGGCCAAGGTTCCCCGCAGCGGAGAAAGCTTCTCCTGGCTGCTCAAGAAGATGAGATAGGAATACCTTTGTGACCACGGTTACCATCAAGCGGGCGCTGCTTTCGGTGTCCGACAAGGCTGGGCTTGTCGATCTGGGCAAGGCGCTTGCCGCACGCGGCGTCGAACTGCTGTCGACCGGCGGCACCGCCAAGACGCTGCGCGATGCAGGCCTCACCGTCAAGGACGTGTCAGAACACACCGGCTTTCCCGAAATGATGGATGGTCGCGTCAAGACGCTGCACCCGACGATTCACGGCGGGCTGCTGGCCGTGCGCGACAATCCGGAGCATGCCGCCGCCATGGCCGAACATGCGATCGGTGCGATCGATCTTGTCGTCGTCAACCTTTACCCGTTCGAGGCGACCGTGGCCAAGGGTGCCGAGCGCGACGAGGTGATCGAGAACATCGACATCGGCGGACCTTCCATGGTTCGTTCGGCGGCGAAGAACCACGATTACGTCACCATCCTGACCGACGCTGCCGACTATTCGGCATTTCTGGCAGAGCTGGAAGAAACCGGTGGCGCCAGCACGCTGGCGTTCCGCCGCAAGATGGCGGCCAAGGCCTATGCCGCAACAGCGGCCTATGACTCGGCGATCTCGCAGTGGTTTGCCACGGTCGATCAACAGGAACACTTCCCGCCGGTGCTCGCCAGCGCCTTCACCCGCGTGACCACGCTGCGCTATGGCGAGAACCCGCATCAGGACGCCGCGCTTTACGTGGCCCGAAATCCTGCCGTCACCGGTCTGCCGCAGGCCAGCCAGGTGCAAGGCAAGGAACTGTCCTATAACAATTACAATGACGCCAACGCCGCGCTTGAACTGATTGCCGAATTTTCCGGTGCCAAGCCGACCGTGGTGATCGTCAAGCACGCCAACCCCTGCGGCGTCGCCACGGCGGACACGCTGCTCGATGCGTGGAAGGCCGCGCTCGAGTGCGATTCCGTTTCCGCATTCGGCGGCATAGTCGCCACCAACGTGCCGCTCGATGGGCCGACCGCCAATGCGATCTGCGAAATCTTCACCGAAGTCGTCGTGGCGCCCGGCGCGGACGATGCGGCCAGGGCTGCGTTCGAGCGCAAGAAGAACCTGCGCCTGTTGCTGGTGAACAGCCTGCCCGATGCCGACCGCAAGGGTCTGGTCACCGTGCCGATTGCGGGCGGATTGCTGGTGCAGGACCGCGATAACGGCAAGATCGTGGAAAGCGACCTCAAGGTCGTGACCAAGCGCGCGCCGAGCGAGCAGGAACTGGCCGATGCGATGTTCGCCTGGACCGTGGCCAAGCACGTCAAGTCAAACGCCATCGTCTATGCCAAGGATGGGGTGACAGCGGGTATCGGCGCAGGCCAGATGAACCGCCGCGACAGCTCGCGCATTGCAGCGGCCAAGGCGAAGGAAGCCGCCGAAACGCATGGCTTCAGCGACGTCCGCACGCATGGATCGGCGGTGGCGTCCGACGCCTTCTTCCCGTTCGCCGATGGGTTGATGGCAGCGGTCGAGGCAGGCGCGACCTGCGTGATCCAGCCCGGCGGCTCGATCCGCGACGATGACGTGATCAAGGCCGCCGACGAAGCGGGCCTTGCCATGGTCTTCACCGGGATGCGTCACTTCCGGCATTGATCCGGACTTGCGACAATGAAAAAGGGCCGGCTCCTTCACGGAACCGGCCCTTTTTCATGTCAATTGTGAACCAAGATCAACGGTAGAAAACGTGACCGTCGATCTGCGCCATGCGCGCCTTGCCCCAGCGCGGCGAGACGCGGCTGGCGTGGAAGAACATCGCGCCTTCGACCGGGCTTTTCCATGTGCCCTGATCGGCGATCACGGCGATACGCACCGCGTCCTGCCAATCGCGGCTGGCGCGGTTGATCGTGGGCATCGAGCGGCCACGGATGAACGAGAATTGTGAGGGCTGGTAAACCACGCCGCAATAGGAAGCGGGAAAGCGGCCCGACTGCGATCGCGCGATCACGACGCGGCCGACGGCAAGCTGTCCGGCGAGCGATTCGCTCTTGGCTTCGAAGAACACGGCGCCGGCAAGGCACTCAAGCTCATTCGAAAGATTCGCGGGAATATCGGTCTTCTCGACCAGGTCGGCGAGCGAGGATGCGGCGATGGCGTCCTGGCTGTCGCTCGCGTCATCGGCCTGCGGAGTCGCAATTGCCTGAATGACCGGCTGGGAGATGAACGTCGTCGCAGCAGCGACGGGAGCGTTGTAACCTTGGGCGTTGGCGTGGGAACCGCCAGTGCTGAGCAAGGTTGTGATAAATGTCGCAGCAAGGCTCAAAGTTGCGGCGTAACGGAACTTGGTGCTCATCAAAAATCGTCAATGTGCGGTGAGCTTCCGGTCATGGCGCGACAAAAAGCCCGATCGCGCAGAATAAACCGCACGAGGGCTGGATGCCGAAGGGCCATGTCGGTTGCCCCCCGTCTGCGTGCCAGTGCGGTCAGCCAAGCTGCATCCCGTCACCGCCTGCGCAAAATCGGTGGGCTGCCTTTATTGTGCGCTGCGAAAGAGTCAACCCGTGTTCAGGCTGGCGAAAGGTTGTCCCGGACGAACCGTTCCCGATCCGCGACAGTCAGTTCGACTATCCACACATCCGGATCCTGGTGTTTCCGACGGTCCAAATAGTCTTCAAATTCCATTTTATTTTCAGTCACTTGCGTCTTTACAACAAGCCAATTCCGACTTCCGTCCGCGCTGGGCATACGCTCGAGCAGAACGCCAAGCCCCTGATTATCCAATAGAATGACAAGAATGGTGCCGCTATCACGCTCGCCCTTGTGCAGGACCATGCCGAAATCACCGCCGGTCTGCGTGGCGCGAAGCAGGCCCGATACTTCGAGGTGGGCCGGGAGCCGTGCCTGCATGTTCAGGCCAGCGCCGAGCGCAGGCCGGCGTTGTAACCATCTAGGCTGGAGAGCGGGATGCGCGAGCGCTGGAACGTGCCGGTGCCGCGCCCCACTTCCTCGCCCTCGGCATCGATCAGCCGCGCTTCAGCCACGAGCACACGGCGGCGACCAGAGATCCAGCGGCCTTCCGCGGTCAGCGGTCCCGCTTCGATCGGGCGCGTGAACAGCAGGTTGAACGAGGTGGTGAGTAGAAAGCGATCGGTGACCATGGTGTTGGCGGCATAGAACGCGGCATCGTCGAGCATCTTGAAATAGATCGTGCCATGCGCCGCCCCTGCTGCGTGATAGCAGGCAGGTGTGACGTTGAAATGGATACGAGAGACGCCCTCGCCGGTGATTTCCAGACGGGATTCGAACAGGGCATTCACCGGAGCCGAAGCATAGAGCCCTTCAAGTGCTCGCCAGTGCAGCGCAGCGCTGTCGTCACGCTGGCCCGGTTCAGGCGGCGTCACGGTCGATGACATTGACCAGCAACCCGTAGAGAGCTTCGGCATCGGAAGCCGAAACGAGACGTTCGTGCATGCGTTCGTCGCGCATCAGCCGCGAGATCGCGGCCAGGGCCTGAAGGTGCGTGGCGCCCGCTTGCGAGGGTGACAGCAGCCCGAACACACAATCGACGGGCATGCCATCAGCCGAGGCAAATTCCACCGGGTTTTCAAGGCGGAAGAAGGCCGCGACCGGGCGTTCGAGCCCATCGATCCGCGCATGGGGAATGGCAACGCCGCGCCCGAAGCCGGTGCTGCCGAGCTTCTCGCGCTCTTCAATGCCTTCGATCACCATCTCTGAGTCAAGCGCGTAGACGTCGGCGAAACAGCGCGCGAGATCGGTGAGGATCTGCTGCTTGGTATCGGCGCGAACCATGCGCACGGCTTGTTGATCGAGCGTGAAGAGAGCCGTCATAGCGGATTGGACATATCACAAAAGTGCAAAGGCACGGTGAATTGGAGCGCGCAATGCTCCTGATTCCGGGGGAACGCAAGTCCAAAGCGAGGACAAGCCCTGTCAGCATCGGCTGCAAAAAAAGGGGGGCGCAAGACGCATCCCCCTTCTTCTTCGTCAGCTGTTCTGCCAGCTGCCCGGTTACTTCGGTTCAACCCAGCCGATCGAGCCATCACCCCGGCGATAGACCATATTGTGCGTGCCCGTGGCCGCATTCTTGAACAGCAATGCATTGGTGTTGCGCAAGTCGAGCATCATCACCGCGTCCGATACCGACGCTGTCGGCACATCGACGCGGGTTTCGGCAATGACCAGCGGCGCATCGACCTGCTCTTCCTCCGCTTGTTCGTCGTGCGCAAACACAGTGTAGGCCGCGTCCTGGACGACCAGATTGGCCTCATCGGTCTTGCGTGCGTGATCGGCGTTTTCGTGGCGATCCTTGAGCCGTCGCTTGTAGCGGCGCAGCTGCTTTTCAATCTTGTCCGCCGACTGGTCGAGCGCGTTGTGGGCGTCCTGTGCAATGGCACCGCCTTTGAGGATCAGGCCGTTGGTGACGTGGGTGACGATGTCACAGCGGAAGCCGCCGTGCGGGGCCTTCCCCATGGTTACATGCGAGGAAAGCGCCCGGGAGAAGTACTTGTCGACGATGGCGGAAAGGCGCTCTTCGGCATGGGTCTGCAAAGCAGCGCCGGTGTCGACCTGGTGTCCCGAAACGCGAATATCCATAAATCACTTCTCCTGTGCACTCGTGCGGGACGATTCCGGTCAGCGCATCAGCGTGACCAGATCGGCTCGCTGAAACCCGCCATGAATTCGGCATGGCGGGCCAGCTCCTCCGCGCTCGCGGCATGCGGGCGCGGGGAACGGAATATGCGGGTCACCGAGGAGGTGACAGCCACGGTTTGCTCGATCATGCTGCCGTAGGCACCCCCCGGTGCATTGGCGGCCAGTTCGAGACCGATCTGCCGCCCGCCCTGCAGCTCGACATAGAGCTGGGCGAGCAGTTCCGCATCCAGTAGCGCCCCGTGCTTGGTGCGGTGGCTACGGTCGATCCCGTAGCGCGAGCACAAGGCATCGAGGCTAAGCTTGGCGCCGGGATGCTTGCGGCGGGCAATCGCCACCGTGTCGACCATCCGGTCGCGGCTGACGGGCTCCAGCCCGCACATCTCCAGCTCGTTGTTCATGAATCCGAAGTCGAACCCGGCGTTGTGCGCCACCAGCGGCGCGTCGCCGATGAATTCGAGGAATTCGGCTGCCCTATCCGCGAATTTCGGCTTGTCCGACAGGAACGCGATGGACAGGCCGTGGACCGCCTCGGCTTCTGCCGGCATGTCACGCTCGGGATTGAAGTAGCAGTGGTAGACCGCGCCGGTCGGCACCCGGTTGACCATCTCGACGCAGCCAATTTCCACCAGTCGATCACCCGATCTGGGGTCGAGGCCGGTCGTCTCTGTATCGAAAACGATCTCACGCATTAGGGAATATGTGGACCCGAGAACGGGGGCTGGCAAGGGGAGTCACGGTCAGTCTCGCGGGTTTTTTTCCCGTAGTGCCGCGACCAGCGCCGCCACTTGCCCGCGCGTCCGGTCCAGCGTTACGCCCGTATCGATCACATGCGTTGCCCGCGCGCGCTTTTCGGCATCGGGCACTTGCAGCGAGAGGATGTGGGCAAACTTCTCGGGCGTCATCCCCGGCCGCGCCAACACGCGCTCGCGCTGCATTTCGGCGGGGGCCGATACCACCAGCACCGCATCAAGGTCTGGTCCGTGCCCTTTTTCGAACAGCAGGGGAATGTCGAACACGATCAGCGGCTCGCCGATGTGCTCGATCATAAACGCCTCGCGCATCTGCGCGACGGCGGGATGGACGATGGCTTCGAGCCGTTTCAGCGCCGCAGCGTCGCCGAACACCCGTGCGCCGAGATCCTGGCGCTTTACCCCGTCCGGCCCGGTCGTGCCTGGAAACGCCGCCTCGATCGCAGGCAGCAAGGCGCCGCCCGGTCCCTGCAGGTGATGCACCGCGGCGTCGGCATCGAACACCGGCACGCCCAGTTCGCGCAGCATCATGGCAACGGCGGATTTGCCCATGCCAATCGAGCCGGTCAGGCCTGCGATGAACGGGCGGCTCATCCCAGCAACCGTTCGCGCAAGGCAGCATCAGCCGCGCCGCGCGGCGGCATCGCGCCGAAGAACTTGCGAAAAGCGTGGTCGGCCTGTCCGATCAGCATCGAGAGGCCATCGAAAGTGCGGAAGCCTGCGCCCTTCGCCTCCCTCAGGAAATCCGTCTCGAGCGGACTGGTGACAATATCGTAGAACACCGATCCCGGCGGGGCATGGCTCATGTCGAACCGGAGCGCGCTCTGCCCGGTCATGCCGAGCGAGGAGGCATTCACCACGAGATCGAGGCACCCTTCGCGGTCGTCAAAAGGAAAGTCGGTAGCATCGGCGAAATGGTCGAGCGGGGCAACGTGGTGATCGCCTGGGGGATCAAGCTCGTCCAGAATCGCGCGCGCCTTGTCCACATCGCGCCCCGCCAGCACGATGACCATGCCCCCGGTGCCCAAAACGCGCGCCATGCGGAAATAGTGGGTCGGGCCAAGCAAGGGCCGCAAGGGTTCGAGGAAGCCCGGCGCATCGGTGTTGTAACCGACCAGTGCACCGCCTTCGCGCACGACCGTGTTGACCGCGCCGATCCGCGCGGCGAGCGGATCGAGCCGGTCGATCAGCGGAATTACAGCCTGCTTGTGCGGCATGGTCACATTGCAGCCGCGCCAGTCAGGGTCATCGCGCCGCGCCGCAAAGTAGTCAGCGAGCCCGTCAGTCTTCATGTGGACGCGGCGATAGTCGCCCGCAATCCCGAGCTTCTCCAGCCAGAATCCGTGAATGACCGGCGATTTCGATTGCGCGATCGGGTCTCCGATCACTTCGGCATAGGCAAGGCTCAAGCGTCCAGTTCCCCCTCGGCACGCAACGCGCCGAGCAGTGCCAATAGCGGCATTCCCAGAACCGTGAAGTGGCTGCCTTCAACGGATTCGAACAATTGCACGCCCAGCGCTTCCATGCGGAACACGCCGACGCAGCCGGAAACGGCGGGCCATTCCCTGTGGAGATAGCTCTGGATAAAGCTGTCGGAAAGCACGCGGACCTTGAGCCGCGCGCATTCGGTGTGGCGCCATACGCAGGCGTTATCGCGCATCAGCACGGCAGCGGAATGCAGCCGCATCTCCTTGCCCGAGAAGAAGGCGAGATGTTCGGCGGCATTTTCCCGGCTGACCGGCTTGTCGAACAGCCGTCCGCAGACCTCCACCAGCGAATCCCCGCCGAGCACGAGCCGGCCCGGCGCGGCGACAGAAACCGCTAGCGCCTTGGCTTCGGCCAGGATCATCGCGATATCCGCTGGCGACACACCGATCAGTTCGCGCTTGATCGCGCCTTCATCGACATCGCCGCTGCGCGCTTCGAACGGCACGCCCGCCGCTTCGAGCATCATTTTGCGCGAGGCACTCTGGCTCGCCAGAATCAGCGTCATATCGGCTTTACTCCATCGCCGCTGCCGCCTGCAGCCGCGCGTTCGTTATACAGATTGATCACGGCTGCTGCCGTTTCCTCGATCGAACGCCGCGATACGTCGATCACCGGCCAGCCGTTATCGGCAAACATGCGCCGCGCAAATTGCACCTCGCGGGTGACCTGCTCGTTATCCACATAGGCGGTTTCGGGTGTCTGGTTGAGCGACAGCAGACGGTTTCGGCGCACCGCGATCAGACGTTCGGGGCTTGTCGTCAGGCCTACCACCATCGGACGGCGCAGTGAAAACAACATCGAAGGCGGCGGGCTTTCGACCACGTCGCGTTCTTCACGTGAGGAGGTCAGGACCACGACCGGAATATTGGCGACCTTGTAGCCGCGATTGGCGAGATAGATCGAGGTCGGCGTCTTGGAACTGCGCGAAACGCCCGCCAGAACGATGTCGGCCTCTTCCCAGTTTTCCCAGTTCACCCCGTCATCGTGCGCGATCGTGAACTGGATCGCGTCGACGCGGGCGAAATAGGCTTCGTCCATCATGTGCTGGCGGCCGGGGCGGCCCTTGGCCTGTACGCCGAGTTGCTGCTGCAGCGCGTCGGTCACCGTATCGAGCGCGGCAACGCTGGGCAGGCCAAGCGTGACGCAGCGCTGTTCGAGCCGCGCGCGCGTCTCGGCATTGACCAGTGTATAAAGCACCAGACCCGGATTTGCCGCGATCTCGCCCATGATACGATCGAGGTGCTGCATCGAGCGCACCATCGGCCAGAAATGGCGCACGACGTCGGCCCCATCGAACTGGGCGAGCGCGGCCTTGGCGATCATTTCCAGCGTCTCGCCGGTGGAATCCGACAGGAGGTGCAGGTGCAAACGCTGCATTCACGCGCCTTTTTGGAGGGGCCGGGACAGCCCTGTGGACACAGGTCCGATAAACCACGGGAGAGAACCGGGGACAAGTTGAACCGGTGATTCCATGCTTCTTTCCAGCCATCGCCACCCCCGGTTGTGGACAGGTGGACAGGCTTTTCCCCAGCCTGTGGAGAGCGTTGAGAACTTGTCCTTGACCCCGGTCGACACAGAGTCGCGAGCTGCAAAAACAGTGGAAGCGGACTCACAAATCAGGCAGAGCGCCGCAATCCCCGCTTTCCACAGGGCCAACTAACACCATCAACCTGATTCTAAGAATCTAGTTTAAGTAGAATGGATCGAAACCCGCGATGCCCGGCCCGCTTCTCGAGACTCTCCAGGGTGCCAATCTTTCCCGTCGTCCGATCTGGCTGATGCGTCAGGCAGGACGCTACCTGCCCGAGTATCGCGCGCTGCGGGCCGAACGTGGCGGGTTCCTCAAGCTGGTCTACGATACCGATGCCGCGGCCGAGGTAACCGTGCAGCCGATCCGGCGCTTCGGTTTTGACGGGGCGATTCTGTTTTCGGACATCCTGATCGTGCCATATGCAATGGGGCAGGATCTGCAGTTCCTCGCAGGCGAAGGTCCGCACCTTTCGCCCCGGCTGCTCGATGCCACGCTGGAGAGCCTCACAGCCGTCCCTGAGCGCCTTGCGCCGATCTATGAGACCGTGGCCAAGGTGAAGGCGCAGCTCGGCCCTGAGACGACGTTGCTGGGCTTTGCAGGAAGTCCGTGGACGGTGGCGACGTACATGGTCGCAGGCGAAGGCAGCCGGGATCATCACGACACCCGCGCCATGGCCTATCGCGATCCGGGCGCGTTCCAGGCGATCATCGACGCGATCGCGGACGTGACCATCGAATATCTCTCGGGCCAGGTCGAGGCTGGCGCGGAAGGTCTGCAGCTGTTCGATTCATGGTCCGGCAGCCTTGCGCCTGCGCAGTTCGAACGCTGGGTCATCGCCCCCAACGCCAGAATCGCCGCCGAAATGCAGCGTCGTTATCCGCACGTTCCGGTGATCGGATTCCCCAAGGGCGCGGGCGAGAAGCTTGCCGCCTATGCCCGTGAAACCGGCGTCAACGCGGTGGGCGTGGACGAGACCATCGACCCGCTCTGGGCCGCGCGCGAATTGCCCGCGAACATGCCGGTACAGGGCAATCTTGATCCGCTGTTGGTGCTTTCGGGCGGAGCGGATCTGGAAACCCAGACAATCCGCGTGCTCGAAGCCTTCGCCGACCGCCCGCATGTGTTCAACCTCGGTCACGGCATCGGCCAGTTCACGCCAATCGAACATGTTGAAGCGCTGCTGAAGATCGTGCGGGGCTGGTCGCGAGACTGAACCGTGGAGCTGACGGCAGAGCAATGGCGGACGTTCTTCACGCTCGCCTCGCGTCATATTCGCGGAACGCTGAGGAGCGAGGTGAGCCAATGGACCGAGCCTTCCAACGAGTTCTATCGCAAGTCCTATTGCGCATGGACTGTTCGTGGACGTCTGGGTTGCGATACCCACTATTGGACCGCTGAACTTCCTAAGGAGACAGAACTCCATGAGTACGGAGTGCTTGATGGCGGCGAATGGGGTCAACCGTTTAGGTTTGATGAGATTGCGCATCTGATCATTCCGGTGGAGTACACCGAGGAGCAGTACATCGATCAGAAGTTTACAATGTGGTGCCACACGCAGGACATCGCCGGGCTGTCAAAGCTCCTCGACGCGGCCAGCATTCCGCACAAGCTCCACGAAACGTTCCTCGAACTAAAGCTCTACTAGCCCTTCACAGGGTCTCCTTTGTCCCCTTGCAAACTCTTCGTCAGACGCCGAAATAGCCCACAGAAGGGGCGCATTGGCAGGCGGAAACGCACATAATGCAGCAGGTATTGGCGATGATCTATCTCTGGCTCAAGGCGGGCCATCTCATCTTCGTGATCTTCTGGATGGCGGGGTTGTTCATGTTGCCACGCTTCTTCGTCTATCATCAGGAAGCGCCGGAAGGTTCGCCCGAAAACGCGGTGTGGATCGACCGCGAGGCCAAGCTGATGAAGATCATCATGTGGCCATCGCTGGTCGTCGTGTGGGTGCTGGGCCTTGCGCTGGCGATGAGCATCGGCGCCTTTGCGCAAGGCTGGTTCCATGCCAAGCTGGCGCTCGTCCTAGCGCTCACCGCTTACCACTTCTGGCTGGCGAATTACGCGCAGCTGCTTGCAGCGGGGCAGCGCAGGCTTACCGGCCGGAAGCTGCGGATGCTCAACGAAATACCCGGCATTGCCGCCGCGTTGATCGTGATCCTGGTGATCGTGAAGCCGTTTTAACCGCGCAGGGTTCGCAAGGCATCGCGCGTCGCATTGCGCAGCAGCGTGGCTGGCGCGCGCAATTGCTTCCACTGCGATCCCCAGGCGTTTGTCTTGATCCGGGCCGTAGTGTTGCGGGGAAATGCGGTGCTTTGGCGGGGTAGTCTGATCATCGCGTGATTCTCTCTCCTGCGGGCCGGATTTGCCCGGCTCCATTGCCAAGGCATTGTGCCACGAGTCCGGTTTCGGCGCCAATGAATCTGGCTGATTGACTAACCGCCCCGCCGCGAATATCCCCGCCACCGACCGGAAACAGATGTGCTGCCCCGTTGCAGCCGCCCTCTTGCTTTCTCCAAGCCCCTCAGAGGCTTCCGGCCACTAACTGCCTTTGGCCCAGCATTCCCATTGGAATCACCGAAAATGCATTTGAAAGAACTCAAGAAAAAGACACCCGCCGAGCTGGTCCAGATGGCCGAAGAGCTCGAGGTCGAAGGCGCCAGCACGCTGCGCCGCCAGGACCTGATGTTTGCGATCCTCAAGGAAATGGCCGAAGACGGCGAGGAAATCCTCGGCATCGGCACGATCGAGGTTCTCCCCGACGGATTCGGCTTCCTGCGCAGCCCCGAAGCCAATTACCTTGCCGGGCCTGACGATATCTACGTCTCGCCCAACCAGGTCCGCAAATGGGGCCTGCGCACTGGCGATACGGTTGAAGGCGAAGTCCGCGCGCCCAAGGACGGCGAGCGCTATTTCTCGATCACCCGCCTGATCAAGGTCAACTTTGACGAGCCCGATGCGGTGCGCCACCGCGTCAACTTCGACAACCTGACCCCGCTCTACCCGAACGAGCGCCTGCGTCTCGACACGCTCGATCCCACGGTCAAGGACAAGTCCGCCCGCGTGATCGATCTGGTCAGCCCGCAGGGCAAGGGCCAGCGCGCGCTGATCGTCGCCCCGCCGCGCACCGGCAAGACCGTGCTGCTGCAGAACATGGCCACGGCGATCACCGACAACCATCCCGAAGTCTTCCTGATCGTCCTGCTGGTCGACGAACGCCCAGAAGAAGTCACCGACATGCAGCGCTCGGTGAAGGGCGAGGTTATTTCCTCGACCTTCGACGAACCCGCCACCCGCCACGTGCAGGTCGCCGAAATGGTCATCGAAAAGGCCAAACGCCTGGTCGAGCACAAGCGCGACGTGGTGATCCTGCTGGATTCGATCACGCGCCTTGGCCGCGCCTACAACACCGTGGTCCCGTCATCGGGCAAGGTGTTGACGGGCGGTGTTGACGCCAACGCCCTGCAGCGCCCCAAGCGCTTCTTCGGTGCTGCACGCAACATCGAGGAAGGCGGCTCGCTTTCGATCATCGCCACCGCGCTGATCGATACGGGCAGCCGCATGGACGAGGTTATTTTCGAAGAGTTCAAGGGCACCGGCAACTCGGAAATCGTGCTCGACCGCAAGGTTGCGGACAAGCGCATCTTCCCCGCGCTCGACGTGGGCAAGAGCGGCACCCGCAAGGAAGAGCTGCTCGTACCGAAGGACCAGCTCTCGAAGATGTGGGTCCTGCGCCGTATCCTCATGCAGATGGGCACGATCGACGCGATGGAATTCCTGCTCGACAAGATGAAGGAATCCAAGACCAACGAGGACTTCTTCGCCACGATGAACCAGTAAACACTGGCACTTCACGCACGAAAATCGAGGGCGGGGATAAATTCCCCGCCCTCGCTTGTTTCAGGGCACGATGCCCGCCACCTTCCCCCTCATGGCCAGTCGTACGCCAGCCCAGCCCCGCCGCCCGACCCACACAGGCGTGGTCAAGGCCGTGCTTGGTCCCACCAACACCGGGAAGACGCACCTCGCCATCGAGCGGCTGTGCGCCCATTCATCGGGCGCAATCGGCTTTCCGCTGCGGTTGCTGGCGCGCGAGGTCTATGACCGGGTCTGTGCGATCAAGGGGCCGGACAAGGTTGCCCTGATCACGGGCGAAGAGCGGATCGAGCCGAAGGGCGCGCGATGGCATCTGTGCACGGTTGAGGCGATGCCCTCGCGGCCGGATCTTGCTTTCGTCGCTCTGGACGAAGCGCAACTCTCTGCCGATCCCGAACGCGGGCACGTGTTCACCGACCGTCTTTTGCACACACGCGGGCGCGAGGAGACGATGCTGCTTGGCTCGGCCACCTTGCAACCGATGATCAAGGCGCTGGTGCCTGAAGCGGAAATAGTCTCCCGCCCGCGCTTTTCCACGCTCACGCATCTCGGCGCAAAGAAGCTCTCGCGCATTCCGCCGCGCAGCGCGATCGTCGCATTCAGTGCCGAGCAGGTCTATGTCATGGCCGAAATGCTGCGGCGTTTTCGTGGCGGCGCGGCGGTTGTCATGGGCGCGCTTAGCCCACAGACCCGCAACGCCCAGGTCGCGATGTACCAGTCGGGCGAGGTCGATTATCTGGTGGCGACTGACGCCATCGGCATGGGTCTCAATCTCGACGTGCACCACGTGGCATTCGCAGGCCTGTCGAAATACGATGGCCATCGTCAGCGCCGGTTGACCACGGCTGAAATGGCACAGATCGCGGGCCGCGCCGGGAGGCACCAGCGTGACGGCACGTTCGGCACGCTTTCGGGCATGGGTGGCCACGATCCTGAATTCACCCCGGAAGAGATC
>JAZKBJ010000014.1:23483-25431 GCA_040388685.1 Pseudomonadota bacterium
AGATCTATGCGATCGAGGAGCATCGCTTCCCGCCGCTCACCCGCCTGTTCTGGCGCGAGGCCGAGCCGCGCTTCGACAGTCTGGCGACGCTGATCGAGGACCTCGAAAGCCTGCCGCCGCGTCCCGAACTCGCCATGCCGCCGCAATCCATCGATCTTGCCGTGCTCAAGCGGTTGTCCGAGGAGCCAGAGACATCGGACATTCGCGGCGCGCGTATGGTGCAGCGCTTCTGGGAAGTCTGCCGCCTGCCCGATTTCAGGCAGCAGGGCGAGGAGACGCACAGCCGCTTCGTCGCCCGCCTTTGGCAGGACTTGCGCCATGGTTATCTTGGCGCGGATTATGTTGCGCAGGCCATCGCGCAGCTTGATGTTCCTGCAGGGGACATCGACACGCTGCAAGGCCGCATTTCCGCCATCCGGTCGTGGTCGTACATCGCGCAGCGCGCTGATTGGGTGCTGGCCAAGGAAGAAATGTCGGCCCGTGCCCGCGCCGTGGAAACGCGCTTGTCCGATGCCCTGCACGCGCGACTGACCGAGCGGTTCGTCAATCGCCGCACGACGGTGTTGATGCGCAAGGCCGGCGCGGATGTGGGCCTCCTGCCCGTGCGCCTGTCCGAATCCGGATCGGTACTGGTCGATGACGAACCGATCGGCCATCTCGAGGGCTTCCGCTTCGTGGTTGACCCTCTCGCCCGGGCAGCTGACCGCAAGCTCCTGCTTGCGGCTGCCGAACGGCACCTGCCTGCACTGCTGGACGTGCGAGGCGCGGAACTGCTGGCGAGCGCTGCCGAGGCAGGCGGTTTGACGCTCCGTGATGGTGCTGTCATCTGGCGCGACATGAGCGTCGCTCGGCTGGAACGCGGTCGCAGTCTGCTCGATCCACGGATCAAGCCCGATCCCGCGCTCGACCGTCTTTCGCCGCCGCTGAAGAGCCGGGTTGCACAAGCATTGCAGGACTGGTTCAGCAAGCATGTCGGCCGCTTACTCGGTTCACTGATCGGTTTGTCCGACGCGAGCCGCGCCAGCGAATCGGGCGCGAACCTCCGCGCGCTGCTCTTGCATCTGGTCGAGGCGGGCGGTGTCTTGCCGCGTGAGGAATCGGGGCTCGACCGGCTTGATCCAGCGCAGCGCGATCGCATGAAGAAGCTTGGCGTGCGCATCGGCGCGCTCGATCTGTACGTGCCCGCGATGCTGCGCCCTGAGCCGCTTGGCCTATGGGTAACGCTGGCACGGGTGTGGGGCGCTAAGCCACCTGCCCCGCCGCAGGCAGTCAGTCCGGTCGCGCCGGGCAAGCAGGCACTCGCCGGATATCGTCTCGTCGGCGTGCAGAATCTCCGCGTCGATCTGGCCGAAAAGCTGCTTCATGCTGCACATGCCGCACGTCTCGCTAACAAGGGCCGCCGTTTTTATCTCGATCCGGCGCTCGCCCGCTCCATGGGCCTTTCGACCGCCAGTTTAGCCGCCCTGCTGCGTGCCGGGGGCTTCCGCGTATTCATGAGCCGGCCCTTGACTGAAGGAGCAGCAGGGCCGGCCGTGCCGCCGCTGTGGGAATGGCGACCGTCTCGCAGCACCATGGTCCAGTCATCGTCGCCGCCGCCATCGCCGACCGGCGCTTTTGCAGCGCTGGCAGAACTCGTGGGCAAGTAGGGGAGAACGCGCATTGCGGATCGACAAGGTGTTGTGGTTCTTGCGTTTTGCCGGTTCGCGCGGCTTGGCGCAGGATTGGGTGGCCGATGGCCATATCCGCATCAACGGTCGTCGTATTGAACGCGCCAGTGCCGATGTGAAATGCGGTGATGTTCTGGTTCTGCCCATGCATACATGCGTCAAGGTGATCGAGGTGCTCACCCTCCCAGACCGGCGCGGACCCGCGCTGGAAGCGCAAGGCTGCTATCGGGTGCTTGACGATCCGGGGGCAACGCCTCTAGCACGGCTTCAAAGAGATACTG
>JAZKBJ010000014.1:25441-26555 GCA_040388685.1 Pseudomonadota bacterium
GCCATGACCTACGTCGTCACTGACGCCTGCATCCGCTGCAAATTCATGGATTGCGTCGAGGTTTGCCCCGTCGACTGCTTCTATGAGGGCGAAAACATGCTGGTGATCAATCCCAGCGAGTGCATCGACTGCGGCGTGTGCGAACCCGAATGCCCGGCAGAGGCGATTCTCCCCGACACCGAGTCCGGGCTGGAGCAATGGCTGGAACTCAATGCCAAGTTCTCGGCGGAATGGCCTAATATCACCGCCAAGAAGGACGCGCCTGACGACGCCGACGAGCACAAGGGCGAAGAAGGCAAGTTCGACAAGTACTTCTCGGCCGAGCCCGGCGAAGGCGATTGATCGAAGGGGCAACCCCGCCCCTTTCCGTAAGGCCATGATCACGTTTGTTGCTGCCAATCTGGCGGCAACAAACGATTTCCTGTGCGGTGCACACCGAACGGGCTGGTAATTTTATTGCCGAAGTGTTATATGGGCCACAAAGCGCTGGTGGGCTCCTGCCTGTCCGGCGTCTTTTCACCACGAAAAGGCAGGACAACAAAAGCAAACGGATCGCTGGGCTTCGCAAGACTGCCTCATTGGCGGTACCTTGCGGCTTTCTCCCCGAAAAAGCACCCTTACGGTCCTTCGCCCGTCCTGCCCGCGTCGAAAGGAATACCAATGGCAGTCAAGGCTCTCGCCTTCGATGTTGGGGATTACGTCGTTTATCCGAAGCACGGTGTCGGCCGCGTGGTCGAGCTTCAGGACGAAGAAATTGCTGGAATGAAGCTGCAGCTTTACGTTCTTCGCTTCGAAAAGGAACGCATGACGTTGCGCGTTCCGGTGAACAAGGTCGAATCGATCGGCATGCGCAAGCTGTCTTCGGACAAGACCCTGCGCGAAGCCATGGACACGCTCAAGGGCAAGCCCAAGGTCAAGCGCACGATGTGGTCGCGCCGCGCCCAGGAATACGAAGCAAAGATCAATTCGGGCGACCTCGTGTCGATCGCCGAAGTGACTCGTGACCTTTTCCGCGCCGATGATCAGCCGGAACAGTCCTATTCTGAACGCCAGATCTTCGAAGCGGCTTCGTCGCGCTTGGCCCGCGAACTCGCGGCGATGGAAAAGACCGACG
>JAZKBJ010000014.1:26565-27742 GCA_040388685.1 Pseudomonadota bacterium
CTCAAGAAGATCCTCGCGATCCTCAACGAATACGCGCCGAAGTACTACGAAACGGCCTGACCGTTTCGCTAATGCGGCTCTGCAAGAGGCCTCCGGGAAACCGGGGGCCTTTTTCGTTGCGGTTCTCCGACCAACCCCGTCGCCCGCTCCACGAACGACTTGGCCATGATCGTATCACCGTGTTATAACGGCAATACAGTCAGGAGTGAGCTTGCCATGTTTCAAAATATCGTTCGTGCCCTGGCAGGGGTTGCCGTCATGGGTCTCGCCACGGCGCTCGGCGCCTGTGATGGTGCCGACATCTCGTTCAACGGCAAGAAGGGCGTGCCGCTGGCGGAACTGGATATGAACGGCCCGGCCCCGACCTCGATTGCTGTTCTCGGTCCCGACAACGTCCGCGTGACGCGCGGCGACAAGCTGGCGATCACGGTGGAGGGAGAAGGCGCGGACAAGCTGCGCTTCGCGTTGTCCGAAGGCCAGCTCGGCATCGCGCGCGAGGATTGGAAGATCGGCAAGTCGGACCGGACGGCCACGGTCAACGTCACGCTGCCCATGCTCAGCGAAGTCGTCCTGGCGGGGTCGGGCAATCTGATCGCAGACCAGATGGGCGGCAGTGATGCCAAGATTACGGTTGCTGGATCGGGCACGGTCGACGCGCGCGCGATTGATGCGCAAAAGCTGGGCGTCGATGTGGTTGGCTCGGGCAAGTTGCGCGCGGCGGGCAAGGCGAAGGTGTTGAAGATGACCGTCGCCGGCAGCGGTGATGCCGAGATGGACGGTCTCAATGTCGACGAAGCCAAGATCGACGTTGCCGGGTCGGGCAATGCCCGCTTTGCCTCCAATGGTCACGTCAATGCCAATATCATGGGCTCGGGCGAAGTCCGCGTTTTCGGCCGCGCGACCTGCAAGGTATCGTCGATGGGATCTGGCAAGCTGGTCTGCGAGAACGGTGTGACGCCGGATGACGGACAGAGCGACGCTGCCGCTGAACAATAGTCAGTCGCTCTCGCTTCATCGCATCCGGGCGTGATCGACCTTGCCAAACCTCGGTCCGCATGGGATTTCCCGGGCGGCACGGAGGGCCGGGCATGAAGCTTCGTATTATCGCAGTTTTGATCACCGTTGCACTTTTGCCGGGTTGCGTATGCAGCAGTGTTTTTATGAGGGAGAATACGGG
>JAZKBJ010000014.1:27752-37140 GCA_040388685.1 Pseudomonadota bacterium
TTTTGCCGGGTTGCGTGGCTAAAAGTGCATTCGATCTGGCGACGGCACCGGTTCGCGTCGGCAGCAAGGCAGTCAGCACCACTGCAGGGCTCTACGACCGCGTGACGGTCAGCCAGTCGGAGCAGGACCAGAAGCGGGGGCGCGAAATCCGCAAGCGCGAGGAGCGCTACGGCCGCCTCTCGCGTGACTACGATCGTGCCACCCGCGATTGCAGGGGCGGCAATGACGATGCCTGCGATGCGGCGTGCCAGATCTATTCCGAGATGGACGCGATGCGCAGCGCGGTCCCATACGAGCGTTAGGCCGCAGCTCGCCGCAACCTGTCGTTGATGGCGGTGCCGATGCCGTGATCGGGTATGGGCGCAACGGCAATCAGCGGATGGGGTGCAGCAGCGCCGAGATGCAGGCAGGCGTAAAGCCGCGCGGCTGCTTCTGCGAGATCGCCACTGGCCGACAGCGATACATCGCCACTGACCGTATCGAACCCGATCAGGAATTCCCCTTCGCGCGCTTCGCTAGCGTCAAGCCGGACAGGCTTTCCGGGCGCATAATGGCTGGCCAACTGTCCGGGAGCCTCGATTTTTGCTGACGTCACGGCGTCACTTTGACCGCCGAGCACCGCTGCAATCTGCGCTTGGGTGATTGGTCCCGGACGCAGCATGGCCCATGTGCCGTCCTCCCGCAGCCCGACGATCGTGGATTCGATCCCCTGCTCCGTCTCGCCGCCATCGAGGATCATGTCCGCTCGGTCACCCAGCGAATCAGCGACATGGGCTGCGCAGGTCGGGCTGACACCGCCGCTGCGATTTGCGGAGGGTGCTGCCAGGGGTAATCCACAGGTTTTCAACAGGGCCTGCATCACCGGATGAGCGGGGCACCGAAGGGCCACGGTTGGCAGGCCTGCACTCACCGCCGCAGCCAGTGCGGCGTCCTCGCGGCGTGGCAGGACCATGGTGAGGGCGCCCGGCCAGAAGGCTTGTGCCAGCTTGAGCGCGCGCGCATCGAACCGGGCAAGGCCCTGCGCTGCCGTAACGTCAGGGACGTGCACGATCAGCGGGTTGAAGTCCGGTCTGCCTTTTGCGCGATAGATGCCGGCGACCGCCGCATTACTATCTGCCCTGGCAGCAAGGCCGTAGACGGTCTCGGTCGGCACTGCGACGGTGCCGCCCGCTGCGATAGTCCGCGCGGCCTGCGCCAGCCCGCGGTCATCGGCGATATGCACGTTCGAAGGCTTTGTCGGCTCCATCGCTTCTCGCTATAGGGGCGGCGCAGGGGCGTGCAAGCGCGTCTGCAAGGGAGAAGCAGCCATGACTTTCACGCCGCCCACCGCCGACCAGATTCTGGCCATCAAGGTCAGTGCCGGTATCGACGAGATCGCAAAGGCAGAGCGCTATGCCGCTGCCACGCCAGATCTGGTCGAAGCGATTGTCGAAGGTATCGGGGCCTTTGCGGCGGGCGAATGGGCGCCGCTTCATCGGATCGGCGATCAGGTCGGCGCGAAGTGGAACAACGGCACTGTCACCCTGCCTGCCGGCTACAACGAAGCGTACAAGTCCTTTGTCGAACAGGGATGGGGGTCGATTTCCGGGCCGGAGGCGTTCGGGGGTCAGGGCCTGCCCTTCACGCTTGCCACGGCTGTTCTCGAAACACTTGGCGCGGCCAACATGGGCTTCACGCTCCTGCCCATCCTCACCGTGGGAGCGATCGAAGCGCTCGATCACCATGGCAGCGAGGCGCAAAAGGCACTGTACCTGCCGCGGCTGATCAGCGGCGAATGGTCCGGCACGATGAACCTGACCGAGCCGCAGGCAGGGTCCGATGTCGGCGCGCTGCGGACCATCGCTACGCCGATCAGCGAAGGGGCGCACGCGGGCAAGTATCGCATCGCCGGGACCAAAATCTACATCACTTTCGGCGAACACGACGCGGCCGCAAATATCGTCCATCTCGTGCTGGCGCGTGTTCTAGGTGCGCCCGAGGGTTCGCGCGGCATCTCGCTGTTCGTCGTGCCGAAGTTCCACGTGGAACAGGACGGCAGCCTTGGTACGCGCAACGATGTCACCTGCGTTTCCATCGAACACAAGCTCGGCATCCATGCCTCCCCCACTTGCGTCATGTCCTATGGCGACGAGGGCGAATGCATCGGCGAGATGGTGGGCCATGAGAATGGCGGGCTGCGCGCCATGTTCACAATGAGGAAGTCGGCGCGGATCAACGTCGGCAGCCAAGGCGTGCAGATTGCCGAGCGGGCTTTGCAGCAGGCGAGCGCCTATGCACGCGACCGTGTCCAGTCGGCCCGCGCGGGCTCGCCCGACAAGAATCCCGTGCCGATTATCGAGCATCCCGATGTGCGCCGTATGCTGATGCGTATGCGCGCCCTGACTGAAGGCGCGCGCGCTCTGCTCTATTACACTGCCGGTCAAGTTGATCGCGGTGCGCTGGGGGATGAGGCTGCGCAGAAACGTGCCGAAACGCTTGTGCCGATGCTCAAGGCCTGGGGCACCGACATCGGGTGCGAAGTCGCCAGTCTCGGCATTCAGGTCCACGGCGGTATGGGTTTCGTCGAGGAAACCGGCGCGGCACAGCACTACCGTGACGCGCGCATCGCGCCGATCTACGAAGGCACCAACGGTATTCAGGCGGCTGACCTGGTGACCCGCAAGCTTGGCTACGAAAACGGGGCCGTGCTGCAGGCGCTGATGGCGCAGATCGCGTCCGAGATGGAAGACGTCCCCGAAGTCGCCGCGCTGGCCAAGGATGCCGCCGCCATTGGCCAATGGATGGTCACCAGTGCATCGCTCGACGATAAGCTGGCAGGCTCTGTCCCGTTCACCACGATGTGCGCGGTTGCCGTTGCAGGCTGGCAGCTTGGCCGCCAGGCGCGCGAGTCAGGCTCGCACAGCAAGACCGCTGTGACCAAGTTCTTCAACCGCGTGATCGTGCCGGAGGCGCGCGGATTGGGGTCGTCTGCCATGGCGGGCGCAGCCTTGCTCTACGATCTCGATGCGGAGGCGTTTGCGCGATGAGCGAAGTGCTGCTGGCCCGGATCGCCGATGCCCTGGAGCGATTGGCCCCTGCCCCTATGCAGCCCGCTGATTGGTACGGTTTCCCCGCCTATGTCTGGGACGGCAGCGCCGGGCGCGGGATTCCTTCGCTCGATGCACCGTCGCTCGGACTCATGCAGGGCATCGACAAGCAGAAAGTCGCCGTAGTCGAAAATGTCGCGCGGCTGGCGAACGGGGCGGCTGCCCATGACATGTTGCTGTGGGGTTCGCGCGGCATGGGCAAGTCCGCGCTGTTGCGTGCGGCTACGCTTGCCGCGCAAGAGGCGACTTCGGGTGCGATTGCTCTGGTCCAAGCAAGCCCGGACTCGGGTCTGGCGAACTTGTTCACCGCCTTGCGCGGCGTCGACCGTCGCTTCCTCGTATTCCTCGACGATCTCGGGTTCGATGCGGGCGATACGTCTGGTGCGCGCAAGCTTCGGTCATGGCTTGAGGGCGGGGTTGAAGCGCGCCCCGCCAATGTCCGCCTGGCAGTGACTTCGAACCGCCGCGCGATTGTCGAACGGCATTTGTCCGAGCAGGATGACCCGATCAACCCGCGCGACGTGATCGATGACCGCCTCGCTCTGGCCGACCGCTTCGGTCTCAGCCTCGGTTTCCACAATTGCACGCAGGATGATTATCTGGCGATCATCGCAGGCTATGCCGCGCATTTCGCGCTGGATTGGGACGAGGGTGATGCGCTCGAATGGTCGAAGCGACGGGGTGGGCGTTCGGGCCGCGTGGCGTGGCAATATGTCAACGAACTGGCCGGAAGGGCTGGCCGCCTTCTGTCATAAATCGCCGTCGCCGTTCGTGCCTGGCGAAGCCGGGACACGGTATGATGGTGTCTGGGCCAGCTCGGCACGAACGGGATATGGCGTGATCGTCAGGGCGTGGGCTTCACCAGATCCGATTCCGCATTCGGCTTCATGATGTAACGCCCGGTGCCTTTGGGCTGCGGCGGTGCGGTACGCTTGGGCAGAAGCACTGGAGCCGCTGCGGGCTGCGCGCCGGGTGCGACTACGCGCCAGATGACGCCGCCGGTATCATCGCTGACCAGCAGCGCGCCGTCCTTGGCAAAGGCGACCCATGTTGGCCGGCCACGCGCCTTTTCGTCGTCTGTCAGGAAGCCGGTGAGCACCGGAACCGGCGGCTGTTTGAGTACGTTGCCGCGATCGTCAAAGCCGACGAAAACCACATCGTAGCCTGACAGCGGACGGCGGTTCCACGATCCATGCCGCGCCACGAACGCACCGCTGGCGAACTTCCCGCCCATGCGGTTGCCGCCCTTCGAAAAGGCAAGGCCCAGCGCCGCGACGTGGGCGCCAAGGCCGTATTCGGGCTTGCGCACGTATTCCATCAGGTATTCGGGCATCGGCGCTTCCACGCGCCAGTCGATGTTCTTCTTCCAGTAGGCCCATGGCCAACCGTAGTTCGCACCGAACGGCACATTGGTCAGGTAATCTGGCACGAGGTCCGACCCGAGCATGTCGCGTTCGTTGACCGTGGTCCAGAGTTCCTCGCTGTTGGGATTCCAGTCGAGCCCGTTGGGATTGCGCAGGCCGCCTGCAAATTCGCGCGAGCGCTTCTTGGCGAAGTCGTATTCGTGGATCGTGGCGCGGCCCTTCTCGACGTCGATACCGTTCTCGGCAATGTTCGATGATGAGCCGACGGTTACATAAAGCAACGAGCCGTCGGGGTTCAGCAGCAGATTGCGCGCCCAGTGATTGCCGCCGCCGGGCAGGTCCATCAGTTTCTCGGGCTTGCCGGTCAGAGCGGTCTGGCCGAGCGCATAAGGGAACGACAGCACGGCGTTGTGATTGGCAACCAGAAGTCGGCCATCGCGGTAGGCCATGCCGAAGGGCGAATCGAGCGCCGGATTCTCCATCACGAAGCGCTGCTCGGCCTTGCCGTCGCCGTCGCCGTCGCGCAGCAGCACGATCTTGTTTGGCGAAGGACCGCCCGCGCCGACCTTGCGAAACAGATAGCGCATGACGATGCCGGTGATCCCGCCGCCATCCCCTTGTGGCGGCGAGTTCGTCTCGGCCACCAGCACGTCACCGTTTTCCAGAACGGCCACAGTGCGTGGGTGATCCAATTTATCGGCAAAGCGGCTGACCTGCAGTCCTTGCGCGGCAACCGGCATTTCCCCATCCTTCCAGCCAATGGGGTCGGCGGTCTTGATCGTCGGGATGGTCTGTTCATCGGGATCGGCCAGCTTCGGCCGCGAGCCGGTGGTTTCGTCCAGGGTGAATTGGGCGGACGTGCCGTGGATCGACCAGGCGACATAAGCGCCGATCAACGCGATGACCACGACCAGCGTGATCAGGATTTTCTTGAGCAGGTTCATGGGCCTGAATCTATGTCTCCCGGCCGCCAAGAGCAATGGGCGCTGGGGTGAAGAAGTTGCGCCGCGCGACTTTTCGGTTCGGCTTCGCTAGAACGGGCTCATGTTCAGCTTTGCCCCAACTCCCGGCCAGTCCAAGGCCAACCATTATGCCGACCTTGTCAGCGCCGCCCGCGCTCTTACCGATGGTGAACCCGATGGCGTTGCCAACATGGCCAATGTGGCCGCGCTGATCTGGCAATTCCTGCCCGATCTCAACTGGGCGGGCTTCTACCGGATGGTGGATGGTGCGCTTGTGCTCGGCCCGTTCATAGGAAAGCCCGCCTGCATCCGCATTGCGCTCGGTCAGGGCGTGTGCGGCGCGGCGGCGCAGAGCGGGCAGACGCAGCTGGTGCCCGACGTCCATGCCTTTCCCGGCCACATCGCCTGCGACGCTGCGAGTCGCTCCGAACTGGTTGTTCCGGTTCTGCGGGATGGCACCGTCATCGCGGTGATCGATCTCGACAGTCCCTCCCCGGCCCGCTTTGATGAAGACGATGCGCGCGGAATCGAGGCTCTGGCGGCGGCGATTTCGGCCCGCATCTGATTCCTGACCCGAATCGGGACAACGCAGACTCCGGTCAGTGCAGGCGTTGGTTTTCTGCGGGTTTCGATGGTAAGTTTGCGGTTAACAGCCGGTGCCGTTCGTGCCGGACCCTCTGGGGGAACCGCAAGATGCTGCGTCTCAAGACTTTTTCCGCAATGACGGGTGCTGCTCTCGTCCTTTCCGCGCTCGCGGCCTCACCGGTTGCAGCAAAGGACCATCACGGCGGGCAGATGCACGGCGGATGGCAGGGGCAGTCCTATGGGCAGGGACCGATCTATTACCCGCCGATGATCGGTGCGCCGTGGCCGACAACGGTGATGGTTCAGCCGATGAACGGCCAGCAGGTTTATCCGCAGCAGGCATACCCCCAGCAGGGCTATCCGCAGGTTGACCCGCGCTGGAACGAGATGGAAGGCCGCTGCCGCAAGGTCTACGGCGACCGCGGCATTGGCGGGGCCTTGCTCGGCGGGTTGATCGGCGGCGTTGTCGGCAACCGCGTCGTAGATGGAAACCGCACGCTCGGTACGGTCGCAGGCGCAGCCGTCGGCGCGATTGCGGGTACGGTGATCGACAAGGCCGAGGACAAGGACTTGCGGCGCGAGTGCGACGACTATGCCCGCTCGGTCCAGCAGCAGGGTGCCTATGCCCCCTACCCCGGCTACGGCACGCCCGGCTATGCGCCCTACGGCTATGTCATGGTGCCGGTGATGCTTCCTCAGCAACAGCCCTGTGTCGAGACGACCGTCGTTACCGAGCGCTGGGTCGATCAGCCCGTTCGGCACCGCTACATTCCGCGCCGCGCGCCGGTGATCCGGGACAAGCGGGTCAAGGAAAAGCGCGTTTACACCGGCTGAGGTGCGTTCAACTGATGTTCCACGTGAAACGGTCCGCCTTGCGAAAGGCGGACCGTTGCCGTTTTTGTAACTTCAATATCCGTTCATCCTGAGCCCGTCGAAGGATGCGTGCAAAGCGTCAAAGCTTGCGCCCGATCAGCTCCTTCATGATCTCGTTCGTCCCGCCGAAGATTCGCATGACGCGCGCGCCGCGCCAGGCCCGGGCAATCGCGTATTCGTTCATGTAGCCCGCACCGCCGTGCAACTGGAGGCATTTGTCCATGATCTCCCATTGCAGTTCGGTGTGCCACAGTTTCGCCGCAGCGCCCTCCTCCGGCGTCAGTTCCTTGCGCAAGTGGCGGGCCAGCGCCCAGTCGAGATGCGCCCAGCCCACCTGCAATTTTGCCTTGAGGTCGGCCAGCGTGAAGCGGGTGTTCTGGAAATCGAGGATCGGTTTGCCGAACGCCTTGCGATCTCGGGTGAATTCCACCGTATCGTCAAACGCCTTCTGTGCCGATGCCTGTGCACTGACCGCGATCGACAGGCGCTCCTGCGGCAATTCACTCATCAGGTAGATGAAGCCCTTGCCCTCTTCGCCAAGGCAATTGGTGATCGGCACGCGGACGTCCTCGAAAAACAACTCCGAGGTGTCAGCCTCGTCCTGCCCGATCTTGTCGAGATTGCGGCCGCGCTTGAAGCCTTCGCGGTCGGCCTCGACTAACACGATCGACACGCCCTTCCACGCCGGCTGCACGTCTGTGTCGGTCTTGCAACAAACCAGGATCAAGTCGGCGTTCTGGCCATTGGTGATGTACGTCTTCGACCCGTTGATCACGTAATGGTTGCCGTCCTTCTTGGCGGTGGTGCGCATACCCTGCAGGTCCGAGCCGGTGCCGGGTTCGGTCATGGCAATCGCGGTGATGACCTCGCCCGAAACCATTTTGGGCAACCACTTCTGCTTCTGCTCTTCCGAGCCGTAGGACACCAGGTAGTTGGCGACGATATCGGACTGGAGCGAGAAGCCGGTGGTAACCCGGCCGTAGTAGCTGCTTTCCTCGTCGACGATTGCGTTATAGCCAAAGTCCAGACCCAACCCGCCATAGGCTTCAGGCACAGTCGGGCACAGCATTCCCAATGCTCCGGCCTTGGGCCAAACCTCCTTGGGCACAATCCCGGCTTCACCCCACTTTTCGGCGTTTGGTGCGATTTCATCGATGAGGAAGCGACGCACCGACTGGCGGAACGCCTCGTGGTCGTCGTTGTAAGCGCTGCGCGGAATCACATCGAGCGACATGGCATTCTCTCCGGTCATCGTCTGGTTGCGCGCAAGGTAAGCGTGACCAGACCATCCGGTCAACGAGAATTTAATCGATCAATTAACGCGGGTTTGGGCTGCGCCCTCAGAACTCGCCACCGGTCAGTCGCTGGCAAATGAGATCGAGTTGATCGAGCGTCTTGTAGCGGATAGTCACCGCCCCCGTCGTAGGATCGGCATCAGCGTTGATCGTGACCTTCAGCCCGAGGAAGTCCTCCAGATGCTGTTGAATTGCCGCAATGTCCGCGCCGCCGATCGGGTCCTTTGCTGCACGAGCCTGGCGGCGTCCTGCCTCCGGACGCGCTGCCTTGCGCGCCAGCTTCTCAACATCGCGGACTGACAGACCCTTGGCGACAACATCGCGTGCCAGCCCCGATGGGTCCGGCGCATTGATCAGTGCGCGGGCGTGGCCCATCGAGAGTTCCTCGCGCATGACCATGTCGAGCACGTCATCAGGCAGGCCAAGCAGGCGCATCATGTTCGCCACATGGCTGCGTGACTTGTCGACGAACTTGGCAATGTCCTGCTGCGTCAGGCCTTCGCTGTCGGCAAGCCGCTGATAGGCGCGGGCTTCTTCTACGGGATTGAGATCCTTGCGCTGCAAGTTTTCGATCAGCGCGAGCGCCGCAACTTCACGCTCGTCGAGCTTGCGGATGATCGCGGGAATTTCGTGGACTTGGGCCTTCTGTGCGGCACGCCAGCGCCGCTCACCCGCAACCAGCTGGTAGCGGTTCGGACCGAGGGGGCGGACGATGACCGGTTGGATCACCCCGCGCGCAGCGATCGACTGCGCCAGTTCTTCCAGCGCGTCTTCATCGAAATGGCGGCGCGGCTGATCCGGGTGCGGCTCGATAGATGCAACGGCAAGC
Source organism: Pseudomonadota bacterium (assembly GCA_040388685.1). Lineage (GTDB taxonomy): Bacteria > Pseudomonadota > Alphaproteobacteria > Sphingomonadales > Sphingomonadaceae > Novosphingobium. The sequence continues at coordinate 36,747 of JAZKBJ010000014.1, forward strand.
ATGGCAAGCCCGCCATCGCGCGGCACGGCAGGACCGTCAGCGCCCGAGACCGAAATGCGCGCAATCGGCTCCTCGCGGCGGACCTCGCCCATCAGCGCGCCGAGACCGCGTCCGAGGCCGGTACGCCGCACCGGCGCCTTCACTGCTTCCTCGCCGCTCATGCCGCAATTCTCCGTTCGGGAAGGCGCGCGATCAATTCACGCGCGAGCTTCATGTAGGCCTGCGATCCGGGGCAGGCATGGTCGTAGATCAGCGCAGGCAAGCCGTGGCTTGGCGCTTCGGAAAGGCGGACGTTCCGGGGAATGACCGCCTCGAACACCAGATCGCGCAAGCACGAGCGCACATCGTCGGCCACCTGATCGGTCAGGCGATTGCGCCGGTCGAACATGGTCAG
>JAZKBJ010000014.1:37150-42692 GCA_040388685.1 Pseudomonadota bacterium
AGAATGCCAAGATCGGGATTGAAGCGCTCCTGCACCCGTTCCACCGTTTGCAGCAATTGGCTCAGCCCTTCCAACGCGAAAAACTCGCACTGCAGCGGTACGAGGATGGAATCAGCGGCGGTCAGCGCGTTGAGCGTCAGCAGGCCCAGCGATGGCGGACAATCGATCAGGCAGATTTCATGGCCAGTATCTTCCGCCAGAACCTTCCGTAGGCGGTGGGTGCGATCCTCGATGCTGACCAGTTCCACTTCCGCGCCCGAAAGGTCGACGGTGGCCGGTACGATGTCGAGATTGGGTATTCGTGTCGGAATCAGGCATGCCGATACTGCCGCCTGATCGATCAGGAGGTCGTACGAAGAGCGGTCCCGCTCTGCCGCAGAGATGCCGATGCCCGTCGAGCAATTGCCCTGCGGATCGAGATCGATCAGCAGTGTTTTCCACCCCGTTGCTGCGAGTGCAGTCGCAATGTTGATCGCAGTGGTGGTCTTGCCCACCCCGCCCTTCTGGTTGGCAACGGCGATGGTAATCATGGACGCTTGCCTTTGCGGGATGAAGAACGAGTTTGCGGTGCCCCCTCCAGCAGACGACCGGCGATGATCCCGGCGGAGGGATCTGTCAGCGATTGTTCCACGTGGAACAGATGGCGCCATGATTCGGAGAGCATATCCAGTTCATGCTGTGCGCCGGCCCCTTTCGGCAACAGCCAGACCGTGTCGGGTGTGGAAAAGCGTGCGGAAAGCGTCACGAGCTTGTCTAGCGGTGCAAAAGCGCGAGCGGAAATGACCGCGTATTGCGCGCTTGGCAGGTCTTCAACGCGAGAGAGGACCACGTTTACGTTGGTCAGTCCCATCGCGTCCGCGGCCCGCTGGAGCCATTCGGTTCGAAGGCGACGAGAATCGACCAGAGTGACGGGTCGGTTGGGCTGAATCGCAGCGATGACAAGTCCGGGGAATCCGGCCCCGGTTCCTAAATCCAGCCATCCACCATCAGGCAGTGTTTCACGTGAAACATGCAACAGCTGCGCCGAATCGACGATGTGGCGGACCCAAACGTGTGGCAGCGTTCCGCGCGCCACGAGATTTTGGCGCTCATTCTCTTCAAGCAACAGATCGACGAGCCCGGTCAGCCGCCCTATCACAGCGTGGTCCGCGCCGATCGTGTTGCGCAACCAAGTTACGGCATCGGTTTCTGTGGTGACGGTCATGCAGCGATCCGGCGTCGGGCGTGAACGAGCAGGCTGGCCAGCGCCGCAGGGGTAATGCCGGCAATGCGCCCGGCAGCGGCGAGCGTGTCGGGCTGCGCCTTGGTCAGTCGCTCCACCATTTCGCGCGAGAGTCCCGGAATTTCCGCGAAGGGAAAGCCATCGCCCAAGGGAACGTTGTCGGAAGCGCGCAAGTCTCGCAGCTCGGCGTCTTGCCGGACAAGGTAAGGCGCGTATGCCGCATCTTCCTCGACTTCTTCGGCCAGCAAGGGATCGAACGTTTCGTCGCCGATCCACGGCCTGATGGCATCCAGCGTGACTTCGGGAAACCGCAGCCATTCCATCAGTGGCCGTCTTGTTCCGTCGGCGCGAACCGGGATGCCCACGCGATTGAGTTCGGTCGGCGTTGCGTCCTGCACCAGCTTGGCTTCCAGTCGCTTGCGTGCCGCAAGGCGGTCGTCGAACCAGTTGCGGCGTTCTTCCGCTACCGCGCCAACCGTTATGCCGATGGGCGTCAACCGCGACGTTGCATTGTTGGCGCGCAGGCGGAGGCGGTATTCCGCGCGGGCGGTCAGCATGCGGTAGGGTTCGCTGACGCCGTGCAAGGTCAAGTCATCGACCATAACCGCCATGTAGCTGTTCGCGCGGTCGAGATCTGGCGCCTCCCTCCCGAGGACTTCACAGGCTGCATGCATCCCGGCGACCAGCCCTTGCGCCGCGGCTTCCTCGTAGCCGGTCGTGCCGTTGATCTGACCTGCACAATAGAGGCCGGGCAGCGCCCTAACCTCAAGGCTGCGGCGCAGCGCGCGTGGATCGATGTGATCGTATTCCACGGCATAGCCGGGCACGGTAATCTCGGCGCGCTCAAGGCCATCCATCGAGTGGATCATGGCGACCTGAACGTCGGTTGGCAGCGACGTGGAGATGCCGTTGGGATAGACGGTGTGGTCGTCCAGACCTTCTGGTTCGAGGAAGACCTGATGACCGTCGCGGTCTCCGAAGCGGTGAATCTTGTCCTCGATCGACGGGCAATAGCGTGGCCCCTGCGCGCCGATGGCACCGCTGAACAAGGGCGAGCGATCCAGTCCGCCGCGAATGATGTCGTGCGTGCGTGAATTGGTCCGGGCGATGGCGCAGAAGATTTGCGGAAGGGGACGTGCCCTGGTTAGCGGCGACATCGTCCATGGATCGGCATCGCTGGGCTGTTCGGGCAGCCGTGCCCAGTCGATCGTGCGGCCGTCAATCCGAGGCGGCGTGCCGGTCTTGAGTCGCGCCATCGGCAGGGCGGCGTCGCGCAGCTGCCGGGCAAGCTTGTGCGCAGACTCTTCGCCGATACGCCCGCCGTCCATCCGCTCTTCGCCCCGGAACAGGCGCCCACCGAGAAAAGTGCCGGTGCAAAGAACGACCGCCCTGCCCTCGAGCGCCGATCCATCGGCGAGGTCAACGCCCGTTACTCGCCCCTGCTCGATGCGAAGCGCGGCAGCCTCACCCCCCACGACTTCAAGACCGGACTGTGCCGCAATCATCTGCTGGATCGCCGCCTTGAACCGCTTGCGGTCAGCCTGAACGCGTGGCCCCTGAACCGCGCTGCCCTTCGACCGATTGAGCATGCGGTAGTGGATCGCACCCGCATCGGCCGCGCGCGCGATCAGTCCGTCGAAGGCATCCACTTCGCGTACGAGGTGGCCTTTGCCCAGACCGCCGATCGCAGGGTTGCAGCTCATTGCGCCGATCGTGGCCGGATCGAACGAGACGAGCGCGGTGCGCGCGCCCATGCGGGCGGCTACCGCCGCTGCTTCGACGCCGGCGTGTCCGCCGCCGACCACGATGATGTCGAATTTACGCATGAGTGGCGCAATAGTGGATTTGCGACGCTGGGTCAAAGATGCGCGTGTTTCACGTGAAACACTATTTGCCGATGCAGAACCGGCCAAACAGCGTGTCCAGCATATCTTCGGTGCCGGTCCGTCCGATCAGGGTATCGAGCGACTTCCGCGCGAGACGCAGGTTTTCGGCAGCAAGGAGAGGGTCGTGTTGTGCACAGGCTTCTGACAGAGCTGCCGCAACATCAGTTAAAAGTCCATGCTGCCGCCGGTTGAGCGCAGCTTCGCCCGGTGCCGGAAGGGCGGCACGGGCATAGGCGACAAGTGCGGCGCGAAACGGATCCATGCCCTCGCCTGTGTGCGCGGAGAGACGGATGGCCCGTTCCGACTTGGCCGCAGTCAAAGCCAGATCACATTGCGCGGCCACTTCCCATAAAGCGCGCCCTTCCGGGCCAGCGCCTTCCGGGCCAAGCCATAGGATGAGGTCGGCCCGCTCGGCCGCTGCGCGGGCGCGGGCTATGCCGATGCGTTCAATTTCTCCCGCACCCTCATCGCGCAGGCCAGCGGTATCGACGAACGTGAAAGGCACGCCGTCGATGGCGACGGACTGTGCGAGAACATCGCGCGTGGTGCCGGGTTCAGCGGCCGTGATCGCCGCTTCGGTTTCGACCAGCGCATTGAACAACGTAGATTTTCCCGCATTGGGCGGTCCGGCAAGGACGACACGGAAGCCCTCTTTCAGCGGTTCGGCGCGCGGGCGGGCAAGCCAGGCCTTAACGCTTCGGCAAAGCGCGGCGCAATCGGGTTCGAAGCCCGGAGGGAAAAGGCTCTCCCCTTCCCCGACATCGTCTTCATCCGAGAAATCCAGCGCGGCTTCAAGGCTGGCCGAGATCGCGAGTACAGCGCCCCGCCAGGCTTCGACCTCACGCGACAACGCGCCTTCGGCCATGGCCAGAGCGGTGCGGCGCTGCAACTCAGTCTCGGCAGAGAGCAGATCGGCGAGCCCTTCTGCCTCGGCCAGATCGATCCGGCCATTGAGGAAGGCACGGCGGGTAAATTCGCCCGGTTGCGCGCGGCGCAGGTGCGGGAGATGGCCGAGCGTCGCTTCGACCGCTGCGACGACAGCGCGCCCGCCATGCAGGTGCAGTTCAGCGCTGTCCTCGCCCGTCGCCGTGCCTGGGCCGGGAAGCCAAAGGACCATGGTGCGATCGAGGTGGCTGCCGTCCTGGGGGTTGGACAGCGTGGCGAGTGTGGCCCGGCGCGGCGGTGGACATTTGCCAGCGAGCGCTGCGAGAGCACCGCCCGCCTCCGGTCCGCTGATGCGGATGACGGCAATGCCGGCAGGGGGCTGGCCGGAGGAGAGGGCGTAGATCGTATCGGTCACGCGCCCTGCCCTACACGATCAACTACGCGGCGTCAGTATCAGGCGTTCAGGCCTTTGGCTTCTTGCCGGAAAACGCGCTCATGCCGCCTTGCTCCATGAACTGCTGGAACATCTTGAGCCCCATCTCGCCCATTGGCGCGACCTGCTTCACGTAGCCTTGCAGCTGTTCGATACTGGTCACGCCCTGCATCGCCTTGGCAATGTTGTCGACATAGACGTCGTTCGCCTTCGACACATCGGGAAGCCCGAGGAAGCGGCGGGCTTCCTCCGGGGTGCAATCGACTTCCATGGTGACTTTCATTCCGGCATCCTTCGCTCTGCAAGCTTCGCGCAAGAGTGTCATGCACGCTTGGCAAAGTCCATGTGTGGGGCCAAACTGTGGTTCGACCAACGAATACAATGAGCAGGATAAACGACCATGGGTGAGAAGATCACGTTCCCGGCACTCGACGGCGAAGGCGATATTCCCGGTTATCTGGCAACGCCGGATGGGCCGGTACGCGCTGCGATCATCGTCATTCCGGAGATTTTCGGCGTCAATCCCGGCATCCGCCACAAGTGCAAGGCCTGGGCTGATTTGGGTTACATGGCCCTCGCCCCGGACATTTTCTGGCGCTTTGCACCCGGAGTCGAACTCGATCCCGATGTTCCCGAGCAAATGCAGGAGGCGTTCGGCTATTTCGGACAATACGATCCGGACAAGGGCATCAAGGATATCGAGGCGGCGATCCGCTTCCTGCGCGGGTATGAGGGCATCGACAAGGTTGGACTGGTCGGCTTCTGCCTTGGCGGACGCATGGCCTACATGGCGGCGACGCGCACCGATATCGATGCTTCGGTCGGCTATTACGGCGTAATGATCGACCAGATGCTGGGCGAATCACACGCTATCGCCAATCCGCTGATGCTGCATATCCCGACGGCCGACCACTTCGTTGGGCCCGAAGCGCAGGCAGCGATTCATGCTGGGCTGGACCCGCACCCGAAGGTCACGTTGCATGACTATCAGGGGCTGGACCACGGTTTTGCCGCCGAAATGGGCAACCGCCGTGACGAGGACGGTGCAGCTTTGGCAGACCGGCGTACCCGCGACTTCTTCGCGCAGCATCTGGGGTGAGTGCGCGGCGGCGAGAT
>JAZKBJ010000014.1:42702-44255 GCA_040388685.1 Pseudomonadota bacterium
GGCCGCCCTGCCCCACAGTTTCGAGATCAACCACCTGACGGGAGACGCGGCATGAAACTGGGACTGGCGGCATGGCACCGCTATATGCTGGGTAGCGATCCTGATCTGCTGGACGAACTGGTCGCCGATGACGCGGTGTTCCATTCGCCGGTGGTACACACCCCGCAGATGGGCCGCGAAAAAGTGCTGATGTACCTCACCGCTGCGGGGCACGTCTTCGGCAACAGCACGTTCCGCTATGTGCGCGAACTTGTCGACGGGCCGGAAGCCTGTCTCGAGTTCGAGTGCGAGATGGACGGGATCATCGTCAATGGCATCGACCTGATCCGCTTCGACCTTGAAGGCCGCATCGTGGATTTCAAGGTCATGGTCCGGCCACTGAAGGCGATGAACAAGGTCTGGCAGCTCATGGCCGAGCAGATGGAAAACACCTGACAAAACAAAAACCCCCGGTTTATGGCCGGGGGTTTTGTAACGTTTTGATTTCGCGGTGAAATGCCTGAAAAATCAACCGTCGTAATCAGCACCCAGCGAGGTGTTGCGCACCGGTGCCGCCGCGGTGATGCGCAGGGCTTCGGCCGACTGCGACAGCGAGCCGATTTCATCAACTTCATCGTCATCGTCAGGCAGCACCCGCTGCAGCGACTGGATGACGTTTTCCTTGAGCACGGCGGGACGAACGGTCTCTTCGGCGATTTCGCGCAGGGCGACGACCGGGTTCTTGTCACGGTCACGGTCGACAGTGAGTTCAGCGCCGCCGGAGATTGCACGGGCGCGTTCTGCCGCGAGCAGGACGAGGTCGAAACGGTTGGGAATCTTGTCGACGCAATCTTCGACGGTAACGCGCGCCATGCGGGCACTCCGATATACTGGAAAGACGGAAAGACCGGCAGCTAGGCCCGGGGTGTGGAAAAGTCAAGAAAATGAGGACAAGGCGCGATTGGCGCTACTCATCCGGTCCATAGGAACTGGCGCGCATGTCATCGGGCGCGAGGTCGGAGAAGCGGGTGATACGGGCCTCGAAGCGCAGGCGCACCTTGCCGGTCGAGCCGTGGCGCTGTTTGGCCACGATCAGTTCGGCAAGGCCGTAGACCCGTTCCATTTCGGCCTGCCATGCGGCATGGGCTTCCTGAATCTTCGAATCGTCATTGCCTTGCGGAACTTTGGGCTCCTTGGACATGACGTAGTAGTCTTCGCGGAAGACGAACCAGACCATGTCGGCGTCCTGCTCGATCGAACCCGATTCGCGCAGGTCCGAGAGCATCGGGCGCTTGTCGTCGCGTTGCTCGACCGCACGGCTGAGCTGTGAAAGCGCGATCACCGGGACCGAAAGTTCCTTGGCCAAGGTCTTGAGACCGCGTGAAATTTCCGAGATTTCATTGACGCGGTTGTCGCTGGCGCGGCCCGAACCCTGCAGCAACTGGAGGTAGTCGACGATGATCAGCCCGATGTCGTGGCGGCGCTTGAGGCGGCGTGCGCGAGCACGCAGGGCGCTGATTGACAGAGCCGGGGTATCGTCGATGAACAGCGGCAGTTCGGCAAGCCGCTGGCTG
>JAZKBJ010000015.1:0-16738 GCA_040388685.1 Pseudomonadota bacterium
CGCGCGTCGCCGTGGCAACGCCGGGAGCAGGCGCGATCGATTTCACCGTGCTCGATGGCGAGGCGAAGCCGGTCTGCCCGCCCGCCAAGGCTCGCAGCCGCCAATGCACGTGGACCCCGCTTTACAGCGGTCGCTTCGAGATCGTGCTGAGCAATTCGACGACCAATGCCGCCGGATATTACCTGGTGATCGACTGACACGGTCTGGGTTTTGCCGCTCCGGTAGTGTAGCAGCGCTGCCATGCCGATCCTAGTCAACCGGGAGGAACGCCGTGCCGAAGTGGTGGCGCTGGCCTTCGAACTTGTCGCCGACCGGGGCGTCGAAGCGCTGACCTTCCGCGAGATTGCTGCGGTGGCGGGCTGCAGCACGTCGATCGTTTCGCACTATTTCGGCAACAAGAACGAATTGCTGTTCAGCGTCTATCAGGTGGCCAACCAGCGCGCGACCGAGCGCCTTCAGGCGACCCGCGATGCGGGCGCTCCGCTGCTCGCCTGTTTCGAGACGATCCTGCCGATCACCGATGAAGCCCGGCAGAACTGGCGGGTCTGGCTGGCGTTTTGGGCGCGCGCGCACCTTGATCCGGTCTATTTCGAGGAGCGCCGCCGGGCCGCGCAGACCAGCCTTGGTCTTTACCGGGCCATGATTGCCGAACACCTTGGCGGGCAAGCAAAGGACGCGCATATCGATCTGGCCGCGCAGCGCCTGATCGCGGCAATCGCAGGCATCGGACTTGAAGCCTGCTTCGCGCCCGACGACTGGACGCCGGAGCGGATCGGCGAGGTGCTGCGCGCCGAGCTTGAATCGCTCGGCATCACGGCATGAAGGGACGCCCCACCTGCTTAATATGACAGGCATCATAAATAGCGGCACGGGTTAGTCTTCCCCCATCAATGATGATGCGCAGCTCGCCAGAGCGCATCGCCCATGGGAGAGAAGACGATGATCCGCCACGTGGTCATGATCAAGTTCAAGAAGGATGCCCCGCAGGACAAGATCGACACGTTCCTCACCGAGGTGAAGAAGCTGTCGCATCTCAACCGCGAAGTGCGCGATTACAGCCACGGGCTCTGCGTCAAGACGCGCTATCATTCGGGCGATTTCGATTTCACCAATTGCTGCGACATCGACACCTATGAAGCGATGGACCGCTACATGTCGCACTGGTCGCATCTGCGGATGACGCCCTACCTGCCCGACATCCTCGAAAACATGATCTCGTTCGATTGGGAAGTCGACTACCACGGCCCCGAATTCGACGAGAAGCTGGCTGCCGAGGAAGCGGTGCGCGAAGCCGCGCGCGTGCTGCCGATCCATACCGATCCGGCCAAGGCCTATGTCCCCGAAGTGCGCGGCCAGACGCGCGAGCGCGCCCGCGAAATGTGCGAGACGGTGGGCCTCGTCCTGTCAGCCGACGAGGAAGAAATCATCGGTTCGGTCTGGGCACCCAACCGGATCATGTTCGTGACGCCGGACGCCGGAACCGAGGTGGCCAAGGGCAGCGAAGTGAAGATCGGCATCACCGGCAACTGGCTGACCGGACCCGCTGTGCCTTCAGGTGACGGTCCTGCTTGGTAATCCTGCCGTTCCGACTGACCGATTCATCTCAAGGACACTTCTGCCATGATCATTCTTGCCGGTCACCTCAAGACCAGCCCCGCCCTTGTCGAGGACCTTGCCGCCGCGCTGGGTTCGCTCGTTGCCGATACCCTCAAGGAGGACGGCTGCCTCGATTACCACTTCGCTATTCAGGACAAGGCCGCAGGCTCGATCCTCGTCTATGAGCGCTGGCGCGATCAGGATGCGCTGAACACGCACCTCTGCCTGCCCGCCATCGGCGCGGTGCTCGGCGGCTGGGCCGACCGTATCGAAATCGCCGTGCGCAAGTTCGATGCCACCAATGAACGCGGGTTCATGGACTGACCACGCGCAGAAGAATCCGGGAGAGATACTGTCATGGCCGTCACCAACCGCCGCATCGTGCTGCAATCGCGTCCCTCGGGCTTGCCCGTTGCCGAAAACTTCCGGGTCGAGGAGGTGGCGGTTCCCGAACTCGCGGAAGGGCAGGTCCTGCTCGAGAACCGTATATTCGCGATCGATCCGGCGGTTCGCGGCATGCTGGACGATGTGAAAAGCTACCTGCCCCCCGTGCCGATCGACGGGCTGATCCCGACGATGGTGCTGGGACAGGTCGTAGCATCGCGCAATCCCGATTTCCGGGAAGGCGACTACGGGCGGGCGTTCATCGGCTGGGAAACGCATTCGGTGATTGCGCCGGGCAGTGTCGGCTTCGAGAATGTGAACGTGGCCAACGATCTGCCGCTGACGGCCTATATGGGCGCCTGCGGCTGGTCCGGCATCACCGCCTATGTCGGCCTCAAGCGCTATGGCGAGATGCGAGAAGGCGACGAAGTTCTGATGAGCGCGGCAGCGGGCGCGGTGGGGTCGGTCGGCGGGCAGATCGCCAAATTGTCCGGCTGCCGCGTGGTCGGCACGGTCAGTTCGGACGACAAGGCGCGCATCGTGACCGATGTGCTGGGCATGGATGCCGCGATAAACTATCGCGACTGCGACAGTCTCGAAGCCGAGATAGACCGCCATTTCCCGAACGGCATCGATCTTTATTTCGATAACGTCGGCGGCGCGACGCTGGACGCGGTCCTGCCGCGAATGAAGGCATTCGGGCGCATTCCGGTGTGCGGCATGATCGCCAACTACAACAACCAGACCGACCCTTACCGTCTTCGCAACATCTGGCAGGTCCTGGTCAACCGCATCACTATGCGCGGCTTCCTTGCCTATGAGGCGGCGGACATGCTGCATGAGGCCGAAACCGCACTGGCGGACTGGGTGCGCACGGGCAAGCTGGTGGCGACCGAGAACGTGTCGACCGGGCTGGATTCGTCGCCAGAGGCCTTCATCCGCCTGATGAGCGGGCAAACCACCGGCAAGACGCTTGTGCGGCTCGATTCCAGCGTATCGACGCTGGCCGACTGGACGGCGGCCCGCAATGGCTGACACGGCGCTCGACCAGCTGGTGGCGCGGGCCAGTTTGCAGGACCTTGTCGCCGACTATGCGGCATCGATGGACTGGATCGACTGGGATCTGCTGAACCGCGTGTTCTGGCCAGAGGCGCAATTCGATTTCGGCATGTTCAAGGGCGATCTCGCTGCCTACCGCAGCTTTGCCCAGATGCTGGAAGAGCCTTATGCGCGGCGGCTCCACATGTTCGGCCTGCCGGTGATCCGGCTGCAGGGCGACCGCGCAAGGGTGGATGCGGGCAGCCTCATCACCTGCCGCACGGCCACGCCCGAGCCGGGCATCGATGACACTTTCTGGGGACGCTACTTGTTCGATGCCGAGCGTCGCGAGGGTGTATGGCGGTTTTCGGGCCTGACCTATCTGCTCAACCTCGCGGAGCGCGTAGAGCGCACAAGCGACGACCGCGCCGGACCAATGAATTTCAGCGAGAACCTGTCACCCCTCCACCCGTTTGCGCGCCCCTGAATCATTCAGGCCCGACCGGACCAGAACCAGAATTTGACGGAGACATAGGATGACCGAAAACCTCAAGTGGGATCTGGAGGCCGACGTCCTCGTCCTCGGTTCGGGCGGCGCGGCGATGACGGCGGCGATTTCGGCGCACGATTTCGGCGCGAAGGACGTGGTGATCCTGGAAAAGTCGGGGATGGTCGGCGGGACGACAGCCATGTCTGGCGGCATGCTGTGGATTCCGGGCAACCACCATCAGCTGGAAGCCGGCATCGAAGAGTCCGACGACGACATCGTCGCCTATCTCGACGCGCTCGCGCCCGGTGCGCTCGATCCCGATACGCTCGGCGCATTCATGGAAACTGGCCCGGAACTGATCCGCTATCTCGAGGATCGCACCCCGGTGCGGTTCCATGCCTATGCCGACTTCCCGGACTATCAGCCCTACCTCCCCGGCGCCAAGCCCCACGGCGGTCGCTCACTCGACAACGACGCCTTCTCGTTCGAACGGCTGGGCAAATGGGCAACGCGGGTCAACCCGACCAAGATGGCTTATCCGGTGCGCGGCAGCCTGATGGAAGCGATCAACGGCACGCTGGACGACGCGACGCTGGCCGAGCGCGAACAGGGCGACTACCGGGGCCTCGGTCAGGCGCTAGCCGGGGCCTTGTTCAAGGCCGTGCTGGACCGGAACATTCCGGTCGAGTTCGAGAAGCGCGCGCGCAAGCTGGTCAAGGACGGTGAGCGCGTGATCGGCGTGGTGGCCGAAGACGCCAACGGCAAGGACTTCCGCGTGCGCGCCCGGCGCGGCGTGGTCATCGCTACCGGCGGGTTCGAGTGGAACGAGATGCTGGTCAAGACCTTCCTACGCGGCCCGCTCACCGGTCCGGTCAGCGTCCCCGAAAACGAGGGCGACGGGCTGCTCATGGCGATCGATGCAGGCGCACAACTTGGCAACATGCAGAACGCATTCTGGCAGCAGAGTGTTCTGGAGATGAAGCCACAGCACCGCGCCGCAAAGCCGAACTATATCCTGGGATCGGACGAACGCGCGCGTCCCGGTGCGATCCTCGTCAACAGCGCAGGCAAGCGCTTCGTCAACGAAGCCGCCAACTACAACGCGATGGGCAAGGCCCTGCACGCGTTTGACGCTGGCACACACACTTACGCGAACTTGCCCTACTGGCTGGTGATCGACCAGCGCTACAAGGACAAATATCCGACCTTCACCTCTCCGCCGGGCGGACCGGTTCCGTCCTACATGATGCAGGCAGATACGCTGGAAGAACTGGCAGCAAGGGCCGGGATCGATGCCGAGGGCCTGACCGCCACCGTGGCCCGCTTCAACGATATGGTGCGCAAGGGCCGCGACGAGGATTTCCAGCGCGGCGAGAACACCTACGACAATTTCTACATGTGGGGCGATGCGGATTTCGACCCGCCCTACCGCACGCTCGGTGTGCTCGACCAAGGACCGTTCTATGCGGTGAAAATGGAATCCGGCGCGCTGGGTACTTGCGGCGGGCCAAAGACCAATGGCGAGGCGCAAGTGGTGGACTGGAACGGCAATCCGATTCCGGGCCTATACGCGGCGGGCAACGCCATGGCGGCGGTGCTGGGCGAAGGCTACGGCGGGGCTGGCGGCACGCTCGGGCCGGGGATGACCTTTGGCTATATCGCCGGGCGTCACCTGGGAACGCACATCTCCAATCACTGACCGGGCAGCGTTCCTGTCTGGCGCAGGGCCTCGCCAAGCGCCAGCGCGGTCGTGGTCGCAAGGTTCATCGAACGGACCTGCGGCTGCATCGGCGCGCGCACGCGTGCGTCGCAGACCTCGGCCACGGCTGCGGGCACCCCGGCGCTTTCCTTGCCGAACAGCAGGATATCGTCGGGCCGGAACTGAAACTCATAAAGCGATTCACTGCTCTTGGTGGTGAACAGCACCAGCCTGCTTTGGCCAATCGTGGCGAGGAACGCCTCGAACCCGGCGTGCCGGACGACCGTGACGTGGTCGATATAGTCCATCGCGGTGCGGCGCACACGCTTGTCGTCCCATGCAAAGCCCATCGGCTCGATCAGGTCCACCGCCGCGCCAAGACATGCGCCAAGGCGCAGCACGGCACCGACGTTTCCGGCAATCTCAGGTTCGAACAGGGCAATGCGCATCATGCGCTGATTGGCGCGGTAAGACGGTGCACGCAAGTGTTCGTGCCGATTTTCGGCGCCGCGAAATTACCGATCAGTGCAGCGCCAGGTCCAGCCGCGAAAATCCGCGCAGCATCCTGCTGCCCGCCCGTGCAAAACCGAAAATTTCGATCTCCCGCACCTCGCGCACGATCGCTTCGAGCATGACCGTGAGTTCGAGCATCGCAAGGTTGCCGCCGACGCAGCGATGGACGCCGCCACCAAACCCCAGATGATCCGCAGCATCGCGCGTGATGTCGAAGCGATCGGGGTCAGCATAACGGCGCTCGTCCCGGTTGGCCGAGGGCAGAACCGTCATCACCCGCGATCCGGCCGGCAGGACATGGCCGCCGATGACATAGTCCTTGCGCACCACGCGCGAAAATCCGCGCGCCGGACCCTCCAGACGCAGCGCTTCGTTGATGCACCGCGTAACCAGCGACGGGCTGGCCTTGAGCTTTGCCCATTGATCGGGATTGGTCCCCAGCAGCCACAGGATCGTGCCGAGCGTATAGATCGTCGTATCGAGCGAGGGCGTGACATAGCCTTGCAGGATGGCCTGCGCTTCGGGCGCGGTCAGCTCGCCGCTCTCGACAGAATCGAGCAGTTGGGCCGCCCAACTGCCCTTGCGGACGCGGCCGGGCAGGTCCGGATCGCAGATATAGGCGACCATTTCGCCCATGACCGGAAGCGCGCGCCCGGTTGCTGGCACGGCGGCCGCTCCCATCGCATCGAAACCTGCCGCAGCCCATTCCAGCATGCGCTGCCGCCCCTCTTCGGGCAGGCCGACAAGTTCGGAGATCACGCGCAGCGGCAGATGACGGGCCAATTGCTCCATCGCCTCGATCGGCCCTGCACCCACCACTTCGCGGACACGCTCGCTTGCCAATTCGGCAAGGCGGGCACGCATCTCGGCCAATCGCCTCGGCGCTAGGGGCCGGGCCAGAAGGCTGCGGTAGTGCGTGTGCTGCGGCGGATCGGAGCCGATGGCCGTCCCGGTCATGTAGTGATTGCACGTCTCGTTCAGCGCGACACCATCTGCCGAGCTGAACGCCTCCCAGTTGCCGAGCGCGGCCTTGACATCGGCGTGACGGCCCATCGCATAGAGGCCATATTTCGGCATTTCGCAGACCGGGCCGAGATCGCGCAGTTGCCGATAGGCCGCAAACGGCTCGGCCATGATCTCGGGCGCGAACAGATCGGTCTCGAAACGCGGAATGCTCACTGATCACTCTCCCGGGGTGGTGCCATGGGCAGACTTTGGCATCGCCTCATGCAGGCACGATTCGCCGTGCTCCGGGGCATAAATGGCGGATGGACTCGCCTTGTCAATATTTTCGTAATTTTACACCGATGGAATTGCTGACAAAACAATGCGGCATGTGTGAAATAATCCTCTGGTTTTCATCAAAACATGCCGCATTGACTTCCACCGCCCATGGCAGCATGACCCCGCATATTGAACTTTCGAAAAAATATGGATCAACGAGAAAACTCTACATTCGCTCGCGCATAGGCAGTTCGGCGCGCAGGATCGCCTCGGCGGCTTTGGACGGTGCGTCGCTTCGATAGAGCAGGACGGTTTCGATCCGATCGTCGAACGAGGCGATTTCCCGAAATTCGAGCCCGCTCAGGCTGATGTTGGCGAGCGACGCAGGGGCCAGCACGATACCTTGCCCAGATGCCGCCAGAACCGCCGCCGTGACGAAGTCCGCCGTGCGGATGATGTCCGTGGCGGAAAATCCCCCCGCCACACACAGCCTATGCAGGTTCTCGGCCAGCCCGACCTTTTCCCGGAACTGCGGAATGATGAAGCGTTGTCCCTGCAGCGACGCGGGCGCAAGCGACGTCTTCTCGGCGAGCGGATGATCGCGCGGCAACCCGATAACGAGGTTCTCCCGGTGCACGCGAAGCGCGGTGCAGGTCGAGGGGAATGCCAAGCGCGGACGCACCAGCCCGATATCCAGCCGCCCGTCTTCAAGCGCGACGAGCTGTTCGGGCGTTTCCATCATCTGCACATCGACGTCCAGATCAGGAAGATCATGCCTGATCGCGGACAGTATGGTGCCCAGCGTGCCGTTCATGGCGGCGGAGAAGATGTAACCGACGCGCAAGGGGCCGCTGGTTCCCCGGGCGAGGTTGCGTCCGATCCGCTCGGCCTTGTGCAATTGCGCCAGCGTGGCGCGTGCCTCGGGCAGGTAGCTTTCGCCTGTCCGGGTGACCTGCACCCTGCTGCGGATCGTGCGGTCGATCAGCTGCGTGCCCAACTGGTCTTCCAGCCGCTTCAACCGCTTGCTGACCACCGACTGCGCCACACCCAGCCGATCAGCCGCGCGCGAGAAATTTCGCGTGTCGGCAATGGCAACAAAGGCCGCAATGCCTTCGGGATCGATCATTGCATTATTCCCAAACGAGATTGATTGTCAGCCATATCGCACCTTGCCGGGATAACGACAACGGCGCAAGACATGGCCCCGAAGGAGACGCGATCGTGACCACGCAGGTGCATTTCAACTGGGAAGACCCGTTCAACCTCGAAGGCCAGCTGGATGACGACGAGCGGATGATCCGCGATGCCGCGCACGGCTTTGCCCAAGGCGAACTGCAACCCCGCGTGATCAAGGCCTATAGCGACGAGATCGACGCGCCCGAACTGTTTCCGCTGATGGGACAGGCCGGCCTTCTGGGCATGACCCTGCCCGAGCAGTATGGCGGTGCCGGGGCCAGCTACGTGGCCTATGGTCTTGTCGCGCGCGAGATCGAGCGCGTCGATTCAGGCTACCGCTCGATGGCGTCGGTCCAGTCCAGCCTGGTCATGCACCCGATTTACGCCTTCGGATCGGAAGCGCAGCGCAAGCGCTACCTGCCCGGCCTTGCTGCGGGTTCGCTGATCGGCTGCTTCGGCTTGACCGAGCCGGACGCAGGCTCCGACCCCGGCGGCATGCGCACGGTGGCCCGCGCCGATGGCGACGGTTACGTTCTGCACGGCGCCAAGACATGGATCAGCAACGCCCCGTTTGCCGATGTCTTCGTGGTCTGGGCCAAGAGCGAGGCGCATGGCGGGCGCATCCGCGGATTCATTCTGGAAAAGGGCATGAAGGGCCTCGCCGCCCCCAAGATCGAGGGCAAGCTGTCGCTGCGCGCCTCGACCACCGGCATGATCCTGATGGACGAAGTGCGCGTTGGCGCCGATGCCTTGCTACCCGAAGTCGAAGGCCTCAAAGGCCCGTTCGAGTGCCTCAACCGCGCGCGCTACGGCATTTCGTGGGGCGCGCTGGGAGCCGCCGAGTTCTGCCTCCACGCTGCGCGGCAATATGGCCTTGATCGCAACCAGTTCGGCCGCCCGCTTGCTGCCACGCAGCTTTACCAGAAGAAGCTGGCCGACATGATGTGCGACATCGCGTTCGGCCTGCAGGCCTCGCTGCGCGTGGGCCGGTTGATGGACGACCACCAGTTCGCGCCAGAAATGATCTCGATGGTCAAGCGCAACAATGTGGGCAAGGCGCTCGATATCGCGCGGATGGCGCGCGATATGCACGGCGGCAACGGCATCTCCGAGGAATATCAGGTCATCCGCCACATGATGAACCTCGAAACGGTCAACACCTATGAAGGCGCACACGATGTCCACGCGCTGATCCTTGGCCGCGCGCTGACCGGCATTCCGGCGTTCTGATGACCATGCCCGACGCGCCCCCGCTGGCCGGATTGAAGGTCGTCGAATTCGCGCGGGTTCTGGCCGGGCCCTGGGCCGGTCAGATCCTCGCCGATCTGGGCGCGGACGTGGTGAAAGTCGAGAGTCCTTCGGGCGACGATACGCGCGGTTGGGGTCCGCCGTTCATCGAGAATGCCGACGGCACCCGCGACGCGGCCTATTTTCACGCGACCAACCGGGGCAAGCGTTCGGTAGTGCTCGATCTTGCGAGCGCGGCAGGCAAGGCCCGCGCGGCAGAACTGGCCGCCGGGGCCGATGTGGTGATCGAGAACTTCAAGCTGGGCGGCATGGCCAAGTTCGGCCTCGATTACGCGAGCCTCGCCGCGATCAACCCGCGTCTCGTCTATTGCTCGGTAACCGGGTTCGGGCAGGACGGGCCTTACGCCCCGCGCGCGGGCTATGACTTCATCGTGCAGGGCCTGAGCGGGGTCATGGACCTGACCGGCGAACCGGACGGCCAGCCGCAAAAGATCGGCGTTGCCTTTGCCGACATCATGACCGGCCTTTATGCGACGATCGCCATCCAGGCGGCGCTGGCGGAACGCGAGCGATCGGGCATGGGCCAGCATATCGACATGGCGTTGCTCGATGTAATGACCGGGGTTCTGGCCAATCAGGCGATGAACTATCTGGTATCGGGCAATGCGCCGAAGCGCATGGGCAATGCCCACCCCAATATCGTGCCCTATGCCGTGTTCCCCGCCGTTGACGGCTGGCTGATCATCGCCTCGGGCAACGATGGCCAGTTTGCCCGTCTGTGCGAGGTTATAGCCATCGACCCGCTGCCGACATGGAGCACCAATGCGGGCCGGTTGGCCGACCGCGCGGCGCTCACCGCCGCGCTCGAAGCCGCCACCGCCACGTGGCAGCGTGACGATTTGCTTGCCGCGCTGGAACTGCGCGGCATTCCGGCGGGCCCGATCAATTCGGTCGAGCAGGCCTTTGCCGATCCGCAAGTGCGCCACCGGAAGCTGGAACTGGAAATGATCAGGCCAGACGGCCAGACCATCCCCGGCGTGCGCCTGCCCATCCGCTTTTCACGCTCGCCGCTGGCGGACACCCTGCCATCGCCATTGCTGGGCGAGATGGACACTCAGGGCGCGTAGGACTTCGTTGCCTGCCACGCGTAGAGGCGGGGATCGTGGTCACGATAGACCGCCGTGTAATCCAGTTGCGTCACCAGCAGGCCCGTCGCCCGCGTCACTTCCATGGCGACCTTGCCGAACACGATCACGAAGCCGGGCTGCTGCGAGGCCGTGCGCTCGATCATGCGTACCCGGCTGTAGGCGCGCTCGCCGCTGGCAATGCGCCGGATCACTTCGGCCTTGTCCTCGACCATGCCGTTGGCATGGGTATAGTGCAGGTCGTCGGCCAGCACCGCCTCGAGTTCGGCGATATCGTTCGCCTCCATTGCGGCAAAGCGCCGGTCTTCCAGTTCGAGCGCCATGGCTATGCGTTGCTCGGTCAATATTGCCTCACGGGTTGGTGTAGATGGTCTTGGTGCGGGTGTAGAAGTCGGCCGCTGCGAAACCCTGCTCACGCGGGCCGTAGCTCGATCCCCGAGAGCCGCCGAACGGCACGTGGTAATCCACCCCGGCGGTGGGCGCGTTGATCATTACCATGCCCGCCTGCACGCGGCGGCGGAATTCATGGGCATGGGCAAGCGAGGTAGTGACGATCCCCGATGACAGTCCGAACGCGGAATCGTTGGCCACCGCAATCGCGGTATCAAGGTCCGGCACCCGCACCACGCTGGCGACCGGGCCGAATATCTCCTCCTGGTTGACGGTCATCGCGCTGGTGGTGTCCGCGATCAGCGCGGGCGCGAGGAAATAGCCCTCGGTATCGCGCCGCAACCGCTCACCCCCGGCGACGAGCCTGCCGCCCTCTTGCACGGCCAGAGCGATATAGCACTCGCACGTATCGCGCTGTTCGGCGCTGGCGACGGGGCCGATCTGGACGTCAGGATCGAGCGCATGGCCCACCCGAAGCGCGGCCATGCGCGCGGCCAGAGCCTGCACGAACGCATCGTGAATGCCGTCCTGCACGATCAACCGGCTCGACGCGGTGCAGCGTTGGCCGCTGCTGAAGAAGCAACCGTCAAGCGCGATGGCAACCGCGCGATCAAGATCGGCGTCGTCCATCACCACCAGAGGGTTCTTGCCGCCCATTTCAAGCTGGAGCCGCTTGCCCGACAGGGCTGCATCGCCTGCCAACAGGCGTCCAACACCGGTCGAACCGGTGAAGGACACCCCCGCAACGCGCCGGTCACGCGCCATGCTGCCGGCAATGCTTCCCGGCACGAACACAAGGTTGAACACGCCCGGCGGAATACCGGCATCCCCGATGGCGTCGGCAAGCGCCGAGGCCACGGCGCCGGTGATTCCCGCTGCCTTGAGCACCACGGCATTGCCGAACGCCAGCGCGGGCGCGGCCTTCCACGACGGAATCGCGATCGGGAAATTCCACGGCGTGATCAGGCCGATCACCCCCAGTGCTTCCGGCCGCGTTTCCACGTCCAGGCCAGGCCTGATCGACGGCAGCGAGCGACCGTGCAGGCGCACCGTTTCTCCGGCAAAGTAGCGGAAGATGCGCGCAGCGCGCATGACCTCGGCTTTCGCCTCGGGAAGCGTCTTGCCTTCCTCGCGCGCCAGAAGCACGCCGATGGCATCAGCGCGCGCCGCGATCAGATCAGCAACCGCGCCTAGCCTGTCCCCGCGGAACTCGGGCGATGCGCCCGCCCATGCCGGTTGGGCAAGTGAGGCAGCGTCCAACGCAGCGTCAAGAATTGCCGCGTCACCATTCGGCGAAAGCGCCACCACCTCCGCAAGGTTGGACGGGTTGCGGCGCTCATTCCTGCAATCGGCGGTGACACGCTCCCCGCCGATCCGGTGATGCAGTTTCAGCGTCATTCGGGCGTAGGAATGACGGAGAAGTTCGAGAAACCGCCGTGGCGGTTCTCGATACCGGCCAGCACATCGTTGATGCTGTCGAGCGGATAGCCCTCCTGCCGGAACAGCCCGAAATCGAGCGTTTTGGCACGGATCATCTCGGCCAGTTGCATGCCCTCGGCGGTGGTGAACCAGACCGAGCCGATGAACGACTGGTTCCAATCCATCATCTTGTGCGCATTGATCGGCACGCGTTCGGCCACTGCGCCGACATTGACGATGCGCCCGGTGCGGCGGAGCGTGCGCATGACATCGAGCATCTGCGCCGCCGTGCCCCCCGGCCCGACGCAATCGACCGCAAGATCGACGCCGTCGCCCTCGGTCTGGTCGATTGCCCAGGCCCGAACCGGTCCGTCGTCGGTCGAATGGGTGAATATGCGGTCGGGCGCGATCTGGCGCAGTTCTTCGAGCAGCGCCTTGTTGCGGGCGACAGCGAGGATTTTCGTCGTGCCCATGGCCAGCGCGCAAAGCACGGTGGGCAGGCCGAGCGTGCCGGTAGCGCCGTTGATCAGCGTCACCACATCGGGCCCCGCTCCGCCCTTGCGCAGCGCGGAATAGCCGGTGCCGGTGTAGCCAAGCCGGGTCGCCTGCTGGCAGGTGACGTTATCGGGCAGCTTCACGCAGCCATTCGCCGGGCCAACCATGTATTCGCACAGGCCCCCGAACGGATAACGGTCAAAGGTTTCCTGCGCCAGTTCGCTGAAGCCGAAATAGCCTTGCAGGATCATCGCCCGGCAACCGATCGGATTGCCCGCACGGCACGCCCGGCACGTGCCGCAGCTGCGACCGGGGTTGACGTATACGCGGTCACCCACCTTGAGGCCGGTGACGCCAGAGCCGACTTCCACGATCGTGCCTGCGGGATCGAGCCCGAAGGTCGCAGGCAGTTTGGGCAGGGGCAGCTTGGGAAACCACGTGGTCCAGTTCTTGAGCACGTTGCCAAGGTTGGGAACAACGCCGCAGGCGTGAACCTTTACGATCACATCCAGCGCCGTGGGCTTGGGGCTTGGCACCTGTTCGATCACCATGGGCGCGCCCACATCGTACATCCGCGCCGCCCGCATCATCTCCGGCTTCATATCCTTGACTCCCATTGATCTTGTTTGAAATTCCGGCGTGCGGGCGATCAGTGGCCCAGCCGCCCTTCCATTTCGGTCACATAGTCGGATCGCGGCTTGCTGCCGGACAGCCCGCCGACGAGCAGGCGCGTCTCTTCCAGCAGCTCGGCCTCCGAAATATAGAGATTCAGCGGTTCACCGCAGGGCTGCGGCGTGTGGAACGGCGTATCGAGGTATATTTCGACACGGTTGGCTTCCGGATCGTCGAAATAAACCGACCAGGCGTTGCCATGGTTGAGCCCCATCGCATCGGTGGCCCCACCCGCCACGGCCTTGTCGCGCAGATCGCGCAAATCAGCGAGGCTATCGACCTTGAAGGAAATCTGCATCACGGTGCTGGCGGCGCCCGGCTGCCTGCCCGATGCGAGCACGAGTTGGTGATGCTGATCGGCACTGCCGGTCATGAACACGAGATCGTTGCGGAACACCGCGCCGACACCGCGATCGGTCACGACCATACCGAACACGCCCGTGTAGAAGCGCTCCATCACCGCAAGATCCCACACAAAGATCCCGAGGTGCGCAAGTGACGCCCGCGCCGTAGCCATCTCTTTCCTCCAACATCTTATAACTTTGAAAACGTTACGAAGTTCATTTGAGAGCTGGCGGGACGGTAACTTGCAAACGCTCCGCCAGTTCGGCCAGTCGCTTTGCCGTTCCTGCCGCAATCGGCACGCCCTCGGCGGTGCGGCGGCGTTCGCTCTGCTCCCCGCGCTCGCCCGGAAGCAGCACGGCATCGAAACCCGGTGCAGGCTCAAGCGCGTGGATCGCACTGGCCAGAGCCGCAACGCTGTGCGCAAAAGCGTCCGGTGCGCCGAACGCAGCGGGATCGACCGCAAGGATCAGCCCGTTGAACCCGCCACCCTTGCCGCCGGTCAGGGCAGGCGCAATATTGGCATTACCGACCAGCAGACTGCACAAGACCTCGATCATCAGCGACAACCCGCTGCCTTTCGCGCCCGCCATGGGCAGCAACACGCTGGCTTTGGCCGGGTCTTGCGTATTCGCGCCTTCGCTATCGACCGCCCAGCCTAGCGGAATCTCCCGCCCGGCGTCCTTGGCCGCCATGATCTTGCCCAGCGCGACCGCAGCTGTGGACATATCCAGAATCAGCGGCTCCCCGCCCGGCTTCGGCACGCCGATGGCCAGCGGATTGGACGACAGCGCCTCGCCCTTGGCCCCGAAATAGCTCATCAGCGGTTTGGACGCGGTCATGGCGATGCCGATCTTGCCCTGCTCGGTAAGTTGCCGGACGAAATAGCCGATGGCGCCTGCGTGCGATGTATTGCGCACGCCGCACCAGCCAAGGCCGAACGTGTCGGCCAGCGCCGCAGCATCGCGCACCGCCCGGTTCATCGCAGTGGCGCCCGGCGCCTTGCCCGCATCGAGCGCGACAACCGCGCCCTTGCGGTGCACTTCTCTGATGACCGCACCGGCATCGAGCATGCCGAGTTCGAGCATCTCGACGTAGCGCGGAATGCGCAGGACACCGTGGGAATCGATGCCGCGCAAGTTCGCCCAGACCAGTAGGTCCGCCATTTCCGCCGCTTGCGCTGCGGAAAAGCCCCCTGCCTCCAGCAGCGCTGTTGCAAATTGCAGGAGTTCACGCTGTCCGATCGTTGCCATGGCCTGTTCCTTCGCAGCCGATTACTTGCCCAGCGGCGAGGGGAAGAACTTGTCGAGCCAGCCCTTCATCATCGCCTTGGTGCGCGGCGCATCGGCGGGCGCGAGTGGGAAATGCGCGGTCGTGTCGATCAGCATCAGCTCGGTCGGCTGTCCCGCCTTCTCGAACATGCGAACAGATTCGATGGTCGGGGTGATGGTGTCGTTCGCGGTGTGGAACAGCAGCAGCGGCCGCGGTGCAATGTTGGCAACCACATCGTCGGCGCGGAAGTTCATCATCGACCATGCCGTTTCTGTCGGGATTTCCATGATCGCCTTGGGCGACAGGTTCTTGCGCAAGGCTTCGGGGATGGGGACAGCGTCGAACCGCGACATCCACAGGCTCTCGCCGGTCGCCTGCTTGTGACGGCGGCCTTCATCAAGGATGCCGGTGAACTTGGCCCACGATTCCTCGGTTGGATGCTGGCCGCGAAACTTGCGCTCGCCATTGCCCCAGCCGCAGCTCGACAAACAGCACGCGACGCGGTCATCGACCCCGGCCGTATAGACGGAAACTGCCGCGCCAAAACTGTGCCCGGTGATGCCGATGCGGTCAGGGCTCACTTCCGCACGCTTTGCCAGCCACGTCAGCGCGTTCTTGGCGTCGGCAACCTGATCGAAGCAGCGCACTTGCGCCCGCTCGCCCTCGCTCTCGCCGCAACTGCGGAAATCGAAGCGCAGCGCGACATAGCCGAACGATTCCATCATTTCGGCCTGGATCTGGGCATGGCTTTCGTCCTTCGACCCGACGAAGCCGTGGCAGACGATGAACGCAGGCAAAGGTTCGCCATTGAAGTCATCGGGAATGTGGATGACGCCCGACAGCTTCAGGCCGTCCGATTCAAAGGTAACCGCCTCTTGCAATGTAGTTCTCCTCGGGATCTCGGTGTGATGGAACAGGCGTGGGCAGTGAACCTCAGGCCGTGATGATATTGCGCAGCACGCCGATGCCGCTGATCTCGACTTCGACGACGTCGCCTGCCTGCAGGAACACCGCAGGATCGCGCGTAGAGCCGAAGCCGGACGGTGTGCCGGTGGCGATGATGTCACCCGGCGCGAGCGGGGTGAACGACGAGAAATAGGCAATGAGCCACGGGATATCGAAGATCATCCGGCCCATGCCGATCGCCTGCCGCACCTCGCCGTTGACGCGGGTTTCCAGCGTCACCGTGGCAAGATCGGGCAGCTCATCCGCCGTGACCAGCCATGGCCCCATGCTGCCGCTGCGATAGAAGTTCTTGCCGCAGGTGAATTGCGTGGAATGCTTCTGCCAATCGCGCACGCTGCCATCGTTCAGGCAGGCATAGCCCGCCACGTGGTCCATGGCCTGATCGCGGCTCACCTTGTAGGCGGGCTTGCCGATGACGACGGCCAGTTCACCCTCGTAATCGTATTTTTCGGTGAGCGCCGATTTGACGAGTGGCCTCGCGTGGCCGGTGAAACTGTCGGCAAAGCGCGTGAAGACAAGGGGATACTCGGGCACCGGCTTGGCGCCGCGCTCCGGTTCGTGAAAATTCGTAGCCACACACCGAACCTTGCCCGGATTGGGCACAGGCGGGAGAAGATGGAGTGCGTCAAGGGCCAGTTCCTGCGCGCCAGTGACGTCAGGAAGGGCATC
>JAZKBJ010000015.1:16748-21179 GCA_040388685.1 Pseudomonadota bacterium
AAGGTCACCCACGTCCGCAAACTCACCCGTCAAGACGGCCGCCTCGACTGGACCTACGACCACCCCGGACAGAACGGCAAGCCGGACCAGTACTACGCCCCCTACACGGGCAAGGCGGGCGTCATCGACTCGAAGGGCCAGTTCCTGCGCGACAGTGACGTCAGGAAGGGCATCGAGCCAGCCGCTGGCCAAGGCAGAAGCAAGATCGCGTGGTGCGCCCATCAGGCAATCCAGCCTCGTGACCCGGCTGCCGACAACACGGCCATAAGCCTGTTCGCCGTCCAAGTCGAAGCTGACCAACCGCATTCCGAGACCCCTCCATCAAGGCGGTTGCAACCAAAAGGTGCACCGGCGGAGCGATCCCGCCCCTTGCGCGCAGCCTGTTCGGCACCCGTGAATCGGTCACCAACAGGCAGCACCGCCTCCTGAATCAGGCCTAGCCGGTTTTTTCGAAAATTCAAAGACGATTTTCGTAAAAATTGTCAAAATGCACGATTTATCGGCAATTCATCGCCGTTATGCTGATCGAATTTTCTTTCGAAAATCTTTGGAAGAGCTTGATGTCTGAACTCCGCACGGCGGAATGATTGCCTCAGCGTTCTTCCACTTTGCTTCGGACCAGCAGCTTCCTGGTCACACCTGGACTTCGGCCTGCTTCAGCAAAAGTCCATTGCGCAGGACGTTTTGCGCGACTTCGCGGATGTGCCGCTCCATCAGATCGCGCGCATCGTCGATGTCGCGGCCCAGCACCGCTTCCATCATCATGCGATGCTCGCTCGATTTCTTGCGCGGCTCCTTGCGCACGAGCGCGGAAATGCGGCGATAACGGCGTGCGCGTTCGAACAGGAGGTGGCGCAGTTCGCTCAACGTGGGGGAACCCGCCGCGCCAACCAGCGCGTCGTGAAACTCCATGTGCAACCGGTCCCAATCGGGCGTCGTCCGGAGTTCCTCGCCCATCGAATCCTCAAGCCGGTCAAGCTTGTGGAAGGCCGAGATGATGCTGGCTTCCCAATCGGCATCGCCGCGTTCCATCGCCCGCGTGACGCATTCCAGCTCGAGCACGACGCGTGCGTCGGTAATGTCGAGCAGGTCGGCTTCGGAAATCGGTGCCGCGAAGAACCCGCGCTGCCCCTCTGCAATCACCAGACCTTCCGAAGACAGCCGCGAAAGCGCCTCGCGCAGCGTCGAATAGCTTACGCCATAGAGCCCGCGCAGGGCTTCGAAGCGCAACTTGTCGCCCGGCTTGAGAACGCAACTGATCAGATCCTCACGCAGGCGGCGCAGAACATCGTTTGCAAGCGTTCCGCCTGAAAGGGAATGGGATCGCAGGGCAGTCGGGTTATCGGATGTCAATCGAACCTCGTGGTCAATATGAGCGTTACGCACCTCCCGCATCAGGGACGGAACCCTGAGCGGCGGCGCTTTCCCCTTTCACCATACGACTGACAATGCGGCGCGCCAAGACAATCCCCTTGTCGGCCCGCAATACCAGTGAAACGTCATCAGCAAGCGAAGTGGTCCCAAACTTTTCAAGATTGGCCTGCTGCTTTTGCAGCACCTCTTCGTCTTCGGCAAAGGCGGCCCGCGTCATCATGTCCCACAGATCGCGGACCTTGCCGTCGCCGCGATTGCGATAGACCGATTGCGCCCAGAAGTAGTGGCTGGTGCTGTCTGTCGCGGGCGTCAGGATATTGGTGTTGAGCACGATCGCCCCGTCCTGCTCGCGGTCACCGCCTTCGGGCACTGCGCCGTGGACGAGGATCATCACGCCGGGGGCCTGCCAGTAGGTTTCGAGGAAGTTATCGAAAAGCTGGACGTTATCATCAAGCAGATAACCATCGCGCAAGGGCCGGGACATCGCGTTCTTGAACGCGAAAAAATCGGTCAGCTTGTCGTCGCCTACGGCTTTCACCGCGCGTTCCGATCCCAGCACGCCGGCATTGTCGAACGTCTCGGCATGAACGAACGCGGTGTGGGTGAGGTCGAGCAGATTGTCGACCGCGAGCATGTAATTCGCATTGAGGTGGATCACGTGCGGCCCGGCGACGCCCCAGGTGTCCGACGGATCGAGGCAGCTGAAATCAATGCCGGCAAGGTATCCGGGGCCGGTTTCGAATCCGGGAAGCGGGGATACGTCCGCGAGTTCACGCTCGCCCGGCCATACCCAGATCAGCCCATGTGCCTCGCGCACCGGATAGGAGGCGACGCAGGCATTGCCGGGTATCTCTGGCTGGCTGGGGATTTGGGTGCACTGACCCTCCCGGTCAAAGACCAGTCCGTGATAGGCACAGCGCAGCCCCTGCCCGTCCACCTTGCCCGACGACAGCGGAAACAGGCGGTGCGGGCAACGGTCCAGCAAGGCGCCAACCGCACCATCGCCTGACCGATAGAGCGCCATCGGGACATTGCAGATCATCCGCGACAGCACGCCGCCGGGAGCAATCTCGTGCGTCATCGCGGCCACGTACCAGCAGTTTTTGGGAAACATCGTCATCCTCTCAGTCATTCGGATTATCGCACAGTGTCAGGCGCTTGGCCCAGCCGATCCCACCAGCACGAACAGCATCACGGCATCGTGCGGGCTGCGGTTGCGCCAGGCATGGCGAGTACCGCCCTGGATCACGACATCGCCCTGTTTGAGGTGCGTCACCGCGCCGTCATCGAGCTCCAGCCAGATTTCCCCTTCGATCACGACGTCGTAGTCAACCGACGCGGTGGTGTGGAAACCGCTGCCATCAGGCTCGAACGCGTCAATCAGGCCTGGGAGATGCGTCGCAGCCTCGGCGCCATAGGCGGCACCGTCGAAACGCGGATCGGCGAATACGGTATCAGGCGGGAAGCGCACCATCATCAGTCTTGTCTCGCCCGGCGCGGGCGTGGCCCGCACGCCCGGTTGCGGCTGGTCGTTGATCGTGGTGGGCAGGCGCGGGGTTGGCGCCGTCGCCCAGACCACCGAGGTCACATGGCCCGGCCAGCCTTGGTAGGCATGCTGATTGGCCGGTGCGCCATCGGCGAGAAACACGCTTTTCCCGTCAACCGTACCCGTCACGACACGACGCATTCCCGTACTCCTCTCCGAAGTTGCAGAACCGCTCGGCCCGTTCGCCGCTGGCCTGCCTGATTCAATCCTGCCCAGCGGCTTGCAATGGTCCGTCCAAGCACTCGGCCATCCCCATCGCCTGCAGCAATGCGGCGGCAAGTTCCGGCGTGTCATCAGCACTGACCGCGGTGCCAAACACAACCCGGTCAGGGCGCACGAGCGCTGCACAGACGCCATGGCGAGCGAACCACTGCACCACTATGCCATCTGTTTCCTGCAGAACGCCCGCGCCTTGGGCAGTGCCCACATGCAGCACGTCTATTCCAGTGATATCCGGAACCGCCCCGTGGCTTGTGGTCACGAACAGCTGAAAGCTGCATCCGGCAATATCGTCCATGCGTGCGAGGCCCGATCCATGATGGATCATCGGCTGGGGAAAGGTCGTTCCTGCGCCGCGCCCGAAACGCTCGCCCGCCATGACGAGCGATCCGGGCAAAAGGGCAGGTAGCATGTCCTGCCGCACAATTTCGCCCCGCCCTTCGGCCATTTCCGCCAGCATCACGCGGTCACGCTCTGCTACGCGAGCGGGATCGCATTCGCAGATGATCTGGCCCAGTTGCTTGGTCAGGGCGATCACCGCAGTGACGTTCGGCCTGCGTTCTTCGGTGTAGCTCTCGAGTATGTCCTGTGCAGCCCCATGGCGCAGCACCGCGCCGATCTTCCACGCCAGATTGGCAACATCGCGGAAGCCCTGATTGAGGCCCTGCGCCATGAACGGCGGGGTCTGATGCGCGGCGTCACCTGCCAGAAATACCCTGTCCCACTGCCATTGCCGGGCAACCAGTGCGTGAAACCGGTAGGATGCCGCGCGCCACAGCTTGCCCTGATCGGGCCGCAGCCACGGTGACAGCAGTTCCCAGACCTTTTCCTCGCGCGCCATCTCGGCGCCGTCCTCGCCGGGCAAAAGCATGATCTCCCACCGCCGCATCGCCTTGGGACCGGCAATGTACGTCGCCGGGCGCTGCGCATTGCAATATTGGACGGTAACCTCGGGCAAATGCGCGCCGTCATCGACAATCACGTCAACGACCAGCCATTGCTCGTCGAATTCCAGATCCTCGAGCTGTCCTCCGAGCGCTTCGCGGACGGGGCTGCGCGCGCCGTCGCAAGCGACGAGATATTTGCCGCGCACCGTCCGGACAGAATGATGATCATCGACCGCCTCGATCACGACATCCACGCCGCCACCGGTCTCAGCTACGCCTTTCACCAGCCAGCCGAGACGGAGGTCAATCCGCGGGTTTGCTGCACAGGCCTGCCGCAGCACGGCTTCGAGTTCGGGCTGGACGAAGGTGCTGTAGGGCGGCCATGCTTGCGGATGCGGCGTTGGC
>JAZKBJ010000015.1:21189-30434 GCA_040388685.1 Pseudomonadota bacterium
GGATCCGGCGCAAGACCTGCCCTGCGGCCGAGCGATATTCGGAGGGCTGGTATTCTCCGAGAGTCGGCTCCACCTGATCCATCACGCCGAACCGCTGCAACAACCTGAGCGCATCGTGATCGATTCCGATTGCCCTCGGCTTGTCGAACGGCAGCGGTGACGGCTCGATCACGACGACGTTCAGCCCCTCATCGGCCAGCGCAAGCGCCATTGCGGCGCCAATCGGCCCCATACCTGCAACGACGACGTCGAATTCCGTACCCACACCCATAACGTTCTCATTTTTCGAAATTAACCCAATGACACCACTAGCGAGAGAAGCGCAAGCATTGCCTCATCAAGAAACTTGGCAGCACGCGTCATCCGACACGTTGGAGCGATTTTCTATGGCAATCATTTTCGAAAATCAAACCAAATCGCGTCGCCAGTCGCTGCCGAGGCTGGGGCTTTGCCAAGCAGACGGCAAAGAAACATAAGCCTTCCAGCTTTTCCCATATATTTTCGCAATAGCCACATACCGATTCACGCCTTGCAGAAGCTGCCCGATTTCCTTCAGGATTAATGGCACGTGCGCCGCCGAAGCGCCGGGCCCTCACACCTACCGCCTCCCTTAGATTTATTTTTTCGAAAATCGGTTGATAATACGAAAACTATCTGGCATTTCCGATTCACAAGGAGCGTAGCTTCGCCAATCGGGGAGGAATGGATGTTGAAGAATGCACTGTTGTGCGCTGTATCCGCAGCATGTCTGCTGCCGGGCTCAGCCTTGGCCCAGGAGACAACCGGCGCACAGGACACCAGCGGGACCGAACGGGCTGCGGCGGATTCGATGGACGCGGGCATCGTGGTCACGGCCAACCGCCGTGAACAGAGCCTGCAGGACGTAGGCATCGCCGTCGCCGCGATCTCGGGCGACAATCTGCGGGCGCGCGGGATCACCAGCAGCACCGAACTGTCGCAGATCACCCCCGGCATCTACACCTCGGGCAGTCTCGGCGGACAGAGCCAGCAGTTCACCATTCGCGGCGTGACCCAGTCCGACTTCAATGATGGCATCGAAGCACCTGTCGCTGTTTATATTGACGGCCTCTACATCCCGACCCAGCAGGGCCAGACAATGGCGCTGTTCGATGTCGAGCGCGTGGAAATGCTGAAGGGCCCGCAAGGCACGTTGTTCGGGCGCAACGCCACCGGCGGCCTCGTTCAGACGATCATCGCCCAGCCCGAACTCGGCAAGTTCGGCGGCAATGCATCGCTGTCCTATGGGCGCTTCAACGAAGTGAAGGCCGAGGCGGCGCTGAACGTGCCCTTTGGTGAAAAGGTCGCGCTGCGCGTATCGGGCTATTACAACCGCATCGATAATTACTGGACCAACGTGTACCCCAAGGGTCTGGCGGCAGGTGCGCTGCCGTTCCAGAACTTCGGCCCTCCCGGCGTAGCCCCCTCGCCTTGCTGCCAGAACGAAGGCGGATCGCGGACACTGGCGGGCCGCGCGCAGCTCAAGCTTGAACCGACCGATGACCTGACCTTGCGCTTCGAAGTGCAGGGTGCCGATCAGGACCTGTCGAGCGCGCCCTACACCGCAGCGGCCACCATCGGCACGTATGATGCGCAGGGCCGCCTCATCCAGGCAGACCGCGTCTCATCAACCGAAACGCGCCTCGCGATCGGCCCCGACGGACAGAACTATACCAACTTCGCGGTCATTCCGTTCGCCTCGTTCGGTTTCCCCGGCAATGGCACCCGCGCGCCCGGCGCAACCTGGTTTGGGTACACGCCGGTCAGTTCCAAGGATCTGGAGTTGTCTTCCGACTATGCCCGCAGCCGCCTGAACACCGCGAGCGGCGTCGCCGGCTCGTTCTATCTCGACTACGATTTCGGCAATGCCACGCTGTCTTCGGTCACCGGTTATCAGCGCTACAAGAAGCAGTTCCTGATGGATGCCGATGGCAGCCCGTCGAACCTGTTCCTGTTCGGCACCAAGGCGGACACCAAGGCCTTCTCGCAGGAATTGCGCCTTTCGGGTTCGAGCGACAGCTTCCGCTGGACGCTCGGTGGCTACTTCCTCGATATCCGCGCCAATACCACGCAAGGCCTGCTCGGCCCCAAGGGATCGCTGGTTTCGGCGCTGTTCGGCCTGCAATCCGTGGGGGTCGATGCAGTCGATGTCCTCAGACTCAAGACGCGGTCGGCCTCGGTTTTTGGCCAGGTCGAATACGATATCACGCCGCAGGTCACATTCATCGTGGGAGGACGCGCGATCCGCGAGACGCAGGATTACAAGTTCATATCGTTCGCCGCACTCAATCTCGACGATTATCAGGTTGACGATACGGTCGCACTGTTCCCGCTCCAGCCGGACTACGCCAATCACCGCACGCAGAAGCTTTGGGCGGGCAAGGCGCAGATCGAGTTTCGTCCGGTGGACAAGCTGCTGATCTATGCCGGCGTCAATCGCGGCGTCAAAGCCGGCAGCTACAACGCACCGCTGGCCGACGGCAGCCCGCCGCTCAGCCCCGCGCAGATGGCCTATCGCCCCGAAGTGATCACCAACTACGAAGGCGGCTTCAAGTTCGGTGACCGCAACTTCTCGCTCAATGCGTCGGGCTTCCACTACGATTACAAGGACTATCAGGCATTCCTGTTCGCCAGCATCTCGGGCTACGTCCAGAATGTGAACAGCAAGGTCCATGGTCTCGAAGTCGATCTCGGCGTCCAGATCACGCCTGACCTGCGGATGCAGCTTGGCGGTTCCTACACCCACGCCCGGATCAGGAACTTCCAGATCGCCCCCGGCGTGCTTAGGACCGTACGCCCGACATATGCCCCGGAAAGCCAGTTGAACGCCGCTTTGACCTACACCGTGCCCACGCCCATTGCGGGCGGGTCGCTACGGTTCGACGCGAACGTCAACTACGCCTCGGGCTTCTATCACAATATCCGCAACTTCAACGCGGACTGGTTCAAGGGGCGGACGCTGGCGAACTTCAACGTCAACTGGTCGCAGCCGGACTCCGGCCTCAGCGTCTCGGCCTACCTCAAGAATGCCTTCGACAAGCGCTATGGCTCGATTGGCTTCGACAGCACGGCCAACATGGGCGGCAATATCGAATCCTTCGGGATGCCGCGCACCTTCGGCGCGAGCATCAGCTACCGCTACTGAACTGACAACCTGATCCACCCTTGCCGGTCCGCCACTGCGCGGGCCGGCGTTTTTGTGCTGGTGCAAGACAGGGCGAAACCGCTCAGCGATGCCATTTCGGGAAAGAGAGTGGAGGCCCGAGCCGGAATCGAACCGGCGTAAACGGATTTGCAATCC
The DNA here is from genome assembly GCA_040388685.1 of Pseudomonadota bacterium. Classification (GTDB taxonomy): domain Bacteria; phylum Pseudomonadota; class Alphaproteobacteria; order Sphingomonadales; family Sphingomonadaceae; genus Novosphingobium. Next base: position 24,509 of record JAZKBJ010000015.1, read on the forward strand.
GGTGCGTAACCACTCCGCCATCGGGCCTCGATCGCAGGGTCTGCGTGGTTCGGCGGCGGTTAGCCCGAAGCGGGCTGTGCCGCAAGTGGTTCTTGCAGGCGATCAGTCTGCGGCAACGAAGGTGAGCTTGCGGGCCGTGCTATCGGCAACCTGCAGCGTCAGGTCGAGACGCTGGCCGGGGACTGCGGCGGGGATTTTCGCGCGCGCGACAACCGGCAGGTCGAGCAGTTGCACGCGTGCCGATTCGCCATCGGTATCGGTGACGCAGGCGGTGAATCGTTCGCCCTCGCGGCCCTGAAGCATGACCGTTTCGGCAAGGTCGATCACTGCGCGCTCGATCTGGCCCGACGTCGCTTCGGCCTTGGCCATGACTGCTGGCAGGCGGCGGAAGGCGTCGTCGACCGCGTCCGGCACCGGCTGTCCATTCATAACGGCGAGCGTGGCGCGGATGACATAGCGGTCGGCCAGCCGCCGCAACGGGGCGGTAGCATGGGCATAAGTTGCGGATATGGCCTCATGCCACGGGGTGACGCCGGGTATCCACGGGGCATAGCCTGCACCGTTGCCCGCGCGGCGCACCGCCAGCATGAACGCGGCGTGATGCGGGTTCGTCTGGTCGAGCCTGCGTTCGAATGTCTTGAGGTCGTCCGTCTGCGGCCAGTCGAGACCCAGCCCGGCGGCGGTCGAGCGCAGCCGCGCCATCGCTTTGGCAGTGGGACCAGCCATGACCCGGAACAGGCCGGTGCCTGCCTGCTGAAGCACGGCGGCGATGGCGAGGTTGGCGGCCAGCGAGAGCGCGGCGTTGCGCTTTTCGGACTGCAGCAGCGGGCGGAATGCGAGGCCATAGCGCCCCTCACCCAAGGCTTCGACTTCCTGTTCAGGCGGATCTACACGCGAAGCGCCGCGCGCGGCCTCGGCGGCATCCATGCGCTCGGCAAACTCTCCGAAGACAGGCGGCAGTTCGCCATCTGTCACGGTGGTATAGGCCAGCTTGGCGCGGCTGCGGATCAGCGCGCGCTCTGCGCCGTCCAGCCGTGCTTCGCCATCGGGGCTGAGGCGAACGGTAAAGATCACCGCAGGGCGCGGGCCATCGGGCAGGAGGCTGGCGCTGCGCTCTGCCAACACCGGCGGATACAGTCCTGCCTTACCATCGGGCAGATAAATCGTGCTCCCGCGCTTCCACGCCTCGACGTCCACCGCATCGCCGTCGTCTACAAACCAAGCGACGTCGGCAATGGCATAGGACAGGATGAGGTCGGTGCCCGCCTGCTCGATCCAGAACGCCTGATCGAGATCGGTCGAACTTGCCGGGTCGAGCGTCACGAACGGGACCAATGTGCGGTCGATATGCACTGTCGGCGCACGTGCAGCAGCGCGTTCGGCCGCCGCCAGCACTTGCGGGGGGAAGCTTTCGGGCACCTGATACTGCGCGCGAATGGCGGCGAGGCCCTGATGCAGGACGCCGTGGGGATCGTGAATGGCCTTCATGCGTCCGCCTTATCGCGCAATGTCATGGATCGACAAATTCCCCGGCGCGCTTTTCCATGCCTGATCGCACGGCTTCCATCTGGTTGCGCGAGTACATAAGTTCGTGCTGCGCCTTGGACTCCGCGATCAGGATTTCGTCGATGTCCATGTCGGGCGTGCGATTGGACAGCATCTTCGCGCCGCGCACGGCAGTCGGGCTCTTTCCGGCGATCTCGCGCGCAAGCGCCATCGCGGCGGCAAGCGGGTCGGCGCTGACATGGGTGGCAAAGCCGTAGCGAACTGCGTCCTCGCCCGAAAATTCGCGGTGGGTATAAGTCAGTTCGCGCAGCACATCGTCGCGCACGTTGCCGCGCCACAGGGCATAGCCCGCCATATCGGGCACGAGGCCCCACTTCACTTCCATCACCGCCAGCCGCGCATCGGGGGCGATGAAGCGGATGTCCGCGCCGCTGGCAACCTGCAGCCCGCCGCCGAAGCATACCCCGTGGACCGCCGCGATCACCGGCATCGGCAGTTTACGCCAGACCATCGCGGCCTGCTGCGGACGGTTGGCATTGCCGTGCGTGCGCCCGGTAAGGCTGTCATCGCCCCAGCGTTCGGTACTGCCCATGCTGGCAAGGTCCAGCCCTGCACAGAACGACCGCCCTGCACCCGACAGGACAACGCAGCGCACCCCCTTCGCGTTATGGATATGATGCCCGGCCGCGATGATCGCGTCGAACATGGCGTCATCCAGTGCGTTCATCTTGTCCGCACGGTCGAGCAGAACGTGCGCGACGTGGTCCGCAATGGTGACGGTGACGCGTTCGTGGAAGTTCATCTCGGGCATCCATTGGTTCTGTTTATCGGATGCGATGTTGCCGAACGACGGGCGCGCGGTCCAGCGCCGTGTGATGATGCGCCACCAGAAACGAAAGCGGCCCTTCCGCGCAGGACGGAAAGGGCCGCTCGATTGTGCTGCTACCGAAGGCTCAGGCTGCGGAGGAATTGACGCCCATGCTTTGCAGGTAACGCTTGATGTTGCGCGCGGCCTGGCGAAGCCGCTGTTCGTTCTCGACCATGGCGATACGCACATAGCCCTCGCCATCCTCGCCGTAGCCGACGCCCGGCGCGACCGCGACTTCGGCGTGGGTGAGGAGCTGCTTCGAAAATTCGAGGCTGCCAAGATGCATCAGGGCAGGCGGTAGCGGCGCCCAAGCGAACATCGACGCCTTGGGGCTGGGGATTTCCCATCCCGAACGCCCGAATGCCTCGACCATCACGTCACGGCGCTTCTGATACAGTTCGCGGTTCTTCTGGACGATGTCCTGCGGGCCATTGAGCGCGGCGCAGGCGGCGGCCTGGATCGGGGTGAACGCGCCGTAATCGAGGTAGGACTTCACCCGCTTGAGCGCAGCGATCAGGCGCGGATTGCCAACCGCGAAGCCGACACGCCAGCCCGCCATCGAGAAGGTCTTGGACATCGAGGTGAATTCCACCGCGACATCCTTGGCGCCGGGCACCTCAAGGATCGAGCGCGTGGGATTGCCGTCGAAGTAGAGTTCGGAATAGGCAAGGTCCGACAGGATCCAGACCTGATTTTCCTTCGCCCAGGCAACCAGCCGTTCGTAGAACGCGAGGTCGACCGTTTCGGCCGTCGGATTCGACGGATAGTTGACGATCAGGATCGAGGGGCGCGGCACCGAATACTTCATCGCCCGGTCGAGCGAATCCCAATAGCGTTCATCGGGCGTGGTCGGCACCGAGCGGATCGTGGCTCCGGCAATGATGAAGCCGAACGTGTGGATCGGGTAGCTCGGGTTGGGCGCCAGCACCACATCGCCCGGCGCGGTCATCGCGGTGGCGAGGCTGGCGAGACCCTCCTTCGAACCCATCGTCATAACCACTTCGGTCTCGGGATCGAGATCGACGTTGAAGCGTCGGCCATAGTAATTGGCCTGCGCCTTGCGGATGCCGGGGATGCCCGAGGAGGCCGAATAGCCGTGGGCATCGGGCTTGCGCGCCACTTCGCACAGCTTGTCGATCACATGGTCGGGCGGTGGCAGGTCCGGGTTGCCCATGCCGAGGTCGATGATGTCCCTACCGGCGGCGCGCGCGGCGGCCCGCATGCCGTTGACTTCGGCAATGACGTAGGGCGGCAGGCGCTTCATGCGGTAGAATTCTTCGTCCACGGGTGGTTACTCGTCTGAAAAGGCGCGGCAGGAGTGCCGCAACCTCGGCCCTTACGCCAAAAGGCCGAACGTGGAAACCTTGCTTAGGACCAGCGCCAATTGCGCTACGACAGGGCTGCAAAGCTGTCACATGGCGTGTATAGACGGCGGCACGAAACGGCGAAGGGACACGCATGACGGACAAGACGGGTATCGATTCGGTCGTGTTCGAGGATGTGTTCCGCCAGCAGGGCGAAGCCATGCGCAGCCTGTTCGCGCCGTTGATGCCTGCCATGCAAGGCGTCGCGTCCGAGCCTGCGGACCTGCAGCACTGGGCCATGTCGGCGGCAAAGCTGCAAAAGATGTGGCTCGATTTCAGTGCCGAACAATCCGGCAATGTCGAACCGATGCTGGCGCGGCTGGGCGACATCGGGAAATGGACGCAAGTGTTCATGTCGATGGCCGGGCACTTGCCGATCTCGCAGGTTGAGACCCAGACCAAGCTGTGGACCGAAAGCATGGCGCTGTGGGGCGCGGTGATGGGCCAGTATGCGGGCGGCACCACGCCTGCGCAGGACGCGCCCGCCCTTCCGCGGAAGGATCGCCGCTTTGCCGACAAGCGCTGGCAGGAACAGCCTGCCTTCGCGCTGATCCACCAGACTTACCTGCTGCTGTCCGAAAAGCTGAACGACATGGCGCGCGACGTTCAGGGCCTCACGCCCGAACGCAAGGAGCAACTCCAGTTTGCCACCAAAGTGGTCACCGATGCCCTGTCACCGGCGAACTTCCCGTTCACCAACCCCGTGGTGATAGAGCGGACTATGGAAAGCCGTGGCGAAAACCTGGTCAAGGGCGTCGAGCATTTGCTGGGCGACTTGCGCAAGGGACAACTGACCCACACCGACCCTGACGCCTTCGAACTTGGCCGCAATATCGCGGTCACGCCGGGCAAGGTCGTCCATGAAACGCCGTTGTTCCAGCTGATCCAGTATACCCCGGCCACAGGCGAAGTGTTTGAAACGCCGCTGCTGATCTTCCCGCCATGGATCAACCGCTTCTACATTCTCGATCTCAATCCGCAGAAGAGCTTCATACGCTGGGCCGTGGCGCAGGGGCTGAGCGTCTTTGTCGTGTCGTGGAAATCAGCCGATGCCTCGATGGCGGACATTGTCTGGGACGATTACATCCGCGCACAGATCGAGGCGATCGACCTCGTGCGTGACCGCCTCAAGGTTCCGGCCGTCCATACCATCGGCTATTGCGTGGCAGGAACTACACTGGCAGCGACGCTTGCGATCCTGGCGCGGCGCGGCGAGGCGGAAAAGGTGGCCAGCGCGACATTCTTCACCGCACAGGTGGATTTCGAAGATTCGGGCGATCTGCGCAACTTCATCGATGACAACCAGATCAAGATGCTCGAAAGCTTTTCGACCGACGGATATCTCGACGGGCGCTACATGGCCGCCACGTTCAACACGCTGCGCGGACCGGACCTGATCTGGAACTACGTCGTCAACAACTACATGCTGGGCGATGACTATCCCGCGTTCGATCTGCTCCACTGGAATGGTGATACGACCAACCTGCCTTCAAAGTGGCACGTGGCCTATCTGACCGACCTGTACCGCGACAACCGGCTGGTCATTCCTGATGCCATGGTGGCCGACCACACGCCGATCGATCTGCGCCGCATTGCAACACCATGCTATATCCAGGCCGGACGTGAGGATCACATTGCACCGCCGCAAAGCGTGTGGAAGCTGACCCGGCACTTGTCGGGTGACTGGCGTTTCGTCCTAGCGGGATCGGGCCATATCGCCGGTGTGGTCAATCCGCCCGAATCGGGCAAATACCAATACTGGCTCAATCCCGATTCCCCGGCGAGCCTCGACGAATTCGTCGCAGGTTCAACGGAAACCAAGGGCAGCTGGTGGCCCGACTGGATCGACTGGATCGAAGATCGATCGCCCGCCAGAGTCGCGGCCAAGGGCAAGCGCGTGCCCGGAAACAAGGGTGACAAGGTGATCGAGGATGCGCCGGGCCGCTACGTCCGCACGCGTTGACGCTGGCTCAATGCAGTTTTGTCCATTTTGGAAATGGTGCACTGCACAATAATTCTTGACATCTTCGGCGGAATATCTATTTTGTGCACTGCAACAAGAGTGAAACGTGGCCGGACAGGTTCACGGCGCGCTTGAAAGCAGGAGTCGTAAGATGGTCGATGAAGTGAAGGTCAGCACGGACGAAGCTACCCCCGTGGTGGAAGAGATCGTTGCACAGCCGGATGT
>JAZKBJ010000015.1:30575-33366 GCA_040388685.1 Pseudomonadota bacterium
CCGAAGAAGGCCGCCGCCACCAAAACCGTTATCAAGGCCCGTTCGCCCAAGCCATCCGTCAAGGTGGCAGCGCCGGTGCCTGCGGTGAAGCCCGCAGCCAAGCGTCCTTCCACCGCTACTCCCCGGGTGAAAACCCAAAGCGTGAAAACTCTCGTCGGCACCTCCAAGGCTCCGACGACCAGGAAGGAACTTTTTGCAATGGCTACCACCACAACCGAATTCACCGACAAGCTGCAGAACGCGTTCAAGGACGCCCAGGAAAAGGCCAAGGCCGCATTCGGCGATGCCGGCTCGTTCGCCAAGGGCAACGTTGAAGCCATGGTCGAATCGTCGAAGATTCTCGCCAGCGGCCTGCAGGACATGACCAAGGGTTATGTCGCCGAGACCAAGACCTCGTTCGAGACCATGACCGCTGACGTCAAGGATCTCGCCGCGGTCAAGTCGCCCACCGAGTTCTTCGAAAAGCAGTCGGCCCTGATGCGCAAGAACTTCGACGCTGCGGTTGCTGCCAGCTCGAAGAACAGCGAAGCCATGCTCAAGCTGGTCAACGAAGCGTTCCAGCCGATCTCGACCCGCGTCAGCATCGCGGTCGAAAAGATCAAGCACGCTGCCTGATCGCCTTGCGGTGCCGAAGCGCAGGGGTGACCCTGCCGCCGGCACCGGACTGGCCTGATTGAACGGACCGGAGGCCCCGCGCCTTCCGGTCCGTTTGTCATTTGAGGAAACCTTTCGCCGTCTGGTCATGCCTCTCGGGCCGATTCCGACGCACCTTCCCCGTGGTGCCTCTTGTCCTGACGCGCCGGGAATGCGATATTACATCCATCATGAGCATCAATCGCCTCGCCCAACCGGACATGTCCGTCCCGCACCGCTGTGCCGGGGACGATGATTCGCAGGGCGGATCAGGGGGGAGTGGCGGCGGTGATCAGATTGGCATCGCCACCAAGACCCGCGCGAAATCCAAGAAGCCGAGCCAGTTCAAGGTGCTCATGCTCAATGACGACTACACCCCGATGGAATTCGTGGTGATGGTCCTCAAGCGGTTCTTCCATATGGACCTTGAGCAGGCGACGCGGGTAATGCTCCACGTCCATCAGCGCGGCGTCGGCGTCTGCGGGATCTTCCCCTATGAAATCGCAGAAACCAAAGTGAACCAGGTGATGGATTTTGCCCGGCAGAACCAGCACCCGCTGCAGTGCACACTGGAAAAAGCCTGAATTGCCAACAAAAACCGGGCCTATGGCCCGGTTTCTCGATCGCTGACCGCGCGCCCGGGGGCGAGAACTAACTGGGCTTGCCGGACTTCAACTCGATTGCGCGTCTGGCCAGCGCGCGGAGCAAAGCGGCAAGCCAGGCCATCGACAGGCTGCGCGCATTGCGCGAATGCGCTCCGGCACTGCCTTCGGGAATGACCTGCGCGACAAAGGACCCGTCCTGCATCCGCCCACCGGTGAAAATGGCGTTGCGCGGAATCAGCGCAATGGCTGCGCTCTCGAACGCACCTGAATCTGCCAGAAGCGATATCCACTGGCTCGCCACATCCGTCCGCGTATCGTCGAGTGCCATGCCGACATCGGACAATTCGCGCAGGATACGGTCAAACCCGCGGCGCTGTTCACCGGGTTCAAGCGCTTCGCACCAGTCCGCCAATTCACCGTAGTAATCGGCAGAACCGTCGTCCTGCCGGACCGCATTCAACCACACTTCACTGATGTGCTCATAGGACACGCCGGGACCCTCCTTTTTCGGCCAGAGGCTAGCATATAACTTTACGTTTAGATTGGCTATATCTTTCGTTAGTATGTCCACGGCATGCAGCTTTTCCCTTCCCCGAGCGCGACGTTGCGGCTAGTCCCTTCGCACAGGCTTGCTGCGTTGAGGCATGGTACATGTAGTCAGCCGCAGTTCCTGATCTGAACCTGTCTGTTTCCACGCAAATGGTTGCCCAGTTGCCCAACACATCGTCCAGCACCGCACAGTGAAGCTTCTCACCGCCACTGATCGCTACATCGCCCGGCTCGTCTTCGTGCCGATGCTGTCGGTGTTCGTCCTCGCCGCGTCGCTGCTTGTGCTCGACAAGATGCTGAAGCTGTTCGATTTCGTGGCAACGCAGGGCGGGCCGGTCAGCGTCGTGTTCAAGATGCTGGCGAACCTCCTGCCGGAATATGCCAGCCTCGCCATCCCGCTCGGCCTGATGCTCGGCATCCTGTTCGCATTCCGCAAGCTGGCAATGAGTTCCGAACTCGACGTGATGCGCGCGGTGGGCCTGTCCTACACCCGGCTACTGCGCGTGCCCTACATGATCGCTATTGCGCTGGCCCTGCTCAATCTGGTGATCGTCAGCTACCTCCAGCCGCTGTCGCGCTACTACTACGAGCAACTCCAGTTCGAATTGCGTTCTGGTGCGCTGGGTGCGTCGATCAAGGTCGGCGAATTCAACTCGCTGCAGGACCGCACCGCGCTGCGGGTCGATTCCAGCCGCGACGAGGGCCGCGACCTGCGCGGAATTTTCGCGCGAATCCAGACGGGCAATGGCCAGGTCATGGTCATTTCCGCACGCGAGGGCCGGTTCTTTGCCAACCGCGAAAGCCCCGACACCGTGATCCTGCGCCTGACCGACGGGCAGATCGTGCAGGATGGCCCCCGTATTACCTCGCCCCGCGTGCTGAGCTTTGCCAGCCATGACTTGCCGATAGATCTGCCCAAGATCGAGCAATTCCGCCAGCGCGGCGACGCAGATCGTGAATATTTCCTGCCCGAACTGCTGCAGATCGGGTGGAACGACCGCTAT
>JAZKBJ010000015.1:33376-35118 GCA_040388685.1 Pseudomonadota bacterium
AAGCCCGCGAAGCCACCCGCACGCGCCTGCGGTCGCACTTCGCGGCGGGCTGGCGTGAGCCGCCCCTGGAATCGCTGACGAAGGCCATCGACTGGGCCAACCATCCCAAGGCTGCGGCCGATGCGGGCGACACGCAGCACAAGAAGGAAGGCGACGTGTGGAAGGGGCCAAGCGGTCACTACTTCACGCTCAAGCAGGGCCATGTGGTGCCCGCCAAAGACCCGAACGCACAGCAGGTTGGGCAACGGCAAGCCGCCGCGCCGCAACCAGAGCAAGGCGAGCCTCAATTACCGTCTGGTGGAGGTCGTAATGATGTTCCTGCTGCCGCTGCTGGCAGTGGCCTTGGCGGTGCCGCCCAAGCGCTCGACCTCGGCGCTGGGCGTGTTCCTGTCGATTGTGCTGGTCGTCGCCTATCACAAGGTCAACCAGTATGGGCAGGACGTGGCCAGCCTTGGCCGGGTCGATCCGGTGCTGGCATTGTGGGGGCCGTTCGTGGCCTTTGCCGCACTGATCATGTGGATGTACTGGCGCATCGCTTATGTCCCGGGCGGCCAGCCGATCGGCGCGCTCGAAACCGGCTTTGCCAAGATTTCGCGGATTGTGCGCAAGGTGTTCCAGCGCAAGCGTCTGCCGGACGAACCGGTGCAGGCCGAGAGCGGGGAGCCAGCCCATGCAGCTTGAGTTTTTCCCCTCGCGCACGCTGGCCAGCTACATCGCCCGGATGTTTGTCGTCCGCATTCTGGCCGTGCTGCTGATGCTCGTGCTGGTGCTGCAGATGCTCGACCTGCTGAGCGAAAGCGGCAAAGTGCTGGCTGCGCCGGGCAATGGGCAAGGCCAGCTCCTGACCTATGTTTCGCTGCGCATGCCGCAGCTGATCAGCCGCTTCCTGCCCTATTCGGTGCTGCTGGCCACGATCATCACGCTGATGACGCTGAACCAGAACAGCGAGGTCATCGCGATGAAAGCGGCGGGGCTTTCAGCCCATCAGGTGCTCGCGCCGCTATTCCTTGTCGCCGCGCTGACATCGGTGGTGACCTTCGGCTTCAACGAACGCATCGTCACCCGGTCGACTTCGACGCTAAAGGCGTGGCAGAACGTCGATTACGGGCCAATACCACAGGAATCCGCGATCAAGACCAATGTCTGGCTGCAGGACGGGCCGAACATCCTGTTCGCGCGCGCAGTCACCGGTGATGGCAAGGCGATGCGGATGACCGGGGTCAGCTGGTATCGCCGCGATCCGACCGGAATGGTCACCGAGATCGTCACTGCGCCGTCAGCCGCCTACGCCAATCCCGGCTGGACTTTCCGCCAGCCCGAAATGTTCGACGTACAGAGCGCCCGCAAGACGAAGGCCACGGCCGATCAGGTCTTCGCCAAATCCGTCGAACCCGTGCAGGTCGTGATCAGCAAGGTCGATGCCGACGCCGAACCAATCTCGGAGCTGACCGGGTCCATTGCCGCGATCCGCGAGGCGGGCTTCCGGACGACCGAGATCGACGGAAAGTGGTGGCACAAGCTGTCCGGACCGCTGTCGGCGCTGCTGATGCCGCTGCTGGGTGCCGTCGCCGCGTTCGGCCTTGCGCGCTCTGGCCACCTGTTCGTGCGCGCGGTGATCGGCATGGCGCTCGGCTTTGCCTACTTCGTGTTCGACAACGCCGCGCTGGCCATGGGCAACTTCGGTGCCTATCCGCCGTTCCTTGCGGCTTGGGCACCGTTCGTGCTGTTCCTGCTGATCGGCG
>JAZKBJ010000015.1:35128-43013 GCA_040388685.1 Pseudomonadota bacterium
CGCCGGCCGGCCCACCGACGAAGCGCGCGCCGGCATCGCCCACAAGATCAGCGGCCCCTTATCGACCCTGCTGATGCCCTTGCTCGCCGCGATCGCGGCCTTCGGCCTCGCCCGCTCGGGCCAGGTGCTGCTGCGCGCGATCATCGGCATGGCACTCGGTTTTGCTTATTTCGTCGCCGACAATTTCAGCCTGGCGATGGGCAATGCCGGCGCCTACCCGCCGCTAATCGCTGCGTGGGCGCCGTTCCTGTTGTTCCTGCTGATCGGCGAGACGGTGCTGATCCGCACCGAGGAATAGGGCCTCAGCGCGGCAGCATGGTGCTGCGCGCGAGCCGTCCGACCAGCGGCGTGAGACCTGCGTAGTTGGCCTTGTCGTACGTCGAATCCAGCCCAAGGTGCGCCTTGATCCGGCGATGTGCCTCGGCCAGCGAGTGATAGGGCATCGAGGGCAAAAGGTGGTGCAGCGCATGATAGCGCAAGCCCACCGGCGCCCACAGCGGGGCCAGCAACGCCGGTGGCGGCACGTTCACTGAATCGAGATACTGCCCGGTAACCGTCATCGCCTCGCCTTCGTTCTCCCACAGATGCGCCACCAGTGTGCGGACCTGGTTGAGCAGCGCGGTCAGGGCGAACACAGCGAGGCCAATCGCCAGCGGCCGCCACGAATGCGTCGCGCTCCACCCCAGCACGAACAGCGCCCAAGCCGAAGCGCCTGCCTCCTGCCAGAACACCATGCGCGCAAAGTCACCCTCGGGCGCGCGGCGGCGGAAATCGGGATTGATCGAAAGCGACGAGGCCCGCTCCCACACCAGCTTGCGCAAGGGTGGGATGATGACGCCGAGCGGCACGAGCACGGCGGAGCGGATGAGCAGGCCCACCGGCAGCAACAGCGCTAGCACCACGAACACCGGCAGTGACCACGGCTTCATCAGTGCGAGCGGCAGGTATTCGGGGTCCTCTGCCGTGCCATAGCGGGTGCGCGCGTGATGGAGGGTGTGAACGCCTTCATAGGTCAGCGACGGCGTAAGCATCGGAATGCCGACCAACACGTTCCACGCGAAGCGGAAGCCCGGCAGCGCGGTCTTGTGGATGTGGGTCAGTTCATGGATGAACAGCATGGCCCGATAGAGCGCGAGCGCCGAAACCACACCGCAGAGCGCCGCGAGGATCGGATTCTGCACAAGGATTGCGCCAGCCAGCGAGCCGTAGCCGAGCGCAGCCGAGGCCAGCATGTCGGGCCAGTAAATCTCCGGCCGGGCCGTGGCGATGTCACGCGTGAGATCAACCGCAGCGCGCAGCATCTCCTTGTCATCGGGCGTACCCGCAAGGCCGCGCGGCAATGCGGTTTGCGCAGGCGCAGGCGCAGCGGAAGTGCGGGGCGAGGTGAGCGTTTCGGTAGCAATCATGCCTTGAATTCCAATGTGACCCTTGCTGTTCCGGCGCCTGCTTCTTCGCAGGCTTGCTGTTCCGGCGCCTGCTTCTTCGCAGACTGCCGGGCTTTTCCACCTGAAGCGCCCCCACTCGCGCCCGATGGCTTGACATTGCACCGGATTGAACCGCAGTTCCCCGAGCAAATTTCCGCTTACCCGCAAACAAAGGCAAGATCGTGGCTCAGGGCGAAGTAATCATCACTCCCGTTTCCGGCAAGGCCGACCGCAAGGCCTTTATCGACCTTGCCTATCGCATGAACGCCAGTGACCCGCACTGGGTGCCGCCGCTGCGGATGGAAGCCGAAGAACTGATTACGCCGGGCAAGAACCCGTTTTTCGAACATGCCGACGTGCAGCTTTTCCTCGCGCGCCGCGCGGGCGCAGTGGTCGGACGCATTTCGGCGCATATCGATCATCTTGCCATTGCCATGGACCCGTCGCAGGGCATGGGGCCGGGCACGGGCAACTGGGGCCTGCTTGAAGCCGAGGATGAGACGGTTGCCAGGGCGCTGATCGCCCGCGCGGAAGAATGGCTGCGCGCGAAAGGCATGACGCGCGTGCTGGCCCCGATCTCGATGTCGATCTGGGAAGAACCCGGCCAGCTGGTCAAGGGCTTCGACCATCCGCCTACGGTGATGATGGGCCACCAGCCCGAGCGGTACAACGAATACATCAAGGCGCTGGGCTATCAGCCCGCCAAGACGTTAAACACCTATGATCTTGATATTACCAAGGAATTCCCGCCCCTTATTCAGCGGATCATCGCATCGGGCGAAAAGAACCCGAAGATCCGCATCCGCCAGGTCGACCGGTCGAAGTTCGATCAGGAAGCCGCGCTGATCCTCGACATCCTCAACGATGCATGGTCAGACAACTGGGGCTTCGTGCCGTTCTCCGATACCGAGATCATGTACGCGGGCAAGAAGTTCAAGCCGATCGTGCGCGAGGACCTGATCATGGTCGCCGAGTACGAGGGCGAGCCGGTCGCCTTCATGATGACGCTGCCTGACCTCAATGAAGCGATCAAGCCGATGGCCGGCAAGATGCTGCCGTTCAATTGGGCCAAGTTGCTGCTGTGGCTGCGCAAGCCCAAGGTGCGCACGATGCGCGTGCCCCTGATGGGCGTGCGCAAACGGTTGCAGTCATCGCGCCTTGCCAGCCAGCTCGCCTTCATGATGATCGAATATATCCGCCGCAACGCCATCCGCGATTATGGCGCGACACGCGGCGAGATCGGCTGGATCCTCGAGGACAATCAGGGAATGAACGCGATTGCCGAGGCAATCGACAGCCACATCAACAAGGTTTACGTTATTTACGACAAGCCGCTCTGATTTCGCCCGTAACAGTTGCCGGAAATGCGGAACCGGCACCTACACTCCGGCGTTGTGGTTCATGCGCCATGAGGGAATTGATCAGTTGCTCGAGCCAGGCCAGAGTCGGGGCAAACCCGCGCTGCCGCGAAATCGCCGCGCCTTGGGTGCGGCGCTGGTGGTCGAGGACGACGCCCTGATCGCTCTGGACATTGCCGAGGCGCTGGAAGAAGCGGGTGCAGATCCCGTTGCAATCTGTCCAAGCATTGCCGAGGCAATGGAAGCCTTGTCCCGCTCGGTCCCCGCCCTGCTTGTGCTCGACGTGCACCTCGCCGACCGCGACGATGGCTGGGCCTTGGCTGAACTCGCGATCCAGCTTGGTGAAACGCGGCCATTGGTCGTGTTCACCACGGCTACGCCGCAATCGATCCCGCTTTCTGCCGCGCAGCTTGGCCACGTCCTGCCCAAGCCCTTCCGGACGACCGATCTGGTTGCGTTGATACACCGCGAGCGGCCAGCCGGGCTGATCAGCCGCCTGCGCGAGGTGTTTTCCAGCCACAACTAGCGGCAGCGGGTAACTCGGCCAAACCACCACGAAAGATGTGGCCGGGGCGTCCCACCCGATAAAAAAGGTCCCCGCCGTTTCCGACGGGGACCTTTCGGGATCGTATCACCACCGCTTGGACGGGAGGGGGGGTCTCGGCGGTGACAAGGCTAAAACGACCTGAAATCGCCCGGGTTCCCGCCCGGATGAAAATTTTATTCGGCTTTATTTTCAAATATATGGGCGGGGAGACGCCAATGCCGACCCTTCGATCCCGGCAAAATTTCGGGCTGCCGCCATGTCTGGAATGCTGATCGATGTAAGCGTCCAGTCCACCAGGCCCATTCGCCTCAGGGCCTGCAACGTCCGGTTGGTGTGGACCAGCGACAGGCCCAGCATGTCCGCGATCTGCCCCTGCGTCACCGTCATCGCCAGCACGCCGCTCGGCGCCACGCCGGTATCGATGGCGCGCTGGACGAGGAACACCGCGAGCGCTGCCATCCGCTCGCGCGCATTGCGCTGCCCGAGCGAGACGATATGCTCTTCCAGAGCGGCCTCCTCGTGCGCGGCAAGCCAGGTCATGTCGAACGACAGCCGCGGCTGGCTGGTGACGAGATCGAAAAAGCGTTCGCGCGGGAAGACGCAGAGCGTGGCCGAGGTCACCGCCTCGACCGAATGGCTCATTTCCTCGTCAAGCGCCGCCTGAAGCCCGATGAAGTCCCCAGGGAACATGAAGTTGATGATCTGGCGGCGGCCGTCTTCAAGGAGCCGGGTGCGCATGAGAATGCCGGACAAGACGGTATAGAGGTTGCGCGGGCGCGTGCCTTGCGTGATCACTTGTTCGCCCCGGAAAAACTGCGCCTCCCCCTGCCGAAACGCCGCGATCCATCCGCGCAGGTCGGGGGGCGGCTGACGCAGCCCCTCGCAAGCCGCCAGCGGACATTCGGCGCATCGCGAACCCTCGTTCACCGACGTTTCCGCAACTTCGTCTTCTCGTGCCATTTGTATCCCCCACGTCTTGCCGCACCAAGCATGTGCGGCCGCGCCGGCGCTATGTCAAAAGACAGGGTTTGTTCCCCCGATGTGCTCTATCGCGGCTTATGACATGTGGGGATCCGGGGCTGAGCGCCGTGCAGAACAATGCGGAGCAGCCGCTGGCCCTGGTCGTAGAGGACAGCGTCCTGGTCGCGATGGCAATCGAGGACGCTTTGATCGAGCGCGGATTTACGGTGGAAGTCGCTACAACTCTGTCTTCCGCGCAGGCCCTGCTGGCGCGGCGGAGGCCCGACGCGGCGCTGCTCGACCTGCATCTGCCCGATGGCAACACGCTTGACCTGGCGATGGACTTGCACCGATCCGGCTGCGCGGTTGCGATCAGTTCGGCTTATGATTCCGATGCCATTCCCGAACAGCATTCATTTGCCGCGCAGTTCCGCAAGCCGGTCTCGCCCGATATTCTGGCCGAATGGGCCGTCATCGTCGCGCCTCCCAACCGCGATTAGGCCTTGCCCTTGCCCGGGAACCGGTGGACTGTCTCACGCGTTGTGGCGCACGATACTGATCGGAAGGGGTACGAATGTCTCTGGGTGCCAAAGTTGCAAATCAACTCCCATATCTTCGCCGTTACGCGCGCGCGCTCACGGGTAGCCAGTCTGCCGGTGATTCGTTCGTGCGCGCCACGCTGGAGGCCGCTCTGGCCGACGATGAACTCCGTGCAACTATCGGAGAAGGCCGCGCACAGCTTTACCATGCGTTCAATCGCGTGTGGTCCACCGCCTATGTCGACACGGTCGACCGTTCGTCAGGCATGCTCGGCGATCATGAAGCCGCCGCGCAGGAACGGCTCGCGTCGATGACCCCGACCAACCGCCAGGCCCTGTTGCTGACCACGCTGGAAGACTTCAGCATCGACGATACCGCTTACATCATGGGCTGCGAGCCTGAAGAGGTCGAACGCCTCGTTCAGGACGCCATTGCCGAAATCGACCGCGAGTCCTCCACCTCGGTGCTGATCATCGAGGATGAGCCGCTGATCTCGATGCAACTTGAAGATCTCGTGCGCTCACTCGGCCATGACGTCTGCGGCATGGCTGCCACGCGCACCAAGGCGCTGGAAATCGTAGCCCGCGAACGCCCCGGGCTGGTGCTCGCCGATATTCAGCTTGCCGATGGCAGTTCGGGTCTCGACGCGGTGGACGACATCCTGCGCATAGGATCGGTTCCCGTCATCTTCATCACGGCCTATCCCGAACGCCTGCTGACCGGCGACCGGCCCGAGCCGACATATCTCGTCACCAAACCCTTCCAGGAACAGACGGTCCGCACCGCGATCAGCCAGGCACTGTTTTTCGGATCAAGCCGCCCGCTCGACTGACGAATACGTCTCGACAGATGACAAGAAGGCCGCGCCTCACAGGTGCGGCCTTTTTCATACAGAGCTCAGGAGCGACCCTGACGCATCGTGAAATCGTTGCGACGGCGCACCGGGATCAACAGCACGCAGCGCACACCCTCCGGCTCGAACCGCAGATCAACCGGATTGCGCAGTTCGTGCGCAACGATCTTCTCGATCAACTCGGTGCCAAAACCGCGCTTGCGCTGCTGCTCGGTATCGATCACCGGACCGCCCCGTTCCAGCCACTCGATCCTGGCAAGCTCTTCGCCGGCCATTTCCCACTCGACGAGAACGCGACCGCTCTCGACGCTGAGCGCGCCGTACTTGGCTGCGTTGGTCGCCAGTTCATGAATGGCGAGGCCGAGGGACAGCGCGTCGTTCGGCGCGAGTTCCACGTCCGGCCCGTCGATCACGAGATGGCGGTGTTCGTCCTGCGCATAGGGCGCAAGCTCGGCGCGAATGACCAGCGCGATCGGCGTCGTGCCCCAGTCCGACCGGGTCAGCAGATCGTGCGTGGCCGACAGCGCCCGTATCCGGCCCTCCAGGCTATCGGCGAATTCTGGCAGGCTGGTCGCGCGGCGGCGGGTCAGCGATATGATCGAGAGCACGTTGGCCAGCGTGTTCTTGACCCGGTGGTTCAGCTCGCGGGTCAGCGAGTTACGGATCGAGGATTGCTGCTCGAACCAGGCGAGGGCGACGCGATCTTCCGCCGCCTGTTCGGTGAGAATGCGCGCCAGCACAAGCAGAAGCGTGGCCACGAGCAGTCCGAACAGCAGGGTCATCACCGACATGGTCGTGAACAGCGGGGTAGCGGGAGCTTCGATCTCGAGCAGAAAACGATGGCCGGCAATGTCGATCGGGCGCCGGTTGACCTGTCCCGAGACTTGCGCAGGCGAAACTTCGGCCAGCAGAGTCTGCCCCCTGGTATCCAGATCGTAGAGGCGGACACCAGCACCATCCAGGTGACCAGTGTCGATAGAGGATTCAAGAAACCGCTGGGCATCGAATGGCGAATAGACAAAGCCACGCAGTTTGCGTGCGCTCTCGCCATCGTCGAGCGAATAGACTGGCATGAACACCAGGAAGCCCGCAGGACCATCAATGCGCCCTTCCTGCTGCAGGACAACATGTCCCGAGGCGGTGGGCTGACCGCTGCGCTCCGCCGCTTTCATTGCCGCACGCCTCACGCTTTCGGAGTACATGTCGAAGCCGATGGCACGGCGGTTACGAACCGAATCAGGTTCGAGGAACATCACTGGCAGGACAAAGGGTTGGCCGGGCTCCGGAGTGGGCCGGACTGCGAAATGGGGATTTGCCCCGCTGCGCATGATAGCCTCGACCGTCGGAATATCGTCGCGGTAGATCTTCATCATCCACCCAATCCCGTCGGAGCCGACATAGCGGCCATCGAGGTGGAGTTGCTTGATGAAGGTGCGGAACAGCGGCGCCTCGACCATCTGCTGGGTGGCAAACAGCGCAGCGCTCGACCGCAGATAGGCGGCGTTGGCATTGGACCGACGCTCCAGCCCTGAGGCGACCGCCTGTGCCGTCTGCGCAATCTGTGCGGTTTGCCGGCTATCCTCGGCGTTTTCGATCGCGAAGACGCTGAGCAAAGCTACCGCCATGGTCAGGCTGTAAATCCCGATCGGCAGGCCGCGCGGAAACCGCTCGTACCACCGTGGGGTCAGCTTCTTCTGGGCGAGAAGCTTCTCCATTGCGCGCCTTGTTCCTCCATCGCGGAAAAGTCATCAGGAACGATCCCGAACCGTCCACCGTTCCATCCATTGCATCATTCGCGCGGCAAAGGAATTGCCGACGCGCAAGTGTGAAGCGGGAACCGACGGCAATCCATATCGTTCCACATCCAAAGGACCATCTGCAATTGCTGGTGAAGCAGTTGCAGAGGTGTAAACACAGCATCTGCCGCGCCCTTGCGGTTACTTGGATTTTCCCTGGAGGGGGAGGCGTTGACAGATCGAATGTCGAAAGAAAAACCGATGAAACTACTACTAACCGCACTTCGCGCACTACTACTCCCATCCCCGCCACTCCGAAAGGAGCGCCGGAACTCACTGGAAACTTATCTCGCTCACCGAAAAAATTTAGGTATATGAAATACTTCCTACGCTCCTGTTGGAATTTCTTCCTACTCTTCATGGCTGGCCCGCATAAGAAGCAACGGCCGCCCCGTGAGACCACGCTG
>JAZKBJ010000015.1:43023-43257 GCA_040388685.1 Pseudomonadota bacterium
GTCGAAAGAAAAACCGATGAAACCCGGCCAACAGCGTGGGCGGGGTGGTAAACCGCAAGCGCCGGAATGGGCAGACGGGCTGAAACGCCTCTACGATTCCGTCGTTGACGAACCGCTCCCCGACAGCTTCGCAAAATTGCTCGATCAGCTTGACGATCCGTCGCATGGCTGAGCCCGACATGTCACCACGACCGGCGATCGACCCGGTCTCGTTCAAGCGCGAGCTGACGGGCG
>JAZKBJ010000016.1:0-3893 GCA_040388685.1 Pseudomonadota bacterium
TGCGAATGGCGGGGCCGGTGTATGTCATCGCTCAGCCCAGCACGATCCGGCCGGTTGCATCCATCGCACCGTTCAGCTTCGCGGCGGCCGTTCGCTCGGCCACCACGCCAAGAATGGCGTCATAATGCGGGTCGCCCGGATTCAGGATCTGGGGCCGCCCGCTGCTGCCGAGATAGACCGGCACGATCTGCACCCCGGTGATCGCGCCATCGGTGATCGTCACCGAAACGCCCAGTCCCCGGCTGGTTTCATCGAGCAGGGGCGCGGAAATGCCGGAAGGCGTCTCGTCGCGCGACCACGGCGAGATCATCGCGAACTTGCCCATGCAATAGAGGATCGCCTTGCCGCGATAGACTTCGAAGCCCTTGATCGGCAGCGGTCCCTGGCTGACGATCAGATCCACGCCGGCATCGATGAATGCACGGGCTGCCTCGCGTTGATAGTCAGCAATCGCGGATTCGTGCTCGAGAATGCCCCAGTGGCAGCTCAGCACCACCACATCGACCTGCGCTTTCAGCGCGGTGATGCTGTCGGTCATCGCGGCAAGATCGTCGCGGTTGACCAGCGTGCGCGTATCGGGTTCCACCCCCCAATCGTGCCAGCTGTTGTTCTCGGCATAAGTGTGCCGCCGCAGCGGAACGATCCCCGGCGTGCGGCGTCCGGCATGCGCGCCGGGCAGGAAACCCGATGTGCAGGCGAGGAACCCGATCCTGTGGCCATTTCGCTCGACGATGGCAGGTTCGCGCGCGCTGGCGATAGTATCCCCGCCGCCGACATGCGCGATGCCCGCTTCATTCAGCAGTGCCATCGTGCGCAGGAAGGCGCGGTAGCCGCCGTGCATGGTGTGGTTGTTGGCCACCGACATCACGTCGAACCCTGCCGCGCCCATCATCGCGATGCTTTCGGGCGCGCCGGGCGCGAACAGGTCGCCATGCTCGAAATCGTCATTGATATGCGCCTCGACCGGGTGGGTGTCGCCCGCTTCCTCGGCATAGGGCCATTCGCAATTGCCGAAGGTCACGTCCGCGCCCGACAGCACCGGCGTTACCGCCGTGAACAGGTCCGCAGGGGGTTCGCGGGTCATCAGTTGCAGGTCACCCACCGCAAACAGACTCAAAGTTCCGCTGGCCATCGCGCTGTTCCTCTCGATCTTGCGGCGATGCTGACGGGCGAGATTGCCGCCTGCCCCTATCGACGGGCCGGTGGCCTGTTCGCCCGGCGCATTATTGCTGGACCGGACAAAAACGTGAGGGACAGGACATGGCCGGACGCTTTGCAGGGAAGGTCGCGCTCGTCACCGCAGGTGCCGACGGGATCGGCGCCGCCACCGCGCGCGCCTTTGCCAGCGAAGGAGCCAGCGTCGTCCTTGCGGACATCAATGACGCACTGGGCGAGGAGCGTGCCGAGGCCTTGCGCTCCGAAGGCTTCCAGGCGCGCTACCTTCACGCTGACGCCACCGACGAGGCGCAAGTCGCCGCGCTGGTGCGCTACACGGTCGAACAGTTCGGCGGGTTGCATCTTGCCGCCAATGTCGTGGGCGACGCCCATCCCGATTCTGCCGGGCCTGATTTTCACAACCAGCCGGTCGAGGCGTTCGACCACACCATCACGATGTGCCTGCGCACCACCTTCCTGTGCATGAAGCACGAGATCGCGCACATGGTGGAACACGGCGGCGGCGCGATCTGCAATGTGACGTCGCTGGCGGGCATGATCTACAACGGCTTCGGCGGGGCAGGCTACGGCGCGGGCAAGGCCGCCGTGATCCGGCTGACCAAGTTTGCGGCGGTCAGTTATGCGGATCGCGGCATCCGCGTGAACTGCATCGCGCCCGGCGTCACCCCCACCCGTGCCTATTACAAGTTCGGCGATGACTACGCCAAGGTGCTGATCGATGAACAAGTGGTGTTCCAGCCGATCAAGCGCGCGATCGGCTGCGACGAACAGGCCGCCGGCATCCTCTGGCTGTGTTCGGATGAGGCCGCGATGGTCACCGGCCATAACCTGCCGATCGACGGTGGATGGACGGCACAATGAGGGATCGGGCGATGCCTCAGGATGGCCTGCACCCGCGAACCTGCCCCCTGTGCGAAGGCATGTGCGGAGTCACCGTGGCGGTTGAAGGCGGGCAAGTGGCGACCGTCCGCCCCAACCGTCAGGATGTGTGGAGCCGGGGCCATATCTGCCCCAAGGGCACCACCCTGGGCGCGCTGCATGACGATCCCGACCGGCTGCGCACGGCGATGGTGCGTGATGGCAGCGAATGGAAATCGGCGTCATGGGACGCGGCGCTGGAGCGGCTGGAGGAACTGGCGCAAGGCGTGCGCAATCGCCACGGCCCGCACGCCTTTGCGGCCTATGGCGGCAACATGGCGGGCAAGGATTCCACGCTTTCGCGCTATTCCGGGTTGATGCTGCAAGCTTCGGGCATACAGCAGGTCTATTCGTCGAGCACGGTCGATCAGCACCCGAAGAACCTTTCGGCGATGCTGATGTTCGGCAACGAATGGAAAATCCCCATTCCCGATCTCGACAATACCGACTTGTTCGTGATTTTCGGCGGCAATCCGGCGGCGTCCAAGGGTAGCATCTTCTCGCACCGCGACGTAATGGGCGCGATGCGCGATCTGCGCGCGCGGGGCGGCCGGGCGATCGTGATCGATCCTGTGCGCACCAAGACCGCGCAGGCGGCTGACCAGTGGATCGGCCTGAGGCCCGGCACCGACGCGGCGTTCATGCTGGGCGTAGCGCATGTCCTGTTTGCCCGCGATGCGGTGCGGCTTCGCCATCTGGATGGCTTGGTCGAAGGGCTGGAAGCGCTGCGCGATGTGGCAGCCGGGTTCAGCCCGCAGATCGTCGCGCCATTCTGCGGGATAGAGGCTTCGGTGATCGAGAGTCTTGCCGACGAACTGATCCGCACCGACCGCTCCGCGATCTATGGGCGTATCGGCACCTGCACGCAAAGCTTCGGCACGCTGGCATCCTGGATGATCGACGTTCTGGCAATCCTGACCGGCAATCTCGACCGGCGAGGCGGCTCGATGTGGAGCCGTCCGGTTGCATCGCTGGTCGATATGCTGGCGACGCTGCCCGCCGGAATGCCGGTGGTGATGGGCAAAAGCCGGGTGCGCGGCGTGCCTGCCGTGCTCGGGCAGTTTCCGGCATCATGCATGGCCGAGGAGATCAGCGAACCCGGTCCTGGCCAGATCAGGGGGCTGGTGACATTCGCCGCCAATCCCGTGCTCAGCGCGCCCGATTCCGGCAGGCTGGCGCAGGCGCTGCCGTTGCTGGAATGCATGGTTAGCCTCGATAACTACCTCAACGAAACCACGCGCCACGCGCATGTGATCCTGCCCAGTCCGTCTTTCCTCGAAAGCGCGCACTACGATATGTGGTCGTGGATTTTCTGCCTGACCAGTGGCGGCCACTATTCGCCGCCGGTGGTCTCGCTGAAGGACCGGCCCGAGCACTGGCGCATTGTCACCCGCGTTGGCGCAATCATTGGCGGACAGCCTGGCGCAGATGTCGATGCGTTGGACGACGGCTATTTCCGCGCCCTTGCAGCGGGCAGGGGGATAGATCCCGAAATGGCGATAGCAGCGCTGCCCACGCGCGGTCCCGAACGCATCCTCGACCTTGCGATCCGCGCAGGGCCATTCGGCGACCGGTTCGGCAAGGTGGAGGGCGGCTTGACCCTCGCGAGCTTTGAAAACAAGCCCGACGGGTTGATCATCGGCCCGGCGATCCCACGCGCGGACGAAGGCTTCGCAACCGCATCGGGCAAGATCGAAATCGCCCCGCCGCTGATCCTGTCGGACATTCCCCGGCTCAGGCACGCGATGACCGAAACCGGTCCCACGCTCGTGCTGGTCAGCCGCCGCCATTTGCGCTCG
>JAZKBJ010000016.1:3903-4292 GCA_040388685.1 Pseudomonadota bacterium
TGAACAGCTGGATGCACAATGTGGATACGCTGGTAAAGGGCAAGGACCGCTGCACGCTGCAGATGCACAGCGCTGATGCACAGGAGCGCGGGTTGGCGGATGGCGATACGGTCACGGTAACGTCTGCCGCAGGCACGATTGAGGTGGCTCTGGAGTTCGATGACGATATTCGCCCCGGCGTCGTCTCGATGCCGCACGGTTGGGGCCATGCCGATCCACAGACACAGCTCGCGGTGGCGCGCGCGCACCCCGGAGCAAACACCAACGTCCTTAGCCCCAGCACACTGATCGACGCCATTTCCGGCAATGCCGTGCTCAACGGCATTCCGGTCGACGTGGAAAAAGTGAAATCAGTTGGGTGGCATTATTGTCACTTGACTGTATACCTC
>JAZKBJ010000017.1:0-9197 GCA_040388685.1 Pseudomonadota bacterium
TCGGCATCGCTTTGCGTATGGGCCGCAGGGGTCACGATCTTTCCGCCATGCACGCGGCCCGGCCCCGCTTCGAGAGCGGATCTGGCCATTCTGCAGCCCTCGATCAGGACACGCAGGTCGTCGGGATCGTTCAGCAGCGCTATCTCGACTTTTGGCGGATCGAAGGGATTTCTGCTCGCCAGTGAAACGCGGCCCCGCGCTTTCGGTGCACACAGGCTGACGACCGCGCTCAACCCGTCGTCGTTCTTTCGCGGGTCTTCATGGAAGGCGAAAGCCATGAGCTGGATCTGCACATCGGCGCTGGGCAGGGCAGGGTCGGTCCTGACAAAGGCCTGGCAGTGGTTTGCCGGGCTGGACGCGGGGCCGGCGCGGTCCACAAGCCACCGCAGGCCATTGCGCAATTTCCCCAATCCCAGCCGTTCGCTGTTGTAGGTCTGGATCTCGACGGTCATCGAAATCTTGACGTTGACGTGTTCGTTCAGGTTGCGGCCGACGCCGGGAAGGTGGTGGACAACCGGAATGTCATGGGCTTGCAGATCGTCCGCGCTGCCAATGCCCGATCGCAGCAACAGGGCAGGCGATCCGATTGCGCCGAGCGAGACGATCACCTCGGCTGTCGCGCGGGCCTGCAACACTTGGCCGCCCCTGCGATATTCCACGCCGATGCAGCGGCCCTGTTCCAGGATCAGCCGCGTCACGAATGCCTCCGTCCGCAAGGTGCAGTTGTTGCGGCGCACGGCCTTTGCCAGATAGGCGCGGGCCGTGCTGTGACGCCAGCCGCCGCGCTGCGTGGCTTGCGTGAAGCCTATGCCTTCAACCATCCCGGTGCTGTAATCGGACACGAACGGCACGCCCATCGCGACAAGCGCTTCCAGCGCGGCGGTGCAGGCGGGGTTCGGCTCTTCGAAGGGCCTTGTCTGCAGGGGGCCGCTGTCACCGCGCGCGGGATGGGCTGCGCCGTGCCAATGCTCCATCTTGCGGAACCACGGGAGCATGTCCTCCCAGTTCCACCCGGCATTGCCCGCATCGACCCAGCGCTGGTAATCGTAGGGCAGGCCGCGACCATAGACCATGCCGTTGATCGAGGACGATCCGCCAACGACCCGCCCGCCCATCCAGACGAGCGCGCGGCCATCCAGCGTCGGGTCCGGCTCGCCCCGGTAATTCCAGTTGAGCCGGGGGTTCATCATCACGTTGCCGAGCAGGCCCGGCACATGAATGGCGGGCGAATAGTCCATCCCGCCCTCTTCCAGCACAAGGACGCGGTGGTGGCCGTCCTCGGACAGGCGGGCAGCAAGGGTCGCGCCCGCGCTGCCAGCCCCGCAGACGATGAAATCGAAGGTATCGCCGCTGCCCCTGCCCATCAGGTCAGGCCAAGCGAGCCGGGATTGACCCGGCCATCGGGATCGACGGCGTCCTTGATCGCGCGGATCAGGTCGGCAACGCGGGGTTCGCGCGTGGGCAGGTAGTCATAAGCCTTGCCGATCTGGACGTGGACCGCGCCATTTGCCTTCATCACCGCCTTGAGCTGTTCGCGCAAGGCGAAGGCGAACTTCGTTGCTGCGGGCTGTTCCGTGGCATTGTCCAGCGCTTCGAAATCGCTGGTTTCGGCAATGCGGTCGTGCTGGAAAAACTGTTCGTCGTGCCAGTAGATCAGCGGTTCGATGCACATCGCGGTCTTGCCCACGGCGAAGAACACCATGCCGACCGACATGCCAAAGCGGTCCATCTCCGCCTTGTTCTCGCCCAGCAGCTTGCCGATGGCTTGCAGTGCCGCAGGCGCGCGGCTGTGCGGATAAAGGCTGTTGGTGGGCAGGTTGCGCAGCGTGGTGCGCCGCTCCGGCACGTTGAAATCGACAAACGGCATCCCGCGCGTGGCACGCGGCACCGATGGGGCCAGTTCGTGCGCGCCGTGGCGGCGGGCAATGTCCCTGACCTGCTTGAGACGCTGGGCCGCGCCTGCCGCGCTGTGATCGTCGATCATGATCTGGATGATATGCGTTCCCGCCTTGAACACCCGCTTGCCATTCAGCGCGATCCGCGCACAGGCTGAAAAACCGTCGATCACCCCGGCACTGTTGCGGAAGACCTTCCACAGGAAGCGCGCATCCTCGCGCAGCGTGCTTGCCTCGCTCATGATCTTCACGAAATACGGGTCCCAGGCATAGGCTTCCGCCGCCAGACCGGCACGGCCGATCTCGGACAGTGCCGCAATCGTTGCGGCCCCATCCTCGAACGAAAAGCTGCCATAGGCCTGATGCTGGGGAAAGCGGATCAGCTTGAGCGTGGCCTCTGTCTTGAAGCCCATCGCGCCGGTATCGGCTAGGAACAACCCTGTCAGATCAGGGCCGTAGAAGCGATAGAACGGACCGACGCCCTGCGCACTGTCGGACCCCGTGTGAATGATGTCGCCGTTGGCAAGAGCAACCTCCAGGCTCAGGACGGTTTCGGCGGTCGTGCCATGTTCGGTCGATCCCAGGAAGAACGACCCTTGCGACAATGCGCCGCCAACGGTCGCGTTGTATCCCGACATCGGTCCATAATAGGGCGTTCGGAAGCCGCGCGCCTTGAGGGCTTCATAGAGCGCGCGCCAGGTGCAACCGACGCCGACCCGCACATACATGTCTTCCTCGTTGATCTCCACGATGCGGTCGAGGCCGCGCATGTCGACAATTACCGACGCTTCCATGAGCGGTGTGTAGCCGCTGGTGTAGGAAAACCCGCCGCCGCGCGGAATCGCGATCAGATTGGCGGCGGTGCAGAAGGCGAGTATCTGCGCCAGTTGCTGCGCGTCCGATGGACGCACGACCGCAAGCGCAAGTGCGCCCTGGCTGGCAAGGTCTGTAGAAAAGAACAGACGCTTCGATGGTGCGGTGTGGACATTTTCGGGTCCGGCGATCTCGGCCAGACGCGCGCAGACGTCGTTGTTCATGGCGCTCGTCATATCGTTTTCGCACGCTCCGTCCGCAGCATTGGCCCAACGACTTGAACCGGGGGGCGGAGGGCCGGAAGTGGCCGCGCATCGCCCAACCGAAATGTGGTGGGTCATGCCCGGAAAGCCGCCCACCGCATTTCGGTTGGGCTTCGGCACTCCGCTAGGCCGTGTGCCGCCCACCGGCCAAGACAAGCATTGTCAACCGATCATGGAGCAAGGCTGATGGCGCAGGAGTCACGAGCCACAATCAATCGTCCCAGGCCCCGCCTGGCACGAGGGCAGGAGCGCCCCACTTATCTCCAGCCCGATCTCGACCGCGTGTTCATCATGTTCACCGCGCTGATGACCGAAGTCTCGGCGTTGCGGGACAGGATCGATACGCATGAAGCGCTGGCGGAACGGGGCGACATCGCCACCGTGGCTGCGGTCGAAGCGTTCGAGATCGACGCCGTGCGCCGCACCGAGCGCGATGCGCGCCGCGATGCGATGATCGGGCGCGTCCTGCGCGTCCTGTTCGAAGAGCGCGATGGCGACCAGCCAAATGATCCGCTGAAGGCGGCCGAATAGTTATGCCCGGCATCCCGCTCAAGACCGCACTCGCCATTGCCCAGACAGCCTTTGCCGAAGGCGAAAAACGCGGCGTGACCAACATGTCGGTCGTCGTGACCGATCCCGGCGGCCATGTGCGACTGGCCATGCGCGCCGACGGTCAGGGCATTTTCG
Organism: Pseudomonadota bacterium; assembly: GCA_040388685.1. Classification (GTDB taxonomy): domain Bacteria; phylum Pseudomonadota; class Alphaproteobacteria; order Sphingomonadales; family Sphingomonadaceae; genus Novosphingobium. The sequence continues at coordinate 3,659 of JAZKBJ010000017.1, forward strand.
GCGTGGAAACCGCGCAGGGCAAATGCACTGCCGCGCTGGGATTCAACCGCACATCGCTGCATCTGTCGAAGGTATTCGACAACGCCGCCGCCGTCGCTGCCATTCAGGGCGCGGTGAAGGGCAAGTTCGTGCCGCTGGGCGGCGCGGTGGTCGTCACCGATTTTGCGGGCGAAATCGTCGGAGCCGCGGGTGTATCCGGTGGCTTGCCCGAAGTGGATGAAGATATCATCGTCGCGGCCGTCGAAGCGGCCAACCTCAAGATACTCCGTTAAAGCACAGGAGCAGGACCATGTTCCAGGATCGTCACGAAATCTTGCCGCAAGCCACGCATGACGAATATGCCCGGCAGGAATTCATTGCGACATTGCGCCGCCGGTTCACCACCGACATCTGGCCGGGCACGCGCAAGGTCTTTGCCGAGAAGGCGCTGCCCGCATTTACCCGGAAGCATGGGCGCGAGCCCGAGTCTGCGCGCGAAGCCTATGATGCGCTGAACCAGACCTTCTATTTTCGCGCGGGCAACCTTGTTGGGCGCGCCGCGCAGGAATTGATCTGGGACGAAGTGGGCGAAAGCATCGAGCGCCAGCTTGATGGCCTCATCGAGATTGCGCGCCCGCGCGGAACCGATAAGGGCACCGTGCGCACCAATCCGGATCTTGCCATGCCGCGCTATATCGAGGCGGTGGATATCCATGCGATGCCTGGCAATTTCCAGACCGAAATCCGTGATGACGACGTCTATGCCGGCGCGCTTTACGATCGCGGCGTCTATGTCTTCGCGTTTGGTGGGCTTGGCGCGCAGAACGAGGGGCTGGGCGCGACGACGGCGGCCTTCGTCAAGGAGCGCTTTCCCGATCTGAAGCCGCGCCGCATTCTTGATATCGGTTGCGGTCCCGGCTTCACCACGCTGCCGTGGAAGCAGATCTATCCCGATGCAGAAGTGCATGGCGTCGATATCGGCGCACCACAGGTCCGCTATGCCCACCGCCGTGCCGAAGACCTCGGCCATGAAATCCACTTCAGCCAGCAGGACGCCGCCCATCTCGATTTCGAGGATGGATATTTCGACATTGTCTGCTCGTTGCTGGTCACGCACGAGATGCCGGCGCCGCATATCCGCGCGATGTATGCCGAATGTCACCGCGTGCTCGCCAAGGGTGGCATTACCGTCCATGACGGCGGCTATGCCCCCCCGGTAACGCCGATCGAAATTGTGATGAGCAGCTGGTTCAACGACAATGCCAACGAGCCGTTCTCGACCGGTTTCCGCCGCATCAACATGAACGATGCGCTGATCGAAGCAGGATTCCAGCCAGAAAACCTGTTCCGTGGCCAGAAGGAACCGGTCTACCTTAAGGGTCATTTGCCCCCGGCCAGTTTCATCGGGGCTATCCGCGAATAAGGCGGGCAAATCATACGGAAATGAAAAGGGGTGGTGCCCGGAAGCACCACCCCTTTTTCGTGTCCTGTCAGCCTGTGCTGCGCGTTACAGCGGCTCTGTGACCGGATCGTATTCATGCAACGCCTTGTTCTGGGCGGGCGCGGTGGACGCGTCGTAGTGCGCGGGATCGCGCGACTGCGAAAGCTCGCCCTGCAGGCGCGACAGGTCGGCAATGGTCCGCACCCGTGGCCGCCGGACATGTTCGTAGAGATCCAGCCCCTGTGCATCCGGCGATTTATCGAGCGCGCGCGCAAGCACCATCGCATCCTCGATGGCCATGGCCGCACCAAGTCCGAGAAACGGCAGCATCGGATGGGCCGCATCGCCCAGCAGCGTGACGCGGCCCTTGCGCCAACCGGGCAACTCCTGGCGATCGAACAGCGCCCATTTGATCAGGTGATCCGCAGGCGCCACCCGCATCAGCCCCGTGACGTCTTCGTGCCACCCCTCGTACAACGACAGCATTTCGGCCGTTTGTGCCGGGGTTGACCAGCCGTCGGCGCTCCAGTCATCGCTTTGGGTGATGCCGACGCAGTTGACCAGATCGCCGCCGCGCAAGCTGTAGCGATTGAACACCCGGCCCGGCCCCTGAAATACGGCGGCGCGGCCTGCCGCTGCCATGAACGGCGCGGCGACCGCGCCGGGAACCATGAAGCGATAGGCGATCTGTCCGGTGAATCGCGGCGCGCCATCGCCCCACAGTTCGTCCCGCACGGCCGAGCGCACCCCGTCGGCACCGACGAGGTAGGCACCCGAAGCCTGCGTCCCATCCGCAAAACGGATCATGACACCGTCGTCGCCTTGAGAAAACGATACCATGCGCTTGCCCAGATGCAGGTGGCCCGGAGCCAGTTCGGCAAAGCGCGCGGCCAGCAAATTGTGCATGTCGGCACGGTGAATGTGGATGCCCCCGGCGGGCTTGTCCGGCGTCCACCGACCGTCGGTTTCATCGCGCGCGCCCACCAGCATTTCGCCGGTCCGATAATGCAGGAAGGCCATCTGCGACGTGATGCTGGCGATTTGCCGCACCTTGTCCATCAGTCCCAGTTCGGCCAACACGGACTGGGCGCTACGGCTGACCGTCAGCCCTGCGCCGACCTCGGCCAGAACGGGAGCCTGTTCGAATAGATCGACCGAAAAGCCGCGCTGGACCAGCGCAATGGCGGCGGTCAGGCCGCCAAGCCCTGCGCCCGCGATCAGGATGTGCGGTTTGGCGATGGTCATGATTTTGGTCCCAGGTTGACGCTGATCGCTTTGGTCTTGAGGTAGGGGTCCAGCCCTTCACGGCCGAATTCCCGGCCCCAGCCGGATTGGCGATTGCCGCCGAAGGGCGTTTCGGGGCTGACCGCGGCATGCACGTTTATCCCCACTTGTCCGCTGTCCACCTTGCGCGCAATCCGCAGGGCGCGCTGGATGTCCTTGGTCCAGACAGAGCCTGAAAGGCCGTATTGGGTGGAGTTGACGGCCTCGAGCAGGCCTTGTTCATCCTTAAAGCGGATGGCGCACAGCACCGGCCCGAAGATTTCCTCCTGCGCGATCCGCATATCGGCGGTCACGTCGGCGAACACGACCGGGGCCACGAAATGCCCCCGGCCATCCCAGCTCTGCGGATTGTTGGCGATGCGCGCGCCTTGTTCGAGCCCGATGCGGACATAGGCTTCTACGCGCTCGCGCTGACGGGCCGAGATCAGCGGGCCAAGCGTGGTTTCCCCGCTCAGCGCGTCCCCCAGCTTCATGCCATCGGCAAAGTCCGAAACGCGGGCCACGACCTCGTCATAGACGGCGTCGTGGATGAACAGACGCGTGCCTGCCATGCAGGCCTGACCGCTTGCGATAAAGCAGGCGTTTGCCGCCGCGGGCACCAGCTGGCCCAGATCGGCGTCGGGGAAGACGATGACCGGGGACTTGCCGCCAAGCTCCAGCGTGACCTTCTTGAGGTTTCCGCAAGCTGCGCGGACGACCTCGCGGCCCACCGCTGCCGATCCGGTGAAGGTGATCTTGTCGATTCCCGGATGTTCCGCCATCGCCGCGCCTGCCACATGGCCAAGGCCATGCAGCATGTTGAACACACCGTCCGGCAACCCGGCTTCCTGCAACAGCCGCGCAAAGAACTCACCGGTCAGCGGTGCAAGTTCGGCGGTCTTCAGCACCATCGTGCATCCGGCGGCCAGCGCCGGGCCGAGCTTGAGCGCCATCATGCCCGCCGGCGCATTCCATGGCACAATCGCGCCGACCACACCGATGGGTTCGCGCAACGTCGAAACCAGAAAGTCCTGATCTTCACGCGTGCCGCCAAGGCTGGGGACGAAGCTCTCGCCTGCGATCTTGGTGGCCCAACCGGCGTAGTAGCGCATGAGTTCGACCGCCAGCAGGCGCACCACCATCAGGCACGATGAAACGGGCTGGCCGTTATCCAGCGCCATGACTTCGGCAACCAGGGGCGCATTCTGATCCAGCAGGTCGGCAAAGCGCGTCATGATCGCGCCACGCTCGCGTCCGCTCATCCGCCCCCAAGGTCCGTCCAGCGCTGCGCGGGCGGCTTGCACAGCAAGATCGACGTCGTCCGACGACGCTGCGGATACGCTGGTCAGATGCGTCTGCCTGCAGGGGTTTTCGATCGCGATCGGATCGCCCCGCCCACGCAGCCATCGTCCACCGATGAACAGATCGTGGGGCTGGTCGAGGAACTCGGCGGCAGAGCGGCTTGGGCTTGGAAGTTCCGGCATGAAGGCGTCCTCGGCTGTTGGCCCACACTAAGGGATGACGTGCCACCCGCCGATGCGTGTTTTGGATGGACAACCGATATGTGAACGACGCCCTCGGCACCGATCACACTGGCCTGTAGTGGCCATTTCCGTTGATTTATATGGATTTTATGCCGGTGACGCCTCGCGTTTTGGGGGCGATTCCGGCAATAGAGTTGCGCTCAACGCATAGTGCCGGGAGTTTTTGAAGCTTTCATGTCAGCGGCTGAAACGAAAGATTTCAATCCGCAAAGTGAGCCATTTGGCGGATGTCGCAAACAACGTCTCTCCGCCTATTGGCAGGTCTTTCGTGTTCCAGGCCAGCAGTCCGCATTTGAACGGATGGCCGGGGAATAGCGTCAATCAACGACGAACTCGCTCATGGGGGCATTGATTATGTTGGACGATTTTTCAAACACACGCCGCAAGGGACGCAACTCGCTCAACGCCGTTCTGCTCTGCACGTCGATCCTGTCCGCAGCCCTTGCCGCGACGCCGGCCATGGCACAGGATGCCGAAGGCGGCGAAATCGTCGTCACCGCGCGTAACAAGATCGAAAAGCTTCAGGATGTTCCGCTCGTCATCAATGCGCTGTCGGGCGATCAGATCATCAAGGAAGGCATCCGCGACCTCAAGGACGTGGCGACCAAGGTTCCCGGCCTGATCGTGAACGGCGGCGGTTCGGAAACACTGACCCGCCCGTCCATCCGCGGCCTTCCTTCGACGACCGAAAGCGACCCTACCGTCGCCGTGTTCTTCGACGGCGCGTACATGCCCAGCAACGCGGCCAACAACGTCGCCCTTCTGGACATCCAGCGCCTCGAAGTGGTCAAAGGTCCGGTCAATTCGCTCTACGGCCGCGCTGCCTATGGCGGTGCGATCAACTATGTATCGAACGTTCCGGTCAACAAGTTCGAGGGCCGGGTGCTCGGCAGCCTAGGCAACGACGGCCAGCGCAAGCTGCAGGGCGTACTCAACCTGCCGGTCGTCGATGACGTGTTCATGGTCCGCGTGGCCGCCGGTCTGGAGAAATTCGGCGGCAGCTGGAAGGATCAGGTCAACGGATTGAAGCAGGGCGGCTTCGAGAAGCGCGATGCCCAGCTTTCGTTCCTGCTCAACGTCTCCGACTATGTCACCGCCAACGGCCGGGTGTACTACGGTGACGATACCTTTGAGATGAACCCGGTCACCTTCATGGAACCCAACTGCGGCGTGCCGGTCACCAGCTTCGCGCCGTTCCAGCACCTCAGCTACACCTGCGGCGAATTCAAGGGCCGCGAGTTCGAGGTTAATCCTGACAGCCAGGCTCCGGGCATTCGCGGCAATGACCGCAAGGTCTGGAACAGTTTCTTCA
>JAZKBJ010000018.1:0-10323 GCA_040388685.1 Pseudomonadota bacterium
AACGTTCGCGCCAGTCGGTGAGGAAATCCTGCGGACCGGTGAAAGCAGCGACCGCAGCTGCCTGGCTGATCGATGCGGGATTGCCCGAGGAGTGCGACTGCAGCCGCCCCATCGCGCCGATCAGCCATGCCGGGCCCGCCGAAACACCGATGCGGAAACCCGTCATCGCGTGACTTTTCGACACGCCCGAAACGGTCAGGATGCGGTCCGCAAGGTCCGGGCATTCCACCGCGAGCGTGGCGTGAAGGCCCTCGCCATAGCGCAGCGGCGCGTAGATATCGTCGCTCATCACCAGCATGCGCGGGTGGCGGCGCAGGACCTCGCCAAGCGCCCGCAGTTCAGCTGCGGGATAAGTCGCGCCGGTGGGATTGCCGGGGCTGTTGAGCAGAAGCCAGCGCGTGGCAGGCGTGATCGCGGCTTCAAGCTGCGCGGGCGTGATGCGGAAACCGCCCGCTGCCGTGGTCGGCAGGTCCACTACCGAAGCACCGGTGAATCGGACAATTTCGGGGTAGCTGACCCACCACGGGGATGGGATCAGCACCTCGTCTGCCGGATTGAGCGTCGCCAGCAGCGCGTGGAAAATCGCCTGCTTCCCGCCAGCGCTGACGATCACTTGGGCAGCGGGCACATCAATGCCGAGATCACGCCTGAAGTGCAAAGCAGCGGCTTCGCGCAAGGCAGCGGTGCCTGCGACGGCGGTATATTTGGTGTCGCCCGCATTGAGCGCGTCCTTGGCCGCCTGAATGACGTGCGCCGGAGTGGCGAAATCGGGTTCGCCGACCGAGAGCGAGATCACGTCCCGCCCTTCGGCGCGGAGCTGGATCGCCCGGTCGGTAATGGCCGTGGTGCGCGAAGGCGCGATGCGTGCGAGAGCCTCGGACAACATATCAGGCACCCAGCAACCGTGCCGGGATCAGCCCGCGCAGGGCATTGCCGACAAGGAAGCCGCCCGCCAGATCGTCAAGCCGCAAGTCCGCTTCCACGGCGCGGCCGGCTTCGATCAGGCTGCGGCGCAGGACACCCGGCAAAAGGCCGAGGTCCGCACGCGGGGTCAGCAGCTTGCCGCCGCGCTCGATGAACACATTGGTGAAAGTGCCTTCGGTAATCAGCCCGTCATCGCGCAGGAACAGGGCTTCACCTGCTCCCGCCTTCTTCGCGGCGGCGAGGCCTGCTTCGTAAAAGGCGCGGTCGGTTGTCTTGTGCCGCAGGCGCCAGTCGCCGTCCGAAACCGGCAGCGGCAACACCGCGCAAATGATCCCCTCCATTGGCGCAGGCAAGGCCGAGGCTTCGAGCGCATGCGCCCCGCCCTTCGACACCACCAGGCGCACTTTCGATGGTGCATCGAGATCGAAGCACAGCGCATGAATCGCGTTGCGGATGGCGTGGCGGTCAAAGCTGAAGCCGAGCGCCAATGCGCTTGCCTTCATCCGCTCAAGGTGCAGTTCGAGCAGGTCGATGCCCTTGGCAGGATCGAAGGCCATCGTCTCGATCAGGTCGGCATGGCCCGCAGTCAGACGCAAAAAATTCCCCTTCACAACGCATTCGCGCCATTCGCCGATCATCACCGAATCAGCAACCACCGCCGAGCCGACGCCCATGACGGCGCGGCCTCCGGTAGCCCCCGGATGGTCGGTGGTCAGGCGCACGGTGCGGATTGCCACATTGAACGCCGCATCGCCAGTGGGGTCGATCCGTCCGATCGATCCACAATACAGCCCGCGCGCATCGCGTTCGGCCTGATGGATAATTTCCATGGCCCTGATCTTGGGCGCGCCCGTGATCGAGCCGCAGGGGAAGATCGCGCGCAGAAGGCTGCGCACGTCCTCGCCGGGAGAGAGGCGCGCATGCACCGTCGTCACCATCTGGTGGACGGTGGGATATGTCTCAATTGCGAATGGCGCCTCGACCTTGACCGATCCGGCCTGCGACACGCGCGAAAGGTCGTTGCGCATCAGATCGACGATCATCAGGTTTTCGGCGCGGTCCTTCACGCTCGCCGCAAGATCGGCTTTGAACCGCGCGTCCTCGTCGGGCGTGGTCCCGCGCGGCGCGGTGCCCTTCATCGGGCGAACGCGTGCCTCACCGCCCGCCAGCTTGAAGAACAGCTCGGGCGAGAATGACAGATGCCAGTGCGCGCCGTCCCAGATCACCCCGCCATAGCCTGCCTGCGCATCGCGCCGCACATCGGCATAGATTGCCAGCGGATCGCCATCCCACGTGCCGGTCAGCGGGAACGTCAGGTTCGCCTGATAGATGTCGCCCGCACGGATCGCGTCCTGCACAAGGCCGAATGCGCGGGCATAGCCGCCTGCGGACAGCGCGGCGCTCATCGGCCCCAGCCTGCCCGGCCCGGTCGCTTGGCGCGCCAGCCAGCGCTCGACTGCGGCGCTCGGCATGCGGGTGACCGTCTCGAACCGCGCGAACCACACCAGCGGTCCTTCCGCGCCGGTGCGTTCAGCGCCAAGCGGGGCAAGGCGCGGTTCGAGCGCGAGGCCTGCTTCATATGCGAGGTATCCCGCCCAGTTGCCGGGCGTGGCAGCAATCCGTTCAAGCGCCGCCGCCACCTCATCAGGGCGCCGCGCGATGACGATTTCCAGCGCCTGCTCATAAAGGCGGGCGTCACTGGCGCCTTCGTTGCGGGCGTCGTCGAGAAGGATGAAAGGGGCGCGGGTCATGGCTTCGAAGGCGCTCTAGCCGTTCCCCGATGCGGATGCAAAAACCTCTCGCATGCGTGCCGCCAGCGCCCTAATCATCGGAGAAACAAAAGGGCTTTCAGGCATGGACGATATCTATCTCGGGCTGGCATCCAACGGCGAACGTCAAGTGCTGCGCCTTGGTCGCGCCAACCGCCACGGATTGATCGCAGGGGCAACCGGCACCGGCAAGACGGTGACGCTGCAAGGCATTGCCGAACAGTTCTCCGCACGCGGCGTGCCCGTGTTCATGGCCGACGTGAAAGGCGACCTTTCGGGCATTTCGATGCCGGGCAGCTCCACCTTCAAGCACGCCGCATCGCTGGAGGCACGCGCCAAGGAACTCGGCATCACCGACTATGCCTATTCCGATAATCCCGCTGTTTTCTGGGACCTATATGGCGAAAACGGCCATCCGATCCGCACGACGATTTCCGAAATGGGGCCGCTGCTGCTGTCGCGGCTGATGGGCCTGAACGATACGCAGGAAGGCGTGCTCAACATCGCGTTCCGCTATGCCGACGATAACGGGCTGCTGCTGATCGACCTGACCGACCTGCAATCCGTGCTGATGGCCTGCGCCGAGAATGCCAGCGCGCTGTCAGGCAAGTATGGCAATGTTTCGAAAGCCAGTGTTGGCACGATCCAGCGCCAGTTGCTCGCCTTCGAAAGCCAGGGCGCCGACCGCTTTTTTGGCGAGCCTGCCTTCGAAATCAACGACTTCCTGAAGGTGGACGATCAGGGGCGCGGCATGGTCAACGTGCTCGCCGCCGAAAAGCTGATGCAAAGCCCGAAGCTCTACGCGACCTTCCTGCTGTGGCTGCTGTCCGAACTGTTCGAAGCGCTGCCCGAAGTGGGCGATCCGGAAAAGCCGTGTCTGGTGTTCTTCTTCGACGAAGCGCACTTGCTGTTCGAGGATGCCCCCGATGCCCTGATGGACAAGGTCGAACAGGTCGTCCGCCTGATCCGTTCGAAGGGCGTGGGCGTCTATTTCATCTCGCAGAACCCGATCGATATCCCTGAGAAGATTGCGGGCCAGCTTGGCAACCGCGTGCAGCACGCGCTGCGGGCCTTCACCCCGCGTGACCAGCGCGCGATCAAGGCTGCGGCGGAAACCTTCCGCATCAACAAGGATCTCGATGTCGAGACTGTGATTACCGAACTCAAGGTGGGCGAGGCTCTGGTCTCCACGCTCAACGAGGACGGCTCGCCCTCGGTCGTGCAACGCACGCTGATCGCACCGCCGCGCTCGCGGCTCGGGCCGATCACGCCCAAGGAACGCGCGATCATCCAGTCGATCAGCCCGTTCGACGGCAAGTACGATACCGCAGTCGATCGCGAATCCGCCGCCGAAGTGCTGGCTCAGAAGGCATCGGACGCCGCCGCCGCCGCACAACAGGTCGAGGATGAAGGCGTGGACAAGCAGCGCGCCGCACCGCGCCAGTCACCTTCGATGTGGGAGCGCGCGGGCAAGGCGGCGGCCGGGGCCGTGGCGTCGTCGGCAGGTGCGGTTATCGCAGCGCAGATCACCGGCAAGAAATCGCGCGCGGCCCCGGTGGCATCGGGCGTGACAGCGGTTGTCGGCACGATCGCCACGTCGATCGGCGGTGCGGCCTTCGGGCGCTTTGCGCGCGGAATCATGGGCGGGTTGTTGCGTTAGGGGCAGAGTGCCCTCCCCCAACCCCTCCCGCAAGCGGGAGGGGAGCGAGACTTGCGCTTGCGCAGCAAGCGTTAGTCGCAGCGGGGTGGGTTTTTCCTGCTACTTACTTCTTCTTCTTCGCGTTCACCCAGTCCGACAAGCCCTTGATGTAGAGCGGGCGGATACGGGCCTTCTGCGTCAACCCACCGATCACGCGCTCTACCGGACGCGCGGCTTCAGCGGGCACCGATGCCTTGAACGTTTCCAGCTTGGCGATCATCGCCGGGTCGTTCGACGTCTGAGCAAGGCTGGCGATAAAGGTCACGCGGCTTTGCGCGTCGACCAGCGCTTCCAGACGCGCACGGTTGGCGACGGCAAAATCGTAAGTCTCTTCCGGGTGCAGGCCCGCTGACGAGACTATCATCGCCGCGCTGGTGGTCTTGCCCGGTTCCTCCGTCAACGCCAGATCACGCGCAGCGGCGGCCAGCGTGGCATCGGCCGGACGACCGAGTAGCGTATAGAGGAACTGACGCTCCACCGCCGATGTCGACGCGGCCGCCATCTTGCGGATCGCGTCCCAGTCAGCCTTGGTCGCATTGCGCGCGACGATGTTAAGCCAGGTCGTCTTGAGCGGGCCGTCCATCGCCTTGGGGTTGGTTGCCAGCGCGGCGAACTTGCGCTTGGCTTCGGCAACCACGTCCTTGTCGCCCATAGCGCCGAAACCGGCGATCATGGTCGAGCGAAGGTCGGCATCGGGGAGCGCCTCGGCAGTCTTGGGATCGAAGCCCAACGCCATCAGGCGCGGCTTGAACGTGGTAGTGGCCAGCGCCGCCAGCTTGCCCTGCACGGCGGGGCTCTTTTCGAGCGCGCGCCATGCGCTGACATAGCGCTCGAACGCATTGCCCGCGACAACCGCATTGGCATTCCCGGGGATGGCAGCCAGCAGGTCCATCGCTGGCGCAAGCGGCTGATAGCCGCTGGTCGAAAGCGCCATGTTGTCGTCCATCAACCCGATCTGATCGACCGGCTGGAGCGTGGGCATCGCGGTCTTGAGTGCGGCCAGCATCTTTGGCGTGTAGAGCGAGCGGTAATAACCGAGCTGGCCCGCGTTGATTACGACCGGACCGCAGCCCTTGACCGAAACCGTCGCCTTGCCGCCTTCAAGAATGGTGCGGACAGGCGCGCCATTGCCCGCCGACGCCAGCAGCGGCACCTTCCACATCGTCGGCTTCGCGGCGACTTCATCCTTGCGATCGATGCTGTATTCGCTCTGTTCGAGCATGACCGACGTCACGCCCTTCTTGCAGGTCATGCCCGTGACCTTGACCAGCGGGATGCCGGGCTTGGTGGTAAAATCTGCCGCAATGGCGGTAAGGCCCGGCGCGCCTGCGTTTTCGACTGCCTGCCACAAGTCCTTCGAGCGGGTATTCCCGAACTTGTGATCGCGCATGTAGGCGCGCAAGCCATCGCGCCACACGCCTTCGCCGGCGAAGGCTTCGAGCATCGAGATGACCGCTTCGCCCTTCTGATAGGTGATCGCGTCGAAGGCCTGATTGGTCTCGTCGACCGTTTTGATCTCCTGCACGATCGGGTGCGTGGTCTTGTAGGCATCGAGGTTCATCGCCGTCTCGCGGCCATCGACGCGTTCAAGCAGCGGAAACCAGTCGGGATGGAAGTGCGCGGTCGCCTTGGTTTCCATCCAGCTGGCAAAACCTTCGTTGAGCCAGAGATCTTCCCACCACGCCATGGTGACGAGATTGCCGAACCACTGGTGCGCCACTTCGTGCGCCTGGGTGGTGACGATGTTCTGGCGCGCCGATGCGCTGGTGATCGCCGGATCGTCGAGCAGAATGCGCTCGAACGTCAGGATCGCGCCCCAGTTTTCCATGGCCGAGAAGAATTGCGACTGGCCGGGCGCGGCGATGTTGTCGATCTTGGGCAGCGGATAGGGCTGGCCGAAATAGTCGGCGTAGAACGGGATCAGCGGCGCCAGTTCATTAAGCGCGAAGCGCGCCTGCTCGCCGCTACCCTTGGGCGCGACGATACCTGCCTGCACGCCGGGCGCGGCGTCCTTGGCCATGCGCTCCCAATCGCCGAGGCCGAAGAACAGAAGGTACGACGACATCTTCTGGCTGGTGCCGAAAGTGACGCGCTTCAACCCCTTGCCCAGGTCCTCTTCCTTGGCGATCGGCATATTGCTGACCGCCATCTGGCCGGACGGCACGACCGCCGAAAGATCGAAAGTCGCCTTGTAGATCGGCTCGTCGAACATCGGCGCAAAGCGGCGCGCGTCGGGCGCTTCGAACTGGGTAAACAGGCCGCGCACGGTCTTGCCGGTCAGCTTGTCAGGGTAATCGAGCGCGAAAAGACCGTTGGCCTGCGTGTTGATCACACCCGTATAAACCGTGTCGAGCCGGTACTTGCCGGGGGCGAGCGGCTGGGCCGCCGTGAACTTCGCGGTCTGGGTGCCCGCGTCCATCGTGATCGTGACGGGCATTGCTGCGCCACCGGCGGGCGTCAGCGTGGCCGAGGAAATCTTGAGATCGAGCGCGTGGAGCGTGAGGATCGGGGTCGCCTCGGTCACTTCCAGATCGACCGACGATGTGCCGGAGAAAGTCAGCTTCTCCGCGTCAGGGGTGACCGAAATCGCGTAATGCGATGGGTGCGCCACGCGCGGCAGATCGGTGTGGACACCTGCTGCAGCCGAAGGGTTGGCAGAGGTCTGCTGGGCGATGGCCGGAGTGGCAAGGCAAGCAATGGACAGCGCAAGCGCCGAAACAAGTGAAATGGAACGCATGCGGATACGTACTCCCCGGCGCAATGAAGATTGGTTGCACTAGCAACCGGTCTCGCGGTTCGCGAGTCCTTTCGACGAACGACGATTGCGGCCCGACGAACGCCTGTTGACTGTGGCCGAGCTGAAATGACTGGTAGTTTAACCGAGCGGGAGCCGAACGGTTGCAACCAGCCCGACGATTTCGCCTTGCAGTCCATGGCGATTGGTCAGCGTCAGCGTGCCGCCGTGCTGATCAGCGATGGCGCGTGCCAGGGTAAGGCCAAGGCCGGTGCCGCCGGTGCTGCTGTTGCGCGAAGCTTCAAGCCGGGTGAACGGCTCCATCATCCGGGCGATATCGCCTTCGGGAATGCCCGGCCCATCGTCCTCGATCCGCAGAACGGCGGTGCGGCCTTCCTTGGCCAGCGTGACTCGCGCGCGCTGGCCATAGCGCAGCGCGTTCGAAACGAGGTTGCGCAACGCGCGCCGCAGCCAGGTGGCCCGGATCGGCAGGACCACGCGATCGGTATCGCCCAGTTCCACCGCCTCGCCCATGTCCTCGAACTCGCCGATCACGTCCGCGACAAGCGCGGACAGTTCGTTGGGTTCGAGCGGATCGGACGGACGGCCAACGCGGGCGAGCGACAGGATATCGTCGAGCGAGCGGTTGATGTCCTCGATCGTAGCCGCCATGCGCCTGCGCTCGGTATCGTCCTCGACCGCCTCGATCCGCACCCGCAGCGCGGCAAGCGGGGTCTTGAGGTCGTGGCCGATTGCGCCGAGCATCACATCCTTTTCATCGAGCATCGCGGCGATCCGCGCTTCCATGGCGTTGTGCGCGTGGATCAGGCCTTTGATATCATCGGGACCGTTCGCATCGAGTTGTCCATCAAGCGTGCGATTGCCGGCGAAGTCCTCGACCCGGCGAGTCAGCGCCTTGAGCGGGCGGGTGATGCGGCGCAGGATCAGGGCCATCGCCCCGACAAGCACGAGGTAGAGCACGATCGTCTGCCCGACGAGCGGTGCGAGAACGCGCATCTCGCCGCCCTCGCTGAACACGCGGGTCGATACCCACTGGCCGCCACCCTGACGAACGGCGGCGATGACCAGACGCGGCATAGGCTCGTTCGAGAACACCGCCAGCTCCCGGCGGTGGCGCTGCATGAATTGCATGCTGAGCGGATCGGCGAGGGGATTGCGCTCGAACACGACGACTTCGGACGCATCGAAGCCCTGTGCCGTCAGGATTTCGGCCAATTCATGCTCGACGCGTGCGAGCCGGGGCTCACCCGCCCGTTGCGGTGAGGTTTCGCTATGGCTGAGCCTGAACGGCGGCGGCACCCGGTCTTCGTCATCATTGCGGCGGGCGCGGCGCGATTCGGGCGGCGGCCCAAGCAGGCGGAACGCTGCGGAACTGACCATCGAGGATTCACGTCGGTGGCTCTGTTCCTTCCAAATCAACACTGCGGAGATGGTCTGCGCAACAAGCAGGGCAAGCGCGATGGACAGCAGCACCTGTCCTTGCAGGCTGCGCGGCCAGAGCCGCAGACGCGACACGATCGACCGCACCGCGTTCAGGCCTCGTCGGCCAGCGCGGGACGCTTGCGCACTTCGGCGGCGAGCATATACCCGCCACCCCAGACGGTCTGGATCAGCAAGGGATTGCGGCTGTCGACTTCGATCTTGCGGCGCAGGCGTGAAATCTGGTTGTCGATCGCACGGTCGAAAAGATGCGCCTCACGGCCCTGCACCATGTCGAGCAACCGGTCACGGTCGAGCACTTGGCGCGGATGATCGAGAAAGGCGAGAAGCAGGCGGAACTCCGCCGATGAAATGGCGACCACGGCGCCCTCGGCGTCGATGAGGCGGCGCTTGAGCGGATCGAGCCGCCACCCTTCGAATTCATAAACAATGGCATCGGCAATCTCGCTCGACTGCTTGCTCGCGCGGCGCAGGACAGAACGAATGCGGGCGACCAGTTCGCGTGGGTCGAACGGCTTCACCACATAGTCGTCCGCGCCGATTTCGAGCCCGACGATACGGTCGGTAGATTCACCCTTTGCCGTGATGAAGATGACCGGCAGGCGCTTTGCTTCCACCAGATGGCGGCACAAGGAAAGCCCGTCCTCTCCCGGCATCATGATATCGAGCAGGACAATGTCGCAGCCTGTCTCCAGCAAGCGGCTGCGGGCTTCGGCGGCGGTGCCGGCCTGCGTCACGACAAACCCCTGCCGGACCAGATAGTCCGCCAGGGGCTCGCGCAATGCCGGTTCATCATCGACAAGAATGACGCGGATCGGCGTGTCGTTCATGGCATTCAGTTAGCCGGAGGAGGGGGCGGCGGTCCATCGCCCATTGCTCCCATTCCTCCATGCGCACCGTGACCGCGCATGCCGCCCATCATGATCTTCATCGCGGCGCGGCGTTCTTCGGGCGTTATCTTGCCATCCTTGTTGGCGTCGATCTTGTCGAAGTGGGCCTTTGCCGCCGTATCGAACTCGGCGCGCGTGACGGTGCCGTCCTTGTTGGCATCAGCCATGCCCGCCATTTCATGACCGCCGCCCATCATGCCACCACGGTGGCCGCGACCATCGCGCTTGCCGCCATGCTCCATCTTTTCGTCGCCCGGCTTGTCAGCACCATCGGGGCCTTTGTGGTCCATCATCTGCTGGTGATGTGCGACAAACTCCTGGCGGCTGATCGCGCCGTTCTTGTCGGCATCGATCTTGTCGAACATTTCGCCCATCTTGGCGGTGCGATCGGCCTGATCGAGCTTGCCGTCGCTATTGACGTCATGCTTCGCCCAGATTTCGTCGGACTTGGTCTTCATTTCCGACCAGGTGATTGTCTTGTCGCCATCGGCGTCCATCTTCTGGGCCGATACAGGTGCCGCAGCGTAAAGCGCGACCGTGGCGGTCGCCATGACGGCGGCGGCGGCGGCAAAATGGAATTTCTTCATGTCGGGTGCTCCCGTGAGCATAATAAGGGAGAAACTGCGGCCATCCGCCATTTGGCAAGGAGAGGGGGAGGGAAGCCTTGCCCAGGGGGGACTGGTTGGGGACGACCGCAGTTCCTGTATCCCCTAAATAGGAGCAGCTTGTCGCACGCCTATGCCGGGAACACCGGTTCTTTGTCGCAATTTGTCGCACCTTCGCGGTGCCGTTCAGCGCCGCGAAAGGGCAAGCGGCATCATCCCATGATGAAGGCGTTGAGCTTGT
>JAZKBJ010000018.1:10333-30422 GCA_040388685.1 Pseudomonadota bacterium
GGAAATAAGCGGCATAGAACCCGCCATCCCCGCGCGGCCCCGGAGGGCCTTCGCACGTGCCGCCCTGCTCCAGCGCGATCTGGTAAAGCCGATCGACCTGTGCGGCATCGTTGGCCTCGAGCGCGACCATCACGCCGTTGCCAACCGTCGCCACGTTGCCGTCGAAAGGCTTGGTCAGGCCAATACCGGCCCCGCCACCGGGTGCGCCCCAGGCGATGAAGGTTTCAAAGTCCATCATCCGGCCAGTGCCCATCTCGGCGGCAATCGCATCGTAGAACGGTGCCGCGCGTTGCAGGTCGTTCGTGCCCAGAGTCACGTATCCGATCATGCCAATTCTCCTCTATCCCGCGAATCGAATGAAAGGAACATTACAGGAACACCTCTTCGATCACAAGGCCGCGCACGCCGCATCCAGCCAGGCGAGATCCTCATCCGACAGTTGCGGAGCCAGCACCGCGTGGACGCTGGCGTGATAGTCGTCCAGCCACGCCCGCTCCTCCCCGGACAGCAGCGCAACATCGACCAGCGCGCGGTCTATTGGCGCGAATGTGAGTGTCTCGAAGCCGTAGAATTCGCCCTCCGCGCCTGCAATCTCCCGGCTCTCGACCAGCACGAGATTCTCGATGCGGATGCCGTATTCACCGGTCTTGTAATAGCCCGGTTCGTTCGAACAGATCATGCCCGGCATGAGCGCCTGCCCCGTCCCGGCCTGCCCGCCTGCCGCCTTGGCGATGCGCTGCGGACCTTCATGGACCGCGAGGAAGCTGCCGACACCGTGGCCGGTGCCGTGCGCGTAATCGAGGCCCGCCGACCACAGGAACTGGCGGGCGAAGCTATCGAGCTGGCTACCTGCGGTGCCCTTGGGAAACACCGCCCGAGCGAGCGCGATGTGGCCCTTGAGCACCCGGGTGAAACGATCCTTCACCTCTGCGGGCGGAGCGTCGGGTCCGATCCAGACCGTGCGGGTGATGTCGGTGGTGCCATCGACATATTGCCCGCCCGAATCGACGAGATAGACGCTGTTCGGCTCGAGCGTGCGGCTGGTCTCCTCGCTCACCCGGTAATGCACGACCGCACCGTTGGGGCCAGCGCCCGAAATTGTGTCGAACGAGAGGTCCTTGAGCAACCCGCCCTCGGCGCGGAAAGCCTGCAGGCGGTCAGCGGCGGACAATTCGGTGACGGTGCCGCCCGGCGCTTCCTCGCTTACCCAGCGCAGGAAGCGGGCTATGGCCGCGCCGTCACGCGCCTGCGCAGCACGCTGTCCCGCCTGTTCGACCGGGTTCTTGATCGCTTTGGGCAGGACGACCGGATCGGTCAGGCCGGAGATCGTTGCGCCAGCCCCTTCGAGCGCGTGGAAGATTGCCGCCACCGCGCGTTCGGGATCGACCGCGACCTTCTTGCCGCCAAGCGCGTGAAGCGCGGGCACGAACGCCTCGCGCGGTTGCACGCGCACCGCGTTGCCAAGATGGGCGGTGAGTTCCGGGGTGACCTTTTCCGAAGCGATGAACAGGTCCGCCGTGCCATCGGCATGCGCGATCACGAACGACAGCGCGACGGGCGTTCGGTCCACGTCCATGCCGCGAATGTTGAGCAGCCACGCCACCGAATCCAGCGCGGTGACCACGGCGGCGTCGAGACCCTTGGCGGCTAACCATTCGGCCACGTCCGCGCGCTTTTGCGTGGCGGACTTGCCCGCATGTTCATCGGAATGCGGCACTGCCGGAGCGAGCGAGGGCGCAGGCTGGTCCTGCCAGACCGCGTCAACAGGATTGGCGGACACGGGAACGAGTGCCGCCTGACGCGCCTCAAGCGCCTTGGCCACGCCATCGGCCCAGCCCTTGGCGTGGAGCCAGGCGTCATAGCCGATGCGCGAGCCTTGGGGCGCGTGTTGTCCGAGCCACGCCGCTACACTCGTCTGCGGCACCGATTCGTAGGACCACAGCTTGCCGTCCACTTGATCGCGCACTTGCAGAGTATAGCGGCCATCGACGAAGATCGCGGCCTCATCCTTGAGCACCACGGCGGTGCCCGCCGAACCGCCAAAGCCGGTCAGCCACTCGAGCCGCTGCGCGTAGGCGCCGACATATTCGCTCATGTGTTCATCGGAAATCGGCACGACGAATCCGTCGAGGCCGTCCTTGTCCAGTTGCTTGCGCAAGGCGTCGAGGCGGGCTTCGTGAGTGTGCATCAGCATGGGACTATTCCTGAAAGCGGGTCTGCCCGCCTTGCGGGCATCATGCACGCAACATAGATGCGAGGGATGACCATTGCCACACCTCCTGTCGCCCCGCCCGTCGCAGCCAAAAAACCGCACAGCTTCACCCACCACGAAATCACCGTGGCCGACGACTATGCGTGGCTGCGCGATCCCGGCTATCCCGAGGTGACCGACACGGCAGTGCTCGCCCATCTCGAAGCCGAGAATGCCTGGTTCAAATCGCGCATGGCCGAACGCAAGCCGGTGATCGACGCGCTGTTCACGGAAATGCGCGCGCGCATCAAGGAAGCCGACAAATCGGTCCCCCAAAAGGACGGCAATTGGCTGTACTGGATCGAGTACGAAGATGGTGCCGAGTACAAGAAATGGTGGCGCAGGCCCGTCGGGTCTCCCGCTGACGGCAGCGCGGACGAACTGATCCTCGACGAAGTGGCGCTGGCGGACGGCCTTGAATACTTCCGGCTGGGCGCGATTGCCGTGTCGAGCGACGGGACCAGGCTGGCGTGGTCGGTGGATGACAACGGCTCCGAACGCTTCACCGCGCGGATCAAGGTGATCGCCACAGGCGAAGTGCTGGCGGACGAAATCCCCGGCACGCTGTCCGGCCTGATCTGGGTGAAGAACGACACTGGCTTGGTCTATTCGCTCGCCAACGAGAACTGGCGCACCGACAATGCGCGGCTGCACTGGATCGGCCAACCGCTGACCAGCGATGTCGAACTCTATCACGAGGATGACGAGGGCTTCCGCGTCGGCGCGGCGCTTTCGGCCAACGAACAGTGGCTGATCATCTCGACCGGCGATCACGAAACCGGCGAGACACGGCTGGTGCCTGCATCCGATCCGCTGGCCACGCCGATCCTTGTCAAGCCGCGCCAGAAGGGCGTGGAGTACGACGTCGATGAGCGCGAGGGCGTGCTGTACATCCACACCAACGACACCCACGAGAACTTCCGCCTCGCCACCGCGCCACTGTCCGATCCGGGCACGTGGACCACGCTGATCGAGGGCACGGACGAATTCTACCTGACGGGGTTCGAGCTGTTCCGCGATTTCTACGTGATCGACGGCCGGGTGCGCGGGCTCGACCGGATCGAAATCCGCTATTACGACGATCCCGCGCGGATCGAGCCGATCGAATTTCCCGAAGCCAGCTACGAAGCTTCACTGGGTGACAATCCCGAATGGGACATGCAGGTTCTGCGCGTCGGCTATGAATCGATGGTCAGCCCGGCATCTTCGTTCGACTATGATGTGCGGACGCGCGAACTGACCCTGCTCAAGGTGCAGGAAATCCCGAGCGGCTATGACGCCTCGCTCTATGAAACCGAGCGGCTGGAAATCGCGGCGCGCGACGGCACGCTGGTGCCGGTCTCGGTGGTCTGGCGCAAGGACCGGGAACCGGGCGGGCCGCTGCACCTCTATGGCTATGGCGCCTATGGCATCGCCATCGGGCCGGGGTTCTCGACCACGCGGTTGAGTCTTGTCGACCGCGGCTTCGCCTATGCCATCGCGCATATCCGCGGCGGCGATGACCTTGGCCGCGCCTGGTACAAGGCGGGCAAGCTGGAGGCGCGCAACAACACGTTCAACGATTTCGTCGATGTGGCCAAGGGCCTCATCGAACGCGGCTTCACCGAGGCTGGAAAGATCAGCATTTCCGGTGGATCGGCGGGCGGCGAACTGATGGGCGCGGTGATCAATTCCGATCCTGAGTTGTGGGGCGCGGTCGTGGCGCATGTGCCGTTCGTCGATGTGCTGGCGACGATGCTGGATGAAGACCTGCCACTGACGCCGGGCGAGTGGCCCGAATGGGGCAATCCGATCGAGGACAAGGCCGCGTTCGAGTTGATCCGCTCCTATTCCCCTTACGATCAGGTCCAACCGCAGCACTACCCCCCGCTTATGGTCACAGCAGGCCTCAACGATCCCCGCGTTACCTATTGGGAACCGGCCAAGTGGGTGGCCAAGCTGCGCGAGATGAAGACCGACGACAACGAACTCATCCTCAAGACCAACATGGGCGCAGGACACGGCGGCAAGTCCGGACGGTTCGAAAGCCTCAAGGAAACAGCGGAGGAATTCGCCTTTATCATGTGGCAGCTCGGCGTGTCTGCGTGAGCAATCGCCACGCCCTCACCTTCTCCGCTGGCCCGGAACACATCGACGAACTCGGTCACGTCAACAATGCGGTCTGGGTGAACTGGATTCAGGATATCGCCACCAGTCACTGGTCGGCTGTGGCCAGCCCTGAACACCAGCGCGCCTATGTCTGGGTCGTGACCCGGCACGAGATCGACTATCGCGGCAATGTGGCGCTGGGTGAAAGCGTGGAAGCGGTGACCTTCATCCCCGAAGGCCCGACCGGCGCGCGCTTCGACCGGCGGGTCGATTTCACCAATGCGGCGGGCAAGGTAATCGTCAGCGCGAGGACAACCTGGGCCTTGCTCGACCGCGCATCCGGGCGGCTATTGCGCGTTCCAAAAGATGTGGCCGCGCCGTTCCTGCCTTAAGCGGCAGCGACTTTCGCGGCGGTATCAAAGCCGGTGACCTTTTCCTTCATCGTCCGGTTCCGGCCCAGCCGTTTGGCTTCATACAGCAAGCGGTCGCAGCGTTCGTAGAGCGCTCCGAAGGCGATTTCGAGCGTGCCGCCAGTGTCGTGCTCGACCAGTCCCATGCTGGCAGTGACGACGCGGTCCAGCCCCGTCACGTCCGCCGCCACCCTTGCGCTGATGGCGCGACGGCAGCGTTCGGCCCGCGCGGCAGGCTCAGGCCCACGCAGCAGCAGAAGAAATTCCTCCCCGCCCATGCGGATCGCCTTGGTATCGCGGTCATCGATCAGCGCGCCTGCGGCAGAGCGCAGCACGACATCGCCGACCGCATGGCCATGCGTGTCGTTGACCGACTTGAACTGGTCGAGATCGATCACCGCCATCGTGCGGAAACCGATACGGAACAACTCGTCGAACCGCCGCTCGATAGAGCGGCGGTTGCGCAGTCCGGTCAGGGGGTCACGGCCCGCCACGCCTTCGAGTTCAAGCGCCCGCGCCGTCGCCACATCGCGCTCCTGCCGCACATCGACAAAACGGCTGACAATGCCGAGCGCGGTAACGATCACCTCGAATGCCAGCGCCAGTTGATAGAGTACGATGATCTCGGTTGGATGAAACGCGGGCACCAGATAGGCTGCTATCCGGTAGGAGCCGATCATCATGATGGGCGTCCACCCAACAATCTGGAAACGGACGACGCGGCTGCGCCTGCGCCACGCGTCAATCATGATCGTGGCGATCAGGGCAATGGCAACACCGACCGCCACATGCATTGCCGGGGCGGAATACGGACGCAGTGGCTCCACCGGAATGCACGAAAGGATGCCGACCAGAACAATCGCCGGCGCAAGCCACCTGCCCGCCTGTCGCAGCCGCCAGTCGCTTTTGTCCGGTTCGAGGAAAGTGGTGGCAAACATGAGCGCGGCCGCGGTCATCACCGCAAAGGCCATGTTCGATATCTGCCACTCGGCCATCGCCGGAGGATCGAGGGCGATATGGACAAACCCGGTTGCGAAGGCTGCCTGGGTCAGCATCGCCGCCACCATCACAAGATGCCAAAGCACGTAGCGCTCGGGCAAGGCGGAATAGAACGCGGTGTTGATGAACAGCGGCACGAGCAACATGCCGCAGATCGCGGCCATGGCCACGATCCGGCCCAGAGGCCATCCGGTCCCCTGCTGCGCAGAATCGAGCCGCAACTCGCTGAGCATCGTCTTGCTCCAGGGGCGGATCACTTTGACAGCGATCCCGGCCGTGTCATTGCCGACTCCGGCAAGCGGCAAGTTCATGTATGGCCCGCTGGACAGGTGCTGAAAATCGCCCGAACGCGCAGACGTCCATTGGACCCTGCCCGTCCGGTCAACGACGCCAACGTCCATCCGCTCGAAATGGCCGGTATGTGTGGAAATGCTCCGGGGCAGGACGCGACCCGCACCCTGCGCCAGCTCGAACCGGATCAGCACCGCCTCGCTTGCGAGCGACCACGTGCCTTCATTGCAATGCCAGCGAGCGCCATCTGCAGCGACGGCCTGCCACGCTTCCGTTGCCTTGGCCTGTGCATGACACGTCCGGTCGACAGGCACGGTCTGCGCCCCTGCCGCCACCGGGACAAAGCCGAACAGCAGCAGGACGAAAAGCCAAAGCCATCGTGCACGATCACAACACATCCGTTCCGGTTACGGCAACAAGCTTAGAGCACCGTTAATGACCGGACACCGAACCAAAGAAAAACTTTGGTCAGCCTGACGCGAATTCTTGCGAATTCAGCAGATCACAGGACGTTGCCGTCCTTGTCGCGATAGATTTCTCGCCGCCCGACATGGTTTGCCGGACCAACCAGGCCATCGGCCTCCATCCTCTCGATCCACTTGGACGCGGTATTGTATCCGACTCCCATCTGACGCTGGATCCAGCTGGCAGAAGCCTTCTGGCTTTCGAAAACGAGCTGGCAAACCTGCCGGTACTTGCGGTCCTCGGGATTGTCCGACCCGCTGTCCATGTCATCGAAGCCGAAGCCGCCATCCTCAGGCTCTTCCGTTACCGAATCGACGTATTCCGGGCTGCCCTGGCTACGCCAGTGATCCGCCACGCGCTCGACCTCCTCGTCGGAAACGAACGGTCCGTGGACGCGCTTGATCGGGTCGGTGTTGGGCTTGTAGAGCATGTCGCCCTTGCCCAGCAGTTGCTCCGCGCCCTGTTCGCCAAGGATCGTGCGGCTGTCGATGCGGCTGGTCACGGCAAAGCTGATGCGGGTTGGCAGGTTCGCTTTGATCACGCCGGTAATGACATCGACCGAGGGGCGCTGCGTGGCCATGATCAGGTGGATGCCCGCCGCGCGGCTCTTTTGCGACAAGCGTTGGATCAACACTTCGATTTCTTTGCCGACTGTGACCATGAGATCGGCGAGTTCGTCGACGATGACCACGATCTGCGGCAGGACTTCGTAATCGAGCTGCTGTTCCTCGAACAATTCCTCGCCGCTGTCGGGGTCGAAACCGACCTGGATGCGGCGGCCCAGCGGCTTGCCCTTGGCCTGCGCCGCGCGGACCTTGTCGTTGAAGCCCGAGATGTTGCGCACGCCGATCGACGACATCTGCCGGTAGCGCCGCTCCATTTCCTCAACCGCCCATTTGAGCGCGCGAACGGCCTTCGACGGTTCGGTCACCACCGGCGAAAGCAGGTGGGGAATGTCGTCATAGGACTTGAGTTCGAGCACTTTGGGATCGACGAGGATCAGGCGGCACTGCGCGGGCGTCAGCCGGTAGAGCAGCGAAAGCAGGATGCAGTTCAGACCGACCGACTTGCCCGAACCGGTCGTGCCCGCCACCAGCAGATGCGGCATGGTCGCAAGATCGGCCACGATCGGCTCGCCCGCAATGTCCTTGCCGAGGATGATCGGCAGCAGGGCCTTGGAACTGGCAAACTTCTCGCAGGCAATCAGCTCGCGGAACGAGACCATGTCGCGGATCTGGTTGGGCAGTTCGATGCCCATGACGGTACGGCCGGGAATGGCCGAGACACGCGCCGAAATCGCGCTCATGTTGCGGGCGATATCGTCGGCAAGG
This sequence comes from Pseudomonadota bacterium, assembly GCA_040388685.1. Lineage (GTDB taxonomy): Bacteria > Pseudomonadota > Alphaproteobacteria > Sphingomonadales > Sphingomonadaceae > Novosphingobium. The sequence goes on from JAZKBJ010000018.1 coordinate 18,169, forward strand.
CCGATCACGCGGCTGGCCTTGATGCCGGGCGCTGGCTCCAGTTCGTACATCGTCACGACCGGGCCGCTGCGCACGGCGGTGATTTCGCCCTTCACGTTGAAATCGTCGAGCACGTTTTCGAGCAGGCGCGCGTTGCGTTCCAGCCCCAGCTTGTCGATCTTCTGCGCCGAGCCTGCCGGCGCTTCGACCAGCAGCTCGATCGAGGGCAGTTCGTGTTTGTCGAACAGATCGCCCTGCCGCGCGCGGGGCGTGATGACGGCGGGCGCGGGCGTGCGCTGCGGATCGCTGATTTCAGTCGGCTTGCGCGGGGACAGCGCGGCTTCGACGTCGATTTCCTCGGCGGCGGCGCGGGCTTCCTTTTCACGGCGCTCGCGCTTGGGCGCAGGCGTGCGGACCACATCTTCGTCGTCATCGGCGGCAACGCGCGGCGCGCGGTGGAGGAACGGCGGCAGGCTCAGCATCCGGCCCCAGTCGAAGGCGAACACGCGGCTGGCGATGGCGATGCCGCCGCCCAGAGCTGCAAGGCCGAGCGGCGCACTGATCCAGAACGCCGGGACTTGCGGCACAAGGCTGGCAGCCGCGCCTATCGCCGCTGCGCCGAGCAAGCCGGACAGTCCGCCCGGACCTGCCGGAAGGCGGCTCGCCGAGGTGCCGCCCCACAGCGCCAGCGCGGTGCCGATCAGGGCCATGGCCACGAACAGCAGCAGCGTCGGGCGCCACCAGCGCGGCGCGGCAACGTCATCGTCGTCCTCAGCCCTATCGATCAGATCGCTCTCGGCATCCCACAACCGGCGCGCGAAGACCCACAGCAGCGGCAGCAGTAGCCCGCCGGGAATGCCGAAAAACATCAGCACGCGCTCAGCCGTCCAGGCGCCGGGCAGGCCCATCCAATTCTCCACCGGACTGCCCGATGCCGTGCTGCCCGAAGGATCGGTCTGGGTATAGCTGACCAGCGCCAGCGCGAGGAATACCAGAACCGCCAGCGTGAACCCGCCGCCGATCAGTTCGAGGCTGCGGCTGAGCGAGCGGCGCAACACGGCGCGCCAATCGGCGCCCCCGCGCGAAGATGGCCCGCTTCCGCGTGCGGTTGATGCTGCCCGGCTTGCCATGACTGTCGCGTATCCCTGCCCTTGCTGATCCCATCATGCGCCCGAACGGGACTCACCGTCAAGAATCCCGGCATGAATCGCCAGCATTCAGGTGCTTACACCAGCCCGTCGATGGCCGCCCAGCCGTGGACTGGCAGACGCGCGGCGCGGCGGAGCGTCATTCCGCCCAGCGCGATAACCGGCAACGGAGAGCGCCGGGCCAGCAACAGGAACCTTACTGCTCCAAGCGCCGTGGCACCCGGATGAGAGCGCGTGGCAAAGACGGGGGAGAGCAGCACCGCATCGGCCCCGGCTCGCCTTGCCGCGCCGATCTCGGCCAGCGAATGCGCCGTCGCCAGTTTCAGCCCCGTTCCGCCGGCGATTTCAGTCGCTGCGCCATAGACCCCGTCAGCGCCCCAGCCCGGCGGAATCCGCGCGCCGATCATGCGAATGCCGCGCGCCTTGGCCGCACGCTTCAAAGCAACGAACCGCATGTGCCGTTCTGTCTCGGGGAGGTGATAGTGGCGAAACACCAGCGCGCTGCCGCGCGTCAGGCGCGCGAGGGCGCGTTCCAGCGCCGCATCGTTGCGCGCATCGCTGAGCAGGATGATCCGTGGGACGGCAGCCCGTTTGTTGGTCTGGCGCTTTGCCATGCGCGCGCTATAGCACCGCGCCATGGAACAGGCAGTCCCTTCATCGCCGCTCGAACAGGTCCGCACGCGCATCGCGTCCGCTGCGAAAATCGCAGGCCGCAAGGCCGCAGACGTGACTCTGGTCGCCGTGTCCAAGACCAAGCCCGCCGCGGCTATCCTTGACCTCATCGCGCAAGGCCAGCGCGTGTTTGGTGAGAACCGCGTGCAGGAAACGCAGGACAAGTGGCCCGCGATCCGTGCCGCGCATCCCGATGTTCAGCTGCACCTTGTCGGCCAGCTGCAATCGAACAAGGCCGAAGACGCCGTCATGCTGTTCGATTGCATCCACTCGCTTGACCGGCCGAGCCTGGTCGCCGCGCTTGCCGCGGCGCAGGACAAGCTGGGCAAGCGCGTGCCGTGCTTCGTTCAGGTGAACATCGGCGGCGAAGACCAGAAGGGTGGCTGCGCAGTGCCCGACCTTCCCGCGCTGCTCGCCGAGGCCCGCGCCAAGGGGATCGACGTGGTCGGACTAATGTGCGTGCCACCGGTCGGCATCGAACCGGCCCCGTTCTTCGCACTGCTCGACAAGCTGGCCGACGACAATGGCCTGACCGGGCTGTCGATGGGCATGAGCGACGATCTGGAAACGGCCGTACAACTGGGCGCAACCCATGTCCGGGTCGGCTCCGCCTTGTTCGGATCACGCTGAAAAGAAAAAATTTTCAGCGCATGCTGCCTGATCGCGGATTGTTCAGAACCCGTCCGCGCAGAGCGCTATGCCAACAACCACCCGGCAAGAACCGCCTGATCTGCTCTGAACGCCGGGCTGGCAAGGATACTGGCGCGCCTCGCCTTGCCACCGTCGTGCGCGGCTGATCCCGGTTATTCGCCGTGGCGGGCAAGTTCGTCGCCGGTCAATGTCACGACATGCAGCAAGTTCGTGGCGCCCGGCGTGCCGAAGGGTACGCCCGCGAGCGCCACCAGCTTCGATCCGGCAGAGCCGAAGCCGTGACGCAGCGCCATGCGCTTGCCCTTGGCGATCATCTCCTCGAAGCTGCCGATATCCTTGGTGGTGACGGCGTGTGCGCCCCACAGCAGGCCAACCTTGCGCGCGGTCTTGGCTGAAGGGGTCAGCACCAGCATCGGAACGGCAGGCCGTTCTCGCGCCACGCGGCGGGCGGTCGAGCCCGAGCCTGTAAACACGATGATCCCGGAGACTGGCAGGGTCTCGACAATGCTGGCAGCGGCTTGGGCCAGCGCGTCAGCCGTCGTCGGATCGGGCAGGGTCTCGATGAAGTGGACGCGCGCGGCATAGCCGGGATCGGCTTCCACCTGCGCGGCGATGCGGTGCATGATCGTGACCGCTTCTTCCGGCCATGCGCCCGCCGCGGTTTCAGCCGAGAGCATCACCGCGTCGGCACCGTCGTAAACCGCGTTGGCGACGTCGGACACTTCGGCGCGGGTCGGCGTTGGCGCTTCGATCATCGATTCGAGCATCTGCGTGGCGACGACGACCGGTTTGCCCTGGCGGCGCGCGCTTTCGACGATGCGCTTCTGCAGCGGCGGCACTTCCTCCGGGTTCAGTTCGACACCCAGATCGCCGCGGGCGACCATGATCCCGTCCGAGAGTTCGACAATCTCTTCCAGACGCGAAATCGCGGCAGGCTTTTCGATCTTGGCCATGAGCGCGCCGTAACCGCCCATCAACCGGCGCGCTTCGGCAACGTCTTCAGGCCGCTGCACGAACGACAGCGCGATCCAGTCAGCGCCGTGTTCAACCGCAAACGACAAGTCGCGGCGGTCCTTCTCGGTCAGCGCGGGGACTGGCACGACCGCATCGGGCACGTTGACGCCCTTGCGATCGGAAATCACCCCGCCGACTTCCGCCGAGCACAGGATCTCGTTGTCGTCGGCGCGAATCACGCGCAGGCGCAGCTTGCCGTCGTCGATCAGCAGACGCTGGCCCTTCTGCATCACCCCGAACAGTTCTGGATGCGGCAGGCAGACTCGGGTTTCGTCACCGGGTTCGGGATTGCGATCGAGCGTGAAGTGGCCCGAATGGCGGATGACTGCGCGGCCTTCCTTGAACTTGCCGACTCGCAGCTTCGGTCCCTGCAGGTCACACAGTACGGTAATCGCGCGGTTCAGCTTCTTTTCGAGCGCGCGGATATTGGCGATGGTTTCGGCATGAATGTCGTGCTCGCCATGGCTCATGTTCACGCGGAAAGCGTCTGCGCCTGCGCGCACGAGCTTTTCGAGCATTTCGGGGGAGCGGCTGGCTGGCCCCACGGTGGCCAGGATCTTTACCTTGCGTCCACGCGGATCGATCTTGGCCACGGCTCGACTACTCCTTATGCATCAACATCGCGCGCTATGGCGGATGCCCTGCAAAAACCCAAGGACGATTACAGTGGATACGAATGCAACCGATTACCGTGACGATCAGGGCGATGACGCACTGGACCAGCTGCCCGATGCCGTGGCGGCCGCGGCCTTTCGCCGCCTCGTCCGCCATCTGCGCCACCGCCATGACGCGCAGAACATTGATCTGATGGGGCTTTCCGGCTTCTGCCGCAATTGCCTGGCCGACTGGATCAACGACGCCGGGGCCGGGATGGACAAGGCGGCGGCACGTGAAGTGATCCACGGCATGTCGGCAGCAGAATGGAAGGCGCGCTTCCAGAGCGAAGCTACGCCGGAGCAGATCGCGCGCATGGACGAAAGCGTGAAGAAGAACGCACCGGGGCACTGAGCGCCCCACAGCCCGACATTTCCACAGGCATGCCTTTGCTCGAATCCGGTGGCGCGGCTATCAGCCCGCCAACCGATTCACCCGTTACCCGGAGATTTCCCGATGGCCGATTCCGCCGACGCCCAAAGTGCTGACGACCGCCTGCGCCTTCTGATCGAGCGCATCGAACGCCTCGAAGAAGAAAAGAAGGGCATCGGCGACGACATCAAGGACGTCTACAGCGAAGCCAAGTCCGCCGGATACGACGCCAAGATCATGCGTCAGATCGTGCGCATCCGCAAAATGAAGCCGGACGACCGCCGCGAAATGGAAGCCGTTCTGGAAGTCTACAAGAACGCACTCGGCATCGATTGATGCCTTTTGCCGAGGGTAACAACGCCCTCGGCAATACCAGGCAATCAGGCTAGGCTCGCAGCAAAACAAGCGGAGAGCCTGCCATGATCCTCACCACCACCAGCCATATCGAGGGCCGGCCCGTCCAGCGCCACCTCGGCATCGTCACCGGCGAGGTGATTCTCGGTGCGAACATCGTGCGCGACATTTTTGCCTCGATTACCGACATTTTCGGCGGCCGTTCGGGCAAGTACGAGGAAGTCCTCGCACGTGGCCGCGAGCAGGCTTTGCGCGAGCTTGAGGACAAGGCGCTGTCGCTGGGCGCCAATGCCGTGATCGGCGTGGACATCGACTACGAAACAATCGGCGCGCGCGGTTCGATGCTGATGGTCAGCGTAAGCGGAACCGCAGTGGTGATCTGAGCGCGGTCATTGCCCGCAGGCCGCGCGTCGGCTAGGGGCAGGCCAGAATCCCGCATTGAGCACGGACCAGCAAGAAGCACGGACGATGGCAGGCCATTCCAAATTCAAGAATATCATGCACCGCAAGGGCGCGCAGGACAAGAAGCGCTCGGCGCAGTTCTCCAAGCTCAGCCGCGAAATTACCGTCGCGGCCAAGATGGGCATCCCCGATCCGGACATGAACCCTCGCCTGCGCGCCGCCGTCAACGCGGCCAAGGCGCAGTCGATGCCCAAGGACAATATCGCCCGCGCCATCGACAAGGCGACCAAGGGCGAAGGCGATAACTACGAGGAAGTGCGCTACGAAGGCTACGGCCCCGGCGGCGTGGCGGTCATCGTCGAAGCGCTGACCGACAACCGCAACCGCACCGCCACCAACGTACGCACCGCATTCTCGAAGAACGGGGGCAACCTTGGTGCATCGGGCGCGGTCAGCCACGGCTTCGAACGCCTTGGCCTGATCGAATATCCGGGCAAGGTGGGCGACGAGGAAAAGGTACTGGAAGCCGCGATCGAAGCCGGTGCCGACGACGTCGAATCGGATATGGGCGATGGAGACGAGAACCCCGGCAGCCACCAGATCTGGGTGGCGGTCGAGAATCTTCACGAAGTTGCGCGCGAGCTGGAAAAGACGCTGGGCGAAGCCGAAGGCGTGAAGCTGGCGTGGAAGCCCAGCCTCAAGACTGAAGTCTCGGCCGACGACGCGGCGACCCTTCTCAAGCTGATCGACGTGCTGGATGACGATGACGACGTCCAGACCGTCTGGGGCAACTACGAGATCCCGGACGAAGTCATGGAGAAGCTGGGCTGATGGCGGTCGCGGTCAGCGGAGCACCCCGCTGATGCTGGCACTGGCCGCCAAGGCGATGCTGTCCGGACTGCTCATCGCGCTGATCGCCGAGATCGGCCGCAAGCTTCCGACGGTCGGCGCGCTGGTGGCCTCGCTGCCGCTGGTTTCGGTGCTGGGCATGATCCTGCTGTGGCGGGACCGGCCCGACGCCGAAAACATGGCGATCCATGCCGAGGCGACCTTCTGGTACGTGCTGCCCTCGCTGCCGATGTTCCTCGTGATCCCGCGCCTGCTGCGCAGCGGCCTGCCGTTCGGGGCGGCACTCTTGGCGGGCTGCGCGCTGACGGTGGCGCTCTATCTCACGATGATGCAGGTCGGCCCGCGCCTTGGCCTTCGCCTGTGAACTCTCCCTGTTGCCTTGAGATAGACCTGACATGATCATCCTTGGCATCGACCCAGGCCTCACCTGCACCGGCTGGGGTGTGGTTTCCAAATCGGGCAGCAACCTGCGGCATGTCGCCAATGGCCAGATCCGCACCGACGCCAAGGCCAGCATGGCCGAACGGCTGGTCGAACTCGACGCGGCGCTCGGCACCGTGATCGACCTGTACAAGCCCGATACCGGCGCGGTGGAGGAAGTGTTCGTCAACGTGAACCCGCAGTCCACGCTCAAGCTCGGGCAGGCGCGCGGCGTGGCCATGCTCTCGGTCGCGCGCGCGGGTATTCCGGTGGCCGAATATCCTACCAAGGTGATCAAGAAGGCGCTGGTCGGCACTGGCGGCGCGGAAAAGCAGCAGATTCAGCATATGCTCAAAATCCTGCTGCCCGGTGTGAAGCTGGCAGGCGAGGACGCCGCCGACGCGTTGGCCGTGGCGATCACCCACGCCAACATGCTCGGCAGCCACCGTTAAGGCGGAACGACTGCCGCCATCCGGCGTATCGCTGGGATGGAAAAGCTCTCCGACGCAGACTGGATGGCCCGCGCCCGCGATCTGGCGATCGCGCGCAAGGGCACCGATCCCGCCAACACGCCCATTGCCGCGATTGTCGTGCAGGGTGGCGAATTGCTGTCACACGGGGTCAATCGCACCGCCGAACACTGCGATCCCACTGCCCATGCCGAGATCATGGCCTTGCGCGCGGCGGGCAAGCACGCCGGCGAAATGCGCTTTCCCGGCGCCACGCTCTATTCCACGCTGCAGCCCTGCGGCATGTGCACGATGGCCTCGATCTGGGCGGGCGTCTCGCGCATCGTCTATGGCGCGGGACGCGATGACGTGCACAAGATGTACTTCGAGGACCGCCACCTCTCCACGATGGATTTCGTCGCAGATGCCTTCAAGGACGACCTGACGCTGACCGGCGGCGTATTGTCGGAGGAATGTGCGACTCTCTACTACCGCCCATGGGACGATGTGCCCGAGGAAGATCAGGGCAATACCTGATTTGCCAGGTCGTGATTAGGACGCGTTAGGCTCTGGCCTTGGCGAAAAGTTCCTGCCATAGGAACAAACCATGATCGCCAAGCTCACCGGCATACTCGACGACACCGGCCCCGACTGGGCCGTGATCGACGTGAACGGCGTCGGCTACCTCGTGCAATGTTCGGCCAAGACGCTTACCCATCTCGGCATTCGGGGCGACAAGGTCGTGGTCCACACCGAAATGCAGGTAAGCGAGACCGACCAGCGCCTGATCGGCTTCACCAGCGCAGGCGAACGCGCCTGGTTCCGCCTGCTCACGGCGGTGCAAGGTGTAGGGAGCAAGGTCGCCCTGGCGATCCTCTCGGCACTGGCGATAGAGGAACTGCAACGCGCCTGCGCCCACGGCGATGCCGCAATGGTGGCGCGAGCCAACGGCGTCGGGCCAAAGCTGGCCAGCCGGATTGTGAACGAGTTGAAGGACAAGGCAGGCGGTCTGGCGGGCTACGCTTCGCCTGCGGGGCTTGGCGGAGAGGTGGCCTATTCGCCGCCGGGTTCCGCCAGCGCGGATGCGATCTCGGCCCTGCAGAACCTCGGCTTCAAGCCGCTGGTCGCGAGCAACGCAGTGGGCAAGGCGGTCGAGGAACTGGGTGAGGATGCAGGGCTGAACGATCTTGTGCGCGTCGCGCTCAAGAGGGCGGCGGGGTGATGCCCATGCTGCCAGAGGAAGTCATAAAGTCGATTGAAGAGGGTCAACGCCTCAGAGGCTGGATAGCCAATGGTTATTCTCAGGTTGAGTATCTGCTTGGCGACATTGTGACGCAGGCATTCTTGCTCGAAAGCTATGCAGACATCGCCGAACGCCTGCCTCATAAGGTCGAAAAGCGTATAAACTTGGTTCGTTCAATATTGGAGATCGACGGCCCTTTTTCAGAATTTATGGACGACATCGAAGCTGTCATCGTAGCGTTTGAAATACACCATGATCTACGAAATCTACTCGCACACGGGTTTTGCAGTGCGTATCATACGCCTGTCGGAGATTTTGGACTTGAGTTTCGTAAGTGGCATCGAGTCAATCAAGAAGATAAGCAGTTGATCAAGACGTTCAGATTAGTTGATCTAGAGTATCATCGTGCACAACTTGCGGACGTATCACAAAGGATGCTGGAGTTGTCATTCCGAATCCATGACAAGCTAGGCCTGCTTGGACCATGACCGACAACCCCCTCCTTTCCCCCGACCGCCAGCACGAGGACGTAGACGCCGCGCTGCGTCCCAAGACCTTGCATGAATTCGTCGGGCAGGAGGCGGCGCGAGATAACCTGCGTGTGTTCATCGAGAGCGCGAAGATGCGGCGCGAGGCGATGGATCATGTGTTGTTCTTCGGGCCGCCGGGACTGGGCAAGACCACGCTGGCGCAGATCATCGCGCGCGAATTGGGCGTCAATTTCCGCGCCACGTCCGGGCCGGTCATCGCCAAGGCGGGCGATCTCGCGGCGCTGCTGACCAATCTCGAATCGGGCGACGTGCTGTTCATCGACGAGATTCACCGGCTCAATCCGGTGGTCGAGGAAGTGCTCTATCCGGCGATGGAGGACCGCGCGCTTGATCTGATCATCGGCGAAGGCCCGTCGGCGCGCTCGGTGCGGATCGACCTGCCGCCGTTCACCCTGATCGGCGCGACGACGCGGCAGGGCTTGCTGCAGACCCCCTTGCGCGACCGCTTCGGCATTCCGGTGCGCCTGCAGTTCTATTCGGTGGTCGAGCTTGAGCGCGTCGTGGCGCGCGGGGCCTCGCTGATGGGTGTGGGCATTGATAAAGGCGGCGCGAACGAGATCGCCCGCCGGGCACGCGGCACGCCGCGCGTGGCGGGGCGCCTGCTGCGCCGCGTGCGCGATTTCGCGCAAGTCGATGGCGCGGAGAAGATCACCCAAGCCGTGGCCGACAGTGCACTGACCCGGCTGGAGGTCGACAAGATCGGGCTGGACCTGCAGGACAGGCGCTACCTGATGATGATCGCCGACATCTACAAGGGCGGACCAGTCGGCGTCGAAACGCTGGCGGCAGGCCTGTCCGAACCGCGCGACACGATCGAGGAAGTGATCGAGCCCTACCTGATCCAGCTTGGCCTTGTCGCGCGGACCGCGCGCGGGCGCTGCCTCAACGATCGCGGATGGCAACATCTCGGCCTGACGCCGCCGACCGGCTTAACCCCTTCACTCTTCGACGAGCCGGAATAGCGCCTCTACCGATTGCCCGAGCGCCTGCGCCAGCTTGAGCGCGATGATTGTGGAGGGCACGAACACGCCGTTCTCCACCGTGTTCACCGTCTTGCGGCTGACCCCGATCGCGTCCGCCAGCTGCGCTTGCGTCCAGCCCCGCGCCTCCCGCGCCGCGCGCAGCGAATTTTCGAGCCGTTCAGCCAAGCGCCGCACGCTCCAGCCCGATGAAGCGGAAAGTGGCCACGAACAGGCCGATCAGGATCACCAGCTTTAACGCAAAGACCGAGGGCATCGGGGTGAGCGAAGCCACCGCGCACCCGATGATGGCCGTGACCATGGCCGCGGTAAAACCCCACTCCATCGCCCCGGCGCGATTGGCCCGCGTTACTTCGTCGTTGGCCAGTGCACGCACGGCCGGATCGCGCAACCAGAAGCCGCCGGTGCGCAGGATCAGAAACAGCACGAGTGCCAGAGCCAGCCACGCGAAATGTCCGACGAATTCGACCGTCCGCACCGGCATGTCCACTTGCGGCCGACCTGCCTGCACCGCAAACACGATCATCACCGCTTGCAGCACGCGAACACGGCGCTGGCTGAGGCGGTCGGCGGCTTCGGCAGAATCGGTCGGCATGGGAATCCCTCCGGCAGAAATGTAACTTAGAAGTTACTTGTAACCTAAAGGTTACTTTCGGTCAACCCTCGGCTTCACGTCCGCCTCCGGTTCGGTCCCATATTGGCACAGAGTTATCATGAGGGCCGCTTCGGTCCCGTTTTCGGGCAGATTCACGCCTTTCAAAGCGGTTAACGGCATTGCCCCACCGGCACCGTTCTGCGTTCTTGAGTGTGTCAGGAAAGGCAAGCGGGGTGTTAACCCATCTTTGCTAGGGCGCTTTCCCAGGGAAGAACGAGAGCACAGATCATGTCGGTTCGGATGGCTTTGGCAAAACTGGCGGCAGCAGCAGCAGGCGGAGCGATGCTCGGCGGCGGCGCAGTCCACGTTTCGGAAGCGCCCGCCAAGGGCGAGATCCACCACGTAAAGCCGGTCAAGGTGAAGATGGCCAAGCCCGCCAAGCGGGTGATCGCCCGCCGCGCCGCACCGCGCGAGGTGCACCGCGCCCGCCGCATCGTGACCACGACGACGACCAAATCCTGCGCGCCTGCCCAGCAGATGGCGATGGTGCCCGTACCCTACATGCCGCCCATGCCGCCACAGCAGATGGGCGGCGGCGGCGGGGGCGGTGTCCCCGTCGTGATTGGCGGCGGGGGAATCGGCGGCTTCGGCGGCGGATTCTTCGGCGGCTTCTTCGGTGGCGGCGGCGGTGGCAGCGGCGGCAGCGTGGTCATTTCCTCGACCAGCACCGGCTCCACGTCCACCTCGGGCGGGTCGACCTCCGGCGGTTCGACCTCGACATCGGGTGGCTCCACCTCAAGCAGCTCGGGCGGCATTACCAGTTCGACCACGACCGGCGGTGTTTCGACATCGACGGGCGGTGTCTCGACGTCGACCTCGACCTCGTCGGGCAACGTCTCAACGTCCAGCGGGAACGTCTCCAGCTCGAGCGGCAACGTCAGCTCGTCATCGGGCAACGTGAGTACGTCCTCCGGCAACGTCAGCACTTCTTCGGGCAACGTGACCTCAAGCTCGTCCACATCGACGTCGTCGGGCAACGTCACATCGAGTTCGTCGACATCGAGCAGCACCAGCAGCTCGACATCGACCTCTTCATCCACCTCAAGCTCGACCTCGTCCAGCTCGAACGGCACAACGACGACCACATCGTCGACAACTGGCGGCACAGAAGTGCCCGAGCCGTCGATGATCATCCTGTTCGGCGCGGCCGCGGCCGGGCTCGTCGCCCGCCGCCGTTTCGCCAAGCCTGCCAAGGCCTGAACGCTCTAAAGCCCCGGCTTCCGGCCGGGCAAACAGAAGGGCGGTCTCCGGGGGGAGCCGCCCTTTTTGCTGCGCGTCTGCCTCTGAGGTCGCAGGCCCACACCGCTGCGACTAACGCTTCTTGCAGAAGCGCAAGTCTCCCTCCCTCCCGCAAGCGGGAGGGGCGTCCCTCTTTCTCCCCTCCCGCTTGCGGGAGGGGTTGGGGTGGGCCTGCAACATCTCGGGTTTAATCGGCCAACCACAAACAAAAGGCCCGCCGGGTTTCCCCGGCGGGCCTTGTTGTCGTCAATCCCGCCGGCCTCTTACGAAGCCAGCTTGCGCAGCACGTATTGCAGGATGCCGCCGTTCATGAAGTACTCGACTTCATTGGCGGTATCGATGCGGCACAGCGCGGTGAAGGTCAGCTTTGTGCCGTCCTTGCGCAGCACTTCCACTTCCACGTCCTGGCGCGGCTGAAGATCAGCGACGCCCTTGATCGTAAAGGTATCGTCACCCGACAGCGCGAGCGCGGTGCGGTTCTGGCCTTCCTTGAACTGCAGCGGCAGCACGCCCATGCCGACGAGGTTCGAGCGGTGAATACGCTCGAAGCTTTCGACGATGACGGCACGCACGCCGAGCAGGTTGGTGCCCTTGGCCGCCCAGTCACGCGAGGAGCCGGTGC
>JAZKBJ010000019.1:0-2593 GCA_040388685.1 Pseudomonadota bacterium
TTCCTGGATCGGAACCGCCTGTTTGCCGCATATGACGTGCTGGCGGCGGAGCATGACTTGCGCGGTTCCTATGCCGACATCGGCGCAGCGCGGGCGGCGTTCTTCCCGACGATCTCGCTGACCGGGCTGCTCGGCTTTGCCAGTGGCAGCCTTGGCGCGCTGTTCGACGGCGGGAACTTCCAGAAGAGCGTGAGCGGCAACGTGCGCCAGACGATCTTCGATGGTGGCGCAACATCGAGCAATCTGGCCGCCGCCAAGGCCGCACGCGATGCTGCGCTGGCAGCCTATGAACGGGCGATCCAATCGGCCTTCCGCGAGGTTGCCGATGCGCTCGCCCGGCGCGGGACGATTGGCGACAAGTTGACCGCGCAAGCCTCGCTGGAAGCCAATGCCGCGACCGCATACCGGCTTTCGCAGGCACGCTACGACGCGGGGATCGCCAATTACCTTGAACCGCTCGATGCGCAGCGCACGCTCTACAACGCGCGGCAGGCGCTGGTGACCGCGCGGCTGACCCGGGAGGCGAACATGGTGGAGCTTTACCGTGCGCTGGGCGGCGGTCTGGTGGATGGCCCCGGCCAGTAAGGTCAGAACCTGAAGCGCGTACTTCACAATCAGCGCGATTTGTGGTGAGGCGGGACATCCATTCACCGCCTGATTGACGGCAGGCCAGCAGCCAAGGGCCGCAGATGCGCTTCAAGGGTCTCGATCTCAACCTGCTCGTGGTGTTCGACGCGCTGATGGAGACACACAGCGTTACCCGCGCGGCCGAGCGGATCGGACTGACGCAGCCTGCCACCAGTGCGGCGCTGCGGCGAATCCGCGACTACTTCGGCGATGACATCGTGGTTTCGGTGGGCAAACGGATGCACCCGACGCCCTTTGCCGAAGCGCTGCATCCGCAGATCCAGCAGACCTTGCGCGGGATCGAGCGCGCCATCGCCACGCCGACGACATTCGATCCGGCCACCTCGACGCGCAGGTTCCGCATCATCGGATCGGACTACATCATGGTCGCGGTGCTGGTGCCGCTGATCGAACGGTTTGCGCGGATCGCGCCGGGCGTGCGGGTGGAAATCATCCTGCCCAACGAACACAGCATCGCCGAGCTGGAATCAGCGCGCGCCGACCTGCTGGTGACGCCTGAGGCGTTTCTTTCAGTCTGGCATCCGAGCGAAATCCTGTTTGCCGAGGAGCAGGTGGTGGTCGGTTGGGCAGAGAACCCGGTGTTCGCGCGGGGGCTTAGCGAAGACGATTTCTACGCCGCGGGGCATGTGACCGTGCAGTTCGGCGCGGACCGCACACCCGCCTTTGCGGATTCGACGCTATCGCGGATGGGGCGTGACCGGCAGGTCGAAGTGACGGTGGGCAGCTTCGCCTCGGCACCTTGGTTCATCGAGGGCACTGCGCGCCTTGCCGTGCTGCACGAGCGGCTGGTGCGGCAGATTGCCCGGCGGTTCAATCTGGCGTGGGCGCCGATGCCGTTCCCGTTCCCGCGCATGAACGAGATGATCCAGTTCCACGAGGCCCGGGCAGGCGATCCGGGGCTGGTGTGGCTGCGCGAACAGATGCGGGATGTGGCCGCGCGGAGCGGGTGACAGTTATGGCTAATATCTATCAAATTGGTTGAGATTTTTCTGGCACCCGACCGCGCGCTGGTATAGTTTCCGTTGTTACCGATCGCCCTGCCTGTGCGGGGCACCTCTTCCGGCAGGGTTCGCTGCCAAGCGAGGCCTGATTCCGGAACGCGTTCCCGCTGTGGCAGCACGGGGCGACGGCAACGGAGAGGTGTTGCATATGGCTTATCTCATCGAAAACAACGGCGGGAAACGGGCGCAGGCATTCGTGGCAGTCGCTCTGCTGCACGGCGTGGGCATCTGGGCGATTGCGTCGGGCTTTGCCGGCGGCGTGGTGAACATCATGCGCGATACGCTGGTGGCCCGGCAGTGGCAGGACGAGGTAAAAATCACGCCGATCGCACCACCCGACGTGAAGCCACCGGAAGCGCGCACCGACCGGACGCTGATCGCGCCGAGACCGGACATCGTGCTGGCCAGAGCTGATCCGGGATTCACGATCCGCGAGATCGACGTGCCCGAAGTTGTTCCAGCGGGCGATCTGCTGATCGAGCCAAAGCCCCTGCCCTCACCCCTGCCATCGGCAGCGGCAAGCTACAGCGTGCGTGCCGCTGCGCCGAAGTCTGCGCCGGGGTCGTGGGTTTCGGACCGCGACTATCCCAGTGCGGCCATCCGCGAGGAACGCGAAGGCGTGACTCGGTTCAGGCTGGCAATCGGGCCTGACGGGCGGGTGACCGGCTGCGAAGTGACCGGAACAAGCGGCTCCGCCGATCTCGACGCGGCGACGTGCGCCAAGGTCAGCGCGCGGGCGCGGTTCACCCCTGCCCTGGGCAGCGACGGCATGCCTGCGGCGGGCAGCTACAGCGGCGCGGTGCGCTGGATCTTGCCCTTGACTTCGATGTAGACGGTGCCGGAACCGTTGACCATGATGTCGGAGATGTCGTCGCGCGACAGCAGCGGCTCGAGCGGGCCGAAGCCGAGCACGTCGTTGCAGATGTCGTCGAGCAGCTCTTCCT
>JAZKBJ010000019.1:2603-4840 GCA_040388685.1 Pseudomonadota bacterium
ACACACCCGGTCAGCCGGACGGAGGGGGTGCGACTTCCGTCCGGCTTTCCGGGGAACGGTCATCCCGCCGGACGGTGCCGGTCGGGATCCTGGGCGAGGACACGCCCGAAATTCTTGCGCAGGCTGGCAAGGCTGGCATCCATCGCCGCAAGGCCGCGCCAGGTGAGGCGGACGAACGTGCGGCGGCCATCGCGGCCATCATCCTCACGCTCGATCAGGCCGCGCGCTTCGAGAATGCGCAGCCAGCGCAAGGCGGTGGTGGGCGGGACATGCGCGCCGATGCAGGCACTGGTGGTGGGCACGCGGCGCTCCTCGCGCGCGGCTATGTAGAGGTCCAGCAGGATGTCCCAGGTCGGCTCGCCGAAAAGGTCGGCGGGCAGGAACTTGTGACGGCGGCGGCGCTCGGCATAGAGTTCGCGCGCGACGGCGAGGTGGTGGATGATAAGCGCCGGATCGAGCGTTTCGGCGGTCGTGGCAGGCTCGACCAAGCGCGGTGCGCTGCGGCGTCCAATCGTGTTTATTGCGGCCCGCGTGGTTGTTGCCCGCATGGAACGTACAGTCATGTTGAGTGCTCCCCCGGAGTGACGGAAGGTTTGTCGGTTTGAGACAGGTGTGTAGGGCTTAGGGTCCGGTGCCTTCCCCAAGGCACCGCACGGATTACATCGCGCTGCGATCAAGCCGCCAAGAATGGTAGCGGCCGACCAGCTCTTGGCGCCGCACGTGAGCGACGGTTCCGAGCAGCAACGCTGCAAGCTGGATGTTCAAGGGCATCTGCGTCATGGCAAAATAGCCGTAGCGGACCAGGGAAAGTTCGATGATCTTCGACAAGTGGCCCAGCACCACGATGATCTGCGCCGCGCTGACCAGAAGCGGCCAGCCCCGGTTGGCCCGGAGCGCGATCCACAGCAGCGCGATCATCGCCCAGCTATCGATCACGAGATGTCCGGGATTAACCGCGAAAAACGCAGGTTCACCGAACATCGCGTGGTTTGCCACGTCGAGCAGCGTCGTTGCTGCCAGGACGGCCGCAACAAGTCGTTCTGGCTCCCCTCCCTTGCGGAAGGTGAAGAAAAGAACAGCCGCAATCGCAAGGCGAAACAACCAGATCAACATCATTTCCCCGGACCAGATTCAGGAACGGCTAGTGGCAATCAGGCCGCGCGGACCATGGAGACGGTGTTGCGGGCGGTTTCGAGCGAGCCCTTGGGCGGACAATCATCCACGCCGCCGCTGCCCAGTTCGCGGCCGACGTCGAGCAGCTTGCCGTGGACCCGTGCGATTTCGTTGCTGGCATCCAGCATGGCCTTCTGGCTTGCGGCAAGGCGCAGCAGCGCTTCCTGCCCGGTAAAGGCACCGACCGGCGATTCGCGGCGAGCCCGGACCATGGTGGCCAGAAGGTTGGCCTGACGGATCAGCGCTTCGTCGATGGCGGCTTCGGTTTCGTGAAGGTCACGGGTGATGCGGATACCGTGAACGGTGACAAGATTGGAATTCATCATGGTAGCTCCCACCCCTCGCGTTACCGCAAAGGGCCCCTTTCAGATCGAGGTGGCGGCGCCCCCGCGCCGGTCACCCGGTTGACGAAAGGAGATGGTCTGCGCGCCGTGGGCAGATCAGCGATCAAGCAGTGATGACAACTCGGCAAACATGCTCAAGCCCCCAAGCACGATCAGGATCAGCAGCGCCGTGATTGCGACAATGAAACCCAGTCGCATCAAGGTGCCATACGGCCCGTCGAACATCTCCGGGAGAACGTGGTGGTAAACGCGCCCGTCCCTGCCTTGCGGAAATTGTCCGTCTGGCGTGGAACCTGAAACCTTGCCTTCGATCCCGGACGCTTGTGGCGCCAGAGGCATGATCCCTGTTCCGGACCGGTCGACACCAACGTCGCCCCGCTCAGACGTTTCGACCGGAAGTGGCGGAAAACCTACATGGGAAAGTTCATATACGGGTTGTTCGTATATCTCGAGCAGGCGGCGATAGGCCTGAGCGACTTCGCCGCGCGTACCGACACCGAGCTTGCCGCGCGCGAGCATGATGCGCTGATCGACTGTGTGCGGGGAAATACCGAGGAGGCGCGATATCTCTTTTGACGTCTTGTGCTGGATCAGGAGATCAAGGACCTCGCGCTGCTTGGCCGTCAGTTCCACCAAGGGATTGTCCATCAAATCGCCAGCAACCATCATGGTAAAGTCGCACCCCCGAGATACGTTTACCGTGAAGGAGGAAGGTAAACG
>JAZKBJ010000020.1:0-268 GCA_040388685.1 Pseudomonadota bacterium
CGGATCAAGCGTTGCCCTGACGGAAAATGCATAATTGAGCGTGGGGGCAGGAGCTGCTGGGCCATCTGCAGCCACCGCAGGCCCAGCCGAACTTGCCAGCATCGCGGCAGACATGATCAGACTTTTGGCAGGCAAAACACATCTCCCGGTCGTTTCGCCGGTTATGTGTGCGCATTCGGCATTTCTGACAAGCCAAAGCGGCGCACCGGGTGAAACTGGACATTTCTGGCGCGCTGCAGCGCACAAAAGCTTTGCAGATAATAGTATG
>JAZKBJ010000020.1:278-4264 GCA_040388685.1 Pseudomonadota bacterium
CTGGATTGTTACATTTTGCCGTGATTTCACCGCCAGCGACGGCAGTCATTTGATTTCGTTGGAAGGACCATCTGTGGCCACCGCAGTGATCAACCGCCAATCGGTTGTCCCGGATCTTGATCTTGACGGTATCGATTCGGTGCTCGGACTCCACATCGGCACCGTGAACACGCTGTTCGTGTCCCGGCTGGAAAAGCAGCTAGATCCGTTGCGCGTTACGCCGAAGCAGGTTGCAATCCTGTGGTTGGTAAATGCAAATCCCGGTGTGAAACAGACGGACCTGTCCCGATTTTTCCAGATCGAACGGCCCACAGTCCACCAGTTCGTGCGGCAGTTGATCAAGAACGGTTTTCTGCTCAACGAACCGTCGAAGCTTGACCGGCGGGCAGGTGGGTTGTGGCTCACGGATGAGGGGCGCGAGGTTCTGGCCGTTTCGCGCGAAGCGATCGTTGCACACGAAGATGAATTGACGTCTTGCCTTACCGCGCGAGAGAAATCCGAACTTTTCCGCATTCTGATGAAGCTCTATCTTCTGGCACCAGCCAAGGATTGAGCCGTTCAGGGCTGCGACAGCGATGCTGTTCCATAGCGGCGCAATGTTTGAAGGAAACCGCCTGATGCGCAGCCTAGCTATCATCTCCGCAGCCACGCTCGCATTGGTCGGGATTGGAACGGCGATGGCCCAGACAGCCGGGGATCCGGTCCGCGGCAAGACGGTCTATGCGCGCTGTGCCGCCTGCCACGATCTTAACACGGGGGCGACCCGCCTCGGTCCCTCGCTCAAGGGCGTCGTTGGGCGCACGTCGGGTACGATGCCGAACTTCAATTATTCGCAGGCAATGAAGGATCGCGCGGTTTCCTGGGACGCGGCTGCACTGGATGCTTACCTTGCTGGGCCTGCCAAATACATTCCGGGCAATCGCATGGCGTTTCCGCCGATGGCCAATGCACAGGACCGGGCAGACCTGATCGCTTTCCTGCAGCAATCTGCACGCTGATACTTTTCGGCGGGACGGCAAAATGGGGCCTTGCACTCTCGCAGTGCGGGCCTCTTTTGCTTTCGCGGCAAAAATAAAACGATCAATAACGATCATTCTTGATCGTTTGCGGGCAAAATGGTAGCGAGTCTTTCAACCGGTGCCAAACCGGAGCTTTGCCTTGCAGGGATGCCATGAACGCGCAGACGACCATAACTTCCGCCGCCCTTCCGTTCGCCGTGCCCAGCAGCCGTTGGGATGACGCCGTCGCGGCCACGCTAAGCCCGGCAGAACTTTTGCTGTACCGGTCGAACCTGCTGGGTTCGGACCTTACTGTCACCAATTTCGGCGGCGGCAATACCTCGGCCAAGCTGCAGGAAGTCGATCCGCTGACCGGCGCGATGGTCGAAGTGCTGTGGGTCAAGGGATCGGGCGGCGACATCGGTTCGATGAAGCTCGATGGCTTTGCCACGCTTTATCAGACGAAGCTGCTCGGCCTTGAAGCGCATTATGCCGGGCCGGATGATGACGACAAGATGGTAGGCTTTCTGCCGCACTGCACGTTCAACCTGAACGGTCGCGCGGCCTCGATCGACACGCCCCTGCATTCGCTGCTGCCTTTCGCACATGTCGATCACGTTCATCCAGATGCAATCATCGCGCTGGCGGCTTCTTCGGGCGGCGAATCGGCTACGCAGGAAATCTGGGGCGGCAAGATCGGCTGGTTGCCGTGGAAGCGCCCCGGCTACACGCTGGGCGTTATGCTGCGCGATTACGTGGCGGCCAATCCCCAGGTCGAAGGCGTGATGCTGGCAGGCCACGGTATCATTTGCTGGGCCGATAGCGCCCGGGCCTGCTACGACCACACCGTCCAGCTGATTGCGGACGCGGCGAATTATCTGAACGGTAAACTCGAGGGCAAGCCCGCCTTTGGCGGCCAGAAGGTTGCTCCAAATGCTGAACGCGCTACCATCGCGGCCGATCTGATGCCCCGTCTGCGCGGTTTCATGACGGGCGCGCGCCTTAAGCTTGGCCACTTTTCGGACGATGCCGAGGCGCTCGAATTTACCGGCTCTGCCGATTTCGAGCGGCTTGCCGCGCTTGGCACGTCGTGCCCGGACCACTTCCTGCGCACCAAGATCGCGCCTTTGCCGCTCGATCCCGCGCGCTTGCAGGACGATGCCTATCTCGAAGCGCAAATCGCGGCCTATCGTGAAATGTACCTCTCGTATTACGAACGCTGCAAGCGCGGCAATTCGCCCGCGGTGCGCGATTCCAATCCGGTCGTCGTACTGGTGCCCGGGGTCGGGCGCATCACCTTTGCCACGGACAAGACCACCGCACGACTTGCAGGCGAGTTCTACGGCAATGCGATCAATGTAATGCGCGGGGCCGAGGCCATCGGCGATTACATCGCGCTCGACGAGCAGGAAGCCTTCGACATCGAATACTGGCTGCTTGAGGAAGCCAAGCTGCAGCGCATGCCCGCGCCCAAGCCGCTGGTCGGCAAGATCGCGCTGGTGACCGGCGGGGCAGGGGGCATCGGCGCCGCATCGGCTGCGCGCCTGCTCAAGGACGGTGCCTGCGTGGTGCTGGCCGATCGTGACGCTACTGCTGTCGAAGAGGTCCGTGCCGGCTTTGCCAAGCAGTTCGGCAAGGATGTGGTGCGCGCTGCCGTATGCGACGTGACCGATGAAGCGCAGGTGCAGGCCGCGTTCGATGTGGCGGCGCGCGAATTTGGCGGCTTGGATATCCTCGTCGCCAACGCGGGCATCGCAAGCTCGGCACCGCTTGAGGAAACCACGATCGAGCTGTGGAACCGTAATTACGATGTGCTGGCGCAGGGCTATTTCCTGACTTCGCGCTCGGCCTGGCCGCTGCTGAAGCGGATGAAGGCGCAGGGTGGTTCGTCGGTCGTGTTCATCGGTTCGAAGAACGGGGTTGCCGCCGCGACGAACGCCAGTGCCTATGCCTCGGCCAAGGCGGCGGCCAACCATCTTGCACGCTGTCTCGCCTTGGAAGGCGCGCCCGAGGGCATCCGCGTCAACGTCGTCAATCCCGATGCGGTGATCAAGGGCAGCCGCATCTGGGACGGTGACTGGCGCAAGGAGCGTGCCGGTGCGCACGGCATCGACAGCGGCAAGGAACTCGAAGAGCATTATCGCCAGCGCTCGATGCTGAAGCGCGACGTGCTACCCGAAGATATTGCCGAGGCAGTTTATTTCCTTGCCAGTGACATGTCGGCAAAGTCGACCGGCAACATGATCAATGTGGACGCAGGAAACGCGCAAGCCTTTACCCGCTAAGCGGCGAAAGGGAGAGGATAAAAATGAAAAGCAAAGCCATTTTGACCGCATTGTCGCTGGCAGTGGCCGCACCCGCTTTCGCGCAGGGCGGCCCGCCACCTTCGGTCGCCGTTCCGGCCCCTGCCGAACCCGGTGCTATTCCGCTGTATGGCGAGAAGACGCCGGGCAGTGCTGCGACCGAACAATGGGTCAAGTTCATGGGGCGCGACTATGCCGCGCGCAATGTCACCCGCCCCACGATCACGCCGGTGCTGCCTGATCCAGCCAAGGCGACGGGTGCTGCCGTAGTCGTGGCGCCGGGCGGGGCTTTCATGCTCCTCGCGATGGATCACGAAGGGTGGGCCGTCGCGCGCGCGCTGGCGGATCGCGGCATTGCCGCCTTCGTGCTAAAGTATCGCCTCAATCCAACGCCGAGGGACGAAGCCGAAGCTGGTAAGTTCATGGGCGAACAGCTGATGAAGGAAGTCGGCCACCCGATGACCGGCGACCTGTTGGGCAAATCGATGGCGCCTGCCGATGGCAAGGCTGCGGTTGCATGGGTCCGCGCTAATGCCGCCAAATACGGCATCGATCCTGCCCGCGTCGGCATGATGGGCTTTTCCGCCGGGGCCATGACCACGCGCCGGGTTGGCCTGGATGCAGACACGCCTTCGCGTCCCGCTTTCCTTGGCTATATCTATGGCCCGCAGGATGCCGAAGCGGT
>JAZKBJ010000021.1:0-965 GCA_040388685.1 Pseudomonadota bacterium
TCATGCCATCTATGTGCGGCTGATGGTGTCGTATGAGGAAAATTATCCCGCGACCTTCGTCTACATCCAGGAGCAGATGCATCAGGTCGGCGCCGAAGAAACTGCCTGGGCGCAGGAAATCATGAAGAAGACCCGGGCCTTCGACCAGACATTGATCACCTTCATCCGCGAGGCAATCGCGGCGGGGGAGCTCCGGGACGATATTCCGCCGAGGCTGGTCGAGAATGCGCTGTTCGGGATGCTGAACTGGACGCACCGCTGGTATCAGCCGGGCGGCGCGCATTCCGCGCAGGAAATCTCGGATTCGTTCTGCGAGATATTCTTCAGCGGGATGCAGAAGCGGTAGGCGGGCTTGCCCTACAAGCGGGCGCGCAACGCCCGTTTGTCCACTTTCGTCGCCGACATCGGCCATTCGCCATCGTTCATGAAGAAGACGGCGCGCGGCACCTTGTAGCTGGCGATGCGGCCCTGGCAGAAGTCGATCAGTTCCTGCTCCGAAGCCGCTTGGCCGGGACGCAGCTCGACAAAGGCCACGGGAACCTCATCAAGGCGCGGGTCACGAGAATTTCGCCGACGGAGCCAGGTGCCGCTTGCGCCCCGCTATCCAGGTCGATGATCTTCACTTCGACGCCCGGCACGGGCTTGCCCTGGCTGATTGTCCGCTGCTCGGGCGTTTCGTCAGGCGCGCAGAGGGCGAAGATTCCGGCGGTTTCGGTCATACCGCAAGCCTGCATGAACTCGGCTTCGGGGAAGGTCCGCTGGGCACGATCAACGAGGGCAGGGGGCGCGATCAGCAACACCTTGCGCAAGGCGGCGAGGCGCTGCGGTGCGAATTCGGGATGGTCGAGCAAGGGTTGCAGGATCGCGGGGAACCATGGCCATGCCACAGTCACCTTTTCGCGCTCCATCAGGTCGAGCGCGCGGCCCGCATCGAAGAACACGTCGGTGACATAGGTGCCGCCGGT
>JAZKBJ010000021.1:975-10736 GCA_040388685.1 Pseudomonadota bacterium
GCGCGGAAGCGGCTGCTGGCGCGCTCAACCGGCCCGCGCGTGACGGCTTCGTGGGTGAGCAGACAGCCCTTGGGGTTGGCCGTCGTGCCCGAGGTGTAGATGATCAGGGCCGTGTCGCGCAGTCGGGTAGCCCGGCGTGCCTGATCTACCGCGTTGGCCGGGACTTTCGCGGCTGCTTCTGCGAATGCGTCGCGCGACAGGAAGCCAGCTGGCGCATCGCCTTCGAGCACGACGATTCCCCGAAGCTTTGGCGCTTCGGTGAGTGATAGGGTGCTGCCTGCCGCGCTGGCGCCAAGCGTGGGCAGCGCGCTGGACAGCACTTCGCGGAAATCGACGAAGCGAGTGTCGGCAGCGGTGGTCAGGATCAGGGCAAGGTCGGCGTTCTCGATGATGTAGCCGAGTTCGCGGCTCTTGTGCCGGGCGTTGAGCGGGACAGCCACGCAATTTGCGAGGGCTGCGCCGAACAGCGCGGTCACCATCTCGCGGCTGTTGTTCGCCAGAATGCCGACGTGCGCGCGCGGAGCAAGTCCCAGCCCGATAATGCCGCGTGCGATCTCGACCGAGGCATCGCGCAACTCGGCAAAAGTCAACGTCAGGTCGGGCATGACCAGTGCGTTGCGGTCAGGATATCGGGCTGCACTGCGCACCAGCAAGTCCGCCAGCGGGCAAACCTCGGACCACTCCGTGAACGTCAAGGCACTACACTCCCGCTTCAATGCTTGTTGTTTGCCGAAATTATAGGATCACTCCCCGCTGTCAACGCTAATGTTGATTGACGGGGAAATGGTGATCCGGTCATGCCATTTCGAAGCCTTCATAGTCCATATAAGCCACCTGCTCGCAGCGTTTGCGATACTCCGGTCCGCCGCCGACATGGACCAGCGTGCGGCGCACGACAGTGCCATCGGGCTTCGTCGTTGTTCTCACCCACCAGGCATTCGCCTCGGCCAGCAGGGTGCGGGCAAAATCGCGGTAGACGGATTCGGTCCATTCATCCTCGGCCGCCTGCGATGCCTCGGCAAAGGTGAGGCCCTTTGCGGCCATGTAGACGAGCATCTGGGTCACCCATTCTGCCTGAAGCCCCCCGCAAACGCCGACGTTGCAGAACGCAGAGCCATTGTGCGGCCCGACCAGCGTGTAAAAATTGGGAAAGCCACGTGCCTGTAGTCCCAGGAACGTGGTCGGCCCATCGGCCCAGACATCCTTGAGGCGGGCACCGCCCTTGCCGCGAATGTCGATCCGGTCGAGCGATCCGGTAACCGCATCGAAACCGGTTGCGAAGATGATCACGTCGAGCTCGTAGAAGGCATCTGCGGTCTGGATACCGGTTTCGGTGATCCTGACGATCGGTGATTCCTTGATGTCGATGAGGTGGACATTGTCCTTGTTGTAGGCCTCGTAGTAGTTCGTTTCCATCGGGACACGCTTGCCGCCGAACGGGTGATCCTTCGGGATCAGCTTTTCGGCGATGGTCTGGTCCTTGACGCGCGAGCGGATCTTGTCGGCGACGAAATCGGCAAGGAACTTGTTCGATTCCTTGTTGACCAGCAAGTCGCGGAAGCCGCTCAGCCAGATGCCGTAGCCGGGCTGGTTGTAGAGGTTTTCGAAGAAGGCCTCGCGCTCCTCCGCAGGGACGTCGATCGCCTTGCGCTGGTCGCGGTGATAGGGGAACGCCGTGTCGGTGATCTTCACATATTCGAGAATGTTGGGGTAACGCTTGCGGATGACCTCCATCTCGTCCTTGCTGATCGGGGTGTTGCCAAGCGGCGTGCACCAGTTGGCGGAACGCTGGAACACCTGAAGCTGGCCTGCCTTTTCGGCGACGATCGGGATGATCTGCACACCCGTGGCACCGGTGCCGACAATGCCGACCCGCTTGCCCGAGAAGTCGATTTCGCGGGGGAGGCCCGCTTCATCCACCGGCCAGCGCGAGGAATGGAAGGCTTCGCCCTTGAACGCCGAGATGCCCTCGATGTCAGGCATTCTCGTGGCCGAGAGCGGGCCGGTGCAGGAAATGAGGAAGCGGCAGGTCAGTTTCTCGCCGTTGCCGAGCGTGACCTGCCAGACGTTTGCGGTGTCCTGATAATGGGCGGCGGCGACCTTGGTGTTGAACCGGTAAAGCTTGCGCACATCCATCGCGTCTGCCGCGCGATTGGCATAGCGCAGCATTTCGGGCTGGGAGGCGAACCGCTCGTTCCAGTCCCAATCGGGGATGATGCCCTTGAGGGCGAAATAGCCGTAGGCATAGCTTTCGGTGTCGAGGCGGCAGCCGGGATAGCGGTTCCAGAACCACGTTCCGCCGACATCGTTGCCCGCCTCGATGCCGCAGACCGACATGCCGTTCTGTTCGAGCAGGTGTGTCTGGTAGATGCCGGTAACGCCGGCACCAATGACCACAGCATCGAAATCGGGCTTCTGTTCGCCAACAACCATAACGGACACCTCTGGAATGCGGCAGCCGGATCGGGCCATCGCTCGACAAATATACTCACAAGAATATAATTATTCTGTCAAGGCTATAATCCAATCTTTGGGAATATGGCATGTCCGTCGTGGCGCATCCGCGCACGCGCAGAGGGCGCGCAGGAGTTGCGCTAATAGTCTGAAAGCAGGGAAAAATCTGGATTGCGGCGGGGTTTGAAGGTCGCCGGGATTTTATGTCGTTACGCGGGATCGCTCGCAACGTGCGGGAGCGGGTCGGTTACGCCGGCGGTTCTCAGAGCCAGTGCGGCAAGCTCGCGCGCGACCGATTCGGCATCCCAGCGTCCCTCCGGCTGGAACCATGTGAATGCCCACGAGGCCATGCCGCCAAGTGCTGACGCGGCGAGCGAGGCGTCGGCAATTTCAAACTGACCGCTGGCCTTTCCTTCGTTCAGCAAGCCGCGCAACATGCGGTGGAAACGCTGCTTCGAAGCATCGATGGCAAGGCCTTCGTCAGCCGGAAGGCTTTTTGCCTCGCGGAAATAGAGCGCAACCTCGCGGCGATGCTCGATTTGCAGACGCACGAAAAAACGGATGATCTGCGCCAGCCGCGTGGCGGGATCGCCGTCAAGCGTGGCGCTGAACGCCACCGTCTGGTCTGCCGCCGCGGCACCGGCGTGGCAGACTGCGACCAGCAATTCCGCCTTGCTGCGAAAGCGCGTATAGATGAACTGCTTGGTGACCCCGAGGCCTTCGGCAATCGATTCCAGCGAAGTCGCCTCGTAACCCTTGTCGAAGAATTGCGCGATGGCTTCTTCGAGAATCCGCCGCCGTTTGATTTCGTCGACCTCGGCTTTGATCGAATGGATTTCAGGTTGGGCAATCGGCTTTTTGCTGGGCATCTGGCTCATCGCTTGAAACGGCAGCCACTTCCCCGGCCTGTAGGGGCCGGGTGCTGCGTGGGCGCTATCAGTGCCGACGATGACGGGTCAGGTCAACCAACAGTGACTGGCCTTGCAAGCGGTGCGACGGCGGGCGGGGCTTCAGATTTCGACCTGGCTGCCGAGTTCGATAACGCGGTTGGTCGGCAGCTTGAAGAACTGCATGGCGCTTTCGGCGTTGCGGACCATGCCGGCGAACAGCTTCTCGCGCCAGATGGCCATGCCGGGACGGTTCGATGCAATCAGCGTCTGCCGCGAGAGGAAGTAGCTGGTGTCCATCGCCTTGAACGGACCACCGGCGCGGTCTTCGGCTGCCAGTTCTGCGGGAATGTCGACGTCATCCATGAAGCCGTAATGCAGGATGATGCGATAGAAGCCGTGTCCCAGTTCCTCGACATCGCAGCGACGTTCAGGCGAGACATGCGGGACGCCTTCGGTCGAGACGGTGAGCATTACCACGCGATCGTGCAGGATGTGGTTGTGCTTGAGGTTGTGCAGCAAGGCTGGCGGAATGCCGTCGGTGGTCGAGGCGAGAAACACCGACGTGCCCGCCACGCGCTTGACCTTCTTTTCCACCGACTGGAGGAAAAGGTCGATCGGCATCGCGTCTTCATGGAGCCGCTCGCGCATCAGGCGGCGGCCTGTGGCCCACGTGGTTAGCAGAATGAATACAACTGCGGCGACGAGCAGCGGGAACCAGCCACCGTCCGGAATTTTCGTGACGTTGGACGCGAAATAGAGACCATCGACGATGAGGAATGCGCCAGTGACGGTAATCGCCACCAAGGGATGCCATTTCCACACGGCGAACGTCAGGATGCCAAGCATGCAGGCGGTGATGAACATCGTGCCGGTGACCGCGATGCCATAGGCCGCTGCCAGGTTGCTTGAACTGCCGAAGCCGACGACGAGCATGATGACGAGCGCGAGCAGGCCCCAGTTGACCAGCGGGACGTAGATCTGGCCCGCCGCCTTGGCGCTGGTATGCAGGATCTTGAGGCGGGGCAGAAAGCCGAGTTGCACGGCTTGCTGCGACACCGAATAGGCGCCTGAAATCACCGCCTGGCTGGCAATGATCGTCGCCATCGTCGCCAGCACGACCAGCGGCAGGCGCGCCCAGTCCGGGGCCATCAGGAAGAACGGGTTCTCGACCGCGGCAGGGTTTACCATGAGCAGCGCCGACTGGCCGAGATAGTTGATGATCAGGCATGGGAATGCGACGTAAAGCCACGACACCATGATCGCCTTGCGGCCGAAGTGACCCATGTCGGCATAAAGCGCTTCTGCCCCGGTTACGGCCAGCACCACCGAGCCAAGCGCGAGGAATGCCAGACCCGGATCGATCAGAAAGAATTCGAGCGCATAGTGCGGGCTGAGCGCCCACAGCACTTGCGGCGCCTTGGCGATGTTCACCACGCCCAACACCGCCAGAACGATGAAATAGACGATGATGACCGGACCGAACAGTTTGCCCACCGCAGCAGTGCCGCGTGACTGGATCGCGAAGAGGCCGACGAGAATGCCGATCGACAGCACTGTGCAAGCCCCTCATTGACGATAGTCAGCCCCTCGACTGCCGAGAGCACCGATATGGCCGGTGTGATGATCGCATCGCCATAGAACAGGGCAGTGGCGATCACGCCAAGCATGGCGATCACCGGGGTCCATCTATTTGCGCCAAGTTTGCGGCCGATCAGCGCAAGCAGCGCCAGACTGCCCCCTTCGCCCTTGTTGTCGGCGCGCAGGATGACGAAAACGTACTTGAGCGTGACGATCAGCATCATCGTCCAGAAGATCAGCGACAGCACACCGAAGATGTGCGGTCGGTCCACCGCCAGCGGATGATGGCCGATGAAGCTTTCCTTCAGGGCATAGAGCGGCGAGGTGCCGATATCGCCGAAAACCACGCCAATCGCGCCAATTGCCAGCGCGGTGAGGCTTTCGTCCTGGGTCTGGGTCTGGTCAGTGTCGTTCATGGAGGCTGACCTAGGTGCGGGTGCGGTAAAGCACCACGAACTTTACGCAATCTTTATGCCCGCCGCCAAATCCCCCTTGGAATCTTAATGCACTGCAGGCGCACATGAAACACCGCATAACGATTGCGGGAAATGCTCGATGTCCGGTTATCTTGAGAGTTTGCGCGAAGGAAAGCGTCTGTGGGCGGCGGAAGCAGGATTGCGCGCCCTCGGGCTGGCACTGCTCGGCCTTTGTTATCGGGTGGCTGTATTGGCCCAGGCCCTGATCACCGCCCATCCATCGCATCCGACGACACTGTCTGAGTTCGCGCTATGCGCCGCCACTTTCCTGCTGCTGACTTGCGGCCTTGCTTTCACTCTCGAAGGGCCGGGTCTTTTGCGCCTCGTCGACATACCCCCGCACAGCGCCTATTTTCCGAGAGGCTGATGGAGATCATTAGCGCTTGCGGCGGGGCCGCGCCCAAGGTTGCCGCAGCGAAGTTTGGGCCGGACCAAAGTGTTGCCCTATTCCGGCACTCGACAGACCGGGCCGGGTGCGCGCAAATGGCCTGCGATGAATGACCTCTCTCCCGATTTTCCAGCCATGGCGGGCACTGACCGGCGGCCGATATCAGGCGCTGGAGCGCTGCCCGGCCATGCCGTGTCGCTGGCGTTGACGGCGCTGGTTACGCTTCTGGGCAAAGTGCTGTTCGAACGCGGCAACATCGCCAATGTCGGGTTGCTCTATCTTTTGCCGGTGATGGTGGCGGCAACGCGCTACGGATTGCGCACGGGTGTTGTGACCAGTCTGGTCTCATCGCTGGCCTACAATTTCTTCTTCATTCCCCCGACCCACACGTTGACCATCGAAGATCCCCAGAACATCATTACGGTCCTTGTCCTTCTCGGCGTGGCAATCGCGGGCAGCCAGCTGGCCTCGCGGCTCCGCGATCAGGCGCTGCTGGCGCAGGCGAGTTCGACGCAAAACAGCCTGCTTGCAAATTTCGCACGGCAGCTCACCGGTATCAGTGCGCTGGACGAACTGGCCGAGGTGCTTTGCACGGAGACGGCCCGCCTGCTCGACTGCGATACGGTTCTGCTTCTCCCCAGCGGCACCGACCTTGTCGTGCGTGCATCATCGCCGCCCGGTTGCAGGCTGGACATGCTGGATGTGACCGCAGCTCGCTGGGCGCTGGATCATGCCGAGCCAGCGGGCCGTGGCTCGGACGTGCTGACCGAGTGCGAGTGGCTGTTTCGCCCGCTCGGGACCGGAGGAAAAGTGCTGGCGATTTTCGGCATGGCCCGGTCCGATGCGCGCCCACCCGTAACGCCCGATCAGATGCCGCTGCTGATCAGCCTGCTCGATCAGGCCGGGCTCGCGCTCGAGCGGATCACGCTGGAACAGGACATGGCCGCGCTGGAACATGTCCGCGAACGCGACCGATTGCGCCATGCGCTGCTTTCATCGGTCAGCCATGATCTGCGGACCCCGCTGACAACGGTCCTCGGCACGCTGGGGGATATGCGCGCGCTGTCCGTCGAACAGGAACAGCAGCTTGCCACCGCGCGCAACGAGGCGGAACGGCTTCACCGCTTTGTCGACAATCTGCTCGATATGGTCCGGATAGAGGCGGGGGCGCTGCATCAGGGCATCGAACCGGTCGATCTTTCCGAGGCGGTGGCGAGCGCCATCCATGACCTTCGTGGCATTCTGGACGGCCGGACCGTGGACATCGCCATCCCTCCCGATTTGCCGCTGGTCATGGTCGACCCGCAACTGTTCCACCATTGCCTGATCAACCTGATCGAGAATGCCGCGAAATATGGCGGCAGCGCTGCGGCGATCACGATTGCGGCAGACAGTGATGTCACCGGAGCGCGGCTGTCGATAATGGACGAAGGTCCGGGCATTCCTGCAGGAGAAGAGGTCCGTATCTTTGAAACATTCGCCCGGATCGAGGGGTCGGACCGCAAGGGCGGCACCGGCCTCGGCCTTGCCATAGTCAAGGGCTTTGCGGAGGCCATGGGTATAATGGTCTCGGCGGTCAACCGTCCGGAGGGCACCGGTGCCTGTTTCACACTAAACGTCCCTGCCAGCAGGCTGAGAGAGCTTTCCGCCCAATGAGCAGACAGATCACCATACTGGTCGTGGACGACGAGCCTGCTATCCGGCGCCTGCTTCACAACAGCCTTGCCCGCGCGCATTACCGGATTATCGAGGCGGGGTCCGCACGCGAGACCATGACCGCGCTGCAGATCGACAAGCCCGAGCTGGTGCTGCTCGACCTTGGCCTGCCTGATCGGGATGGGCTTGAGCTTGTGCCGGTGCTGAAGGGGGCAGGGGCGTCGGTGATCGTCGTCTCCGCCCGGGATGCCACCGATCAGAAGGTCGCCGCGCTCGATCTTGGCGCAGATGACTACGTGTCCAAGCCATTCGACACCGAGGAGGTGCTGGCGCGCATTCGCACCGCGTTGCGGCACAAGCTGGCCAATGAGACCGACACGCCCCGGCTCATGCGTGGGGATGTTGAAATCGACCTCATCGCGCGGCAAGTTCGCAAGGCCGGCACTGACGTCCACCTCACGCCCAAGGAATATGCGTTCCTTGCCGAACTGGCCAAATGCGCAGGACGCGTGGTGACTCATGCCGCGCTGCTCAGATCCGTTTGGGGACCGGGTCACGATGGCGATGTCGAGTACTTGCGCGTTGCGGCGCGCGGAATTAGGCGAAAGCTGGAAAACGATCCGTCGCGGCCGACTTTGATCCGGAACGAGCCGGGCGTAGGCTACCGGCTTATCGGCAATTCCTGATCCCGGCAGCGTTTGTCGAGATTGTCTTTTGAATTGGTCGGGACGAGAGGATTCGAACCTCCGACCCCCACACCCCCAGTGTGATGCGCTACCAGGCTGCGCTACGTCCCGACCTTGGAGCGGGCCTATAGGCAGCGGTTTCCGCCTTGGCAAGCGCCGGATTGGGCAAAAGGTGCACAGCTGCGGCGAAGCGGGCGCGGGGCTTCGATTGCTTTGGCTTTGGCAAGCTGCTAACCGCCCGCGTCAAGCTTGCCGGGTGTCTTCGCGTGAAAAATGCGTGGAGGTGGCCGTTGCAATACCGGACACGCGTTCCCAGAAACGGACCCATGATGCTGAGCACACTTTCTGCCGCCGCCGCCAATGCCGGTGAACCACCCGCCTGGATGAGCTTTCTGCCACTGGTCGCCATGGGCTTCATCTTCTGGTTCCTGATCCTGCGGCCGCAGATGCGCCAGCAGAAGGAGCACAAGGCCAAGATCGCGAGCCTGAAGAAGAATGACATGGTCGTTACCGCTGGCGGGCTGATCGGCAAGGTCATCAAGATCGACGATCATTACGTCGAGCTGGAACTGGGGCCGAATGTGAAGGTGAAGGCCGTGCGCTCGACGCTGGGCGACATCATCCCGCCGGCCGGCTCCGCGCCTGCGAACGACTGACCGACCATAATTTTCTGAAAGCTGACCGCCCATGCTCGAATTTCCGCGCTGGAAGGTGATCTGGCTCTGGCTGCTGACGCTGGTTTGCGTCGCGGCTGCGATCCCCTCACTCACTTCCACCATGGGCCTGTCGTGGCCGCCCTCGCTGCCCGAACCCAAGGTCAACCTCGGGCTTGATCTTGCGGGCGGCAGCCACATCCTGCTCGAAGCCGATCCTTCGCAAGTGCGCCAGCAGCGCATCGAAGGTATGGAGGAATCGGTTCGCAACAAGTTGAAGCAGGATGGCAAGAACATCCGCATCAGCGACATTTCGAACCGTGACGGTGCACTGACCTTCGTCGTAGCCGATCCATCGAAGGTCGATGCCGTGCGCGAGGCGGTGCTGCCGCTGACCAATGGCGCGGGGCTGACCGGCAAGCGCGACTGGGACATCAACGTTATCGACGGCAATCGCTTCGTGCTCAAGCCGACCGACGCGGGCGTCGATCAGGCGGTCACGCAGGCGATGGATACAGCGGTCGAAGTCGTGCGCAAGCGCATCGACGCATTGGGCACCAAGGAGCCCACGATCATCCGGTCCGGCCCGACGCGCATCGTCGTTCAGGTTCCGGGTCTGCAAGACCCGCAGGCGCTCAAGAACCTGCTGGGCCAGACCGCAAAGCTTGAATTCAAGCTGGTCGATACGGCGGCCCTGCCATCGGATGTGGCGCAGGGCATCGCGCCAGCGGGCAGCGAGATCGTGCCGTTCGTCAGCCCGGCCGAAGGTGGCGGCGCTCCTGCGATCGCGGTCAAGCGTCTCGGCGGCATTCGCGGCGATCAGCTGACAAACGCGCAGCAGACCAACAACCAGCAGACCAATGAACCGGTCGTCAACATCACCTTCAACACCGAAGGCGGGGCGAAGTTCGCGAAGCTGACCACGCAAAACACCGGCAAGCAGTTCGCGATCATCCTTGACGGCAAGGTGCTGTCCGCGC
>JAZKBJ010000021.1:10746-11966 GCA_040388685.1 Pseudomonadota bacterium
ATCCTGGGAGGCAGCGCGATCATTTCGGGCCGCTTCACCACCGAAAGCGCGAACGCTCTGGCGATCTCGCTGCGTTCGGGTGCTTTGCCAGTCGATCTCAAGGTTGTGGAAGAACGCACCGTCGGGCCAGACCTTGGCGCGGATTCGATCCGCAAGGGCATGATCGCGATGGGCGTGGGCACGCTTGCGCTGATGGTGTTCATCTTGGTGACCTATGGCCGCTTCGGGATCTACGCGAACGTGGCGCTGGTCATCAACGTGCTGATGATCCTGGGCGTCATGGCCATCATCAACACCACGCTGACATTGCCAGGCATTGCCGGATTCGTGCTGACAGTGGGTGCGGCGGTCGATGCCAACGTGCTGATCAACGAGCGCATCCGGGAGGAGCGACACCGCGGGCGAAAGGTCGTGGCGGCGGTCGAGATGGGCTACAAGGAAGCCAGCCGCGCGATCTTCGACGCCAACATCACCAACGTGATCGCAGCCGTGCTGATGTTCGCGTTCGGCTCCGGCCCGGTGAAGGGCTTCGCCATCGTTCTGATGATCGGTATCGCAACGTCGGTGTTCACCGCCGTGACGCTGACCCGCCTGTGGGTTGCCCAGTGGCTGCGCCGTGCGCGCCCGGCCGACCTGAACCTGTAAGGGGAATAGGCACATGAAACTCCTCAAGCTCGTTCCCGACGATACCAACATCCACTTCCTCAAGTGGCGGGTGCCGTTCTACATCGTCAGCATGATCCTGATCGCGGCTTCGTGGGGGCTGGTCCTGACCAAGGGATTGAACCTCGGCGTCGATTTCATCGGCGGGCAGATGATCCGCGTGACGTTTGAACGCAGTCCCGCCGCGCCGGTCGTCGAATTGCGCGAACAGGTGGGGAAGCTGGGTTACGGCGAACCGATCATCCAGCGTTACGGCAAGCCGAACGAAATCTCGATCCGCATGAAGCTGCCCGAGGGCGCGGATCATGATGCTGCGCTGTCGGACAAGATGGCGCGGACGATCACCGCCGACATCAAGAAGAACCATTCTGATGCGCGGATCGACGGTGTCGATTCGGTTTCGGGCAAGGTTTCGAAGGAACTGGGCTGGGACGCGTTCAAGGCGTTGGGCTTTGCGGCCTTGGCCGTCGCCGCCTACATCTGGGTGCGGTTCGAGTGGCAGTTCGGCGTGGGCGCGCTGTTTGCCCTGGTGCCAGTTGGACTTGGCCTTTGGTGGC